>NZ_JACVZN010000001.1:0-398153 GCF_017151895.1 Staphylococcus sp. EG-SA-15 | reverse complement strand
AGTGTGATATGTTAAAATATGTCCTGAGGTGAGATTGAATGGAATGGTCGCAAATTTTTCATGACATAACAACGAAACATGACTTTAAAGCTATGCATGATTTTTTAGAAAAAGAATATTCGACTGCAATCGTATACCCTGATAGGGAAAATATATATCAAGCGTTTGATTTAACACCGTTTGAAAATATCAAAGTTGTTATATTAGGACAAGACCCGTATCATGGTCCAAACCAAGCACATGGATTAGCATTTTCAGTGCAACCTAACGCAAAATTCCCTCCATCTTTACGTAATATGTATAAAGAATTAGCAGATGATATTGGATGCGTTAGACAAACACCGCATTTACAAGATTGGGCAAGAGAAGGCGTCTTGTTATTGAATACAGTTTTAACCGTAAGACAGGGTGAAGCAAATTCTCATCGTGATATTGGTTGGGAAACATTTACTGATGAAATTATTAAAGCAGTGTCTGATTATAAAGAACATGTTGTCTTTATTTTGTGGGGGAAACCTGCACAGCAAAAAATAAAGCTTATCGATACATCTAAACATTGTATTATAAAATCAGTGCATCCTAGTCCACTGTCTGCATATAGAGGATTCTTTGGATCAAAACCGTATTCCAAAGCGAATGCCTATTTAGAGTCAGTAGGAAAATCACCAATTAATTGGTGTGAAAGTGAGGCGTAGATGTTGAATAGAGAAACTTTAATAGCACGAATTGAGCAAGAATTAGTACAAGCAGAGCAGGCACAGCATGACCATGACTTTGAAAAACATATGTATGCCATACATATATTAACATCTTTATATGCTTCAACATCAAATACACCACATATTGGTGAACAACAAATGAATCGTCGTATTGCTAACCATAATCAAATGCCACAATCACAAATAACGCAGCCAACTCATCAAGTGACAGCTGCTGAAATTGAAGCGATGGGTGGTAAAGTAAATACGCATTCAGCACATCATCATAATAAGTCATATTCACAACCTTCAAACCAACAACAAAGATTAGCGACAGATGATGACATTGGCAATGGTGAATCCATATTTGATTTTTAAAAAGCAACAATGAAACATAATTACTTAATAGCTTGTTAAGTATGTAGGTTAATAATCAAGACGCATATACTTTTATTCGAGTGTTCGGATTTAAACATTTATTAATACTGAATTATATAAGGAGAGGTAGCAATGAAATTATTTATTATTTTAGGTGCATTAAACGCGATGATGGCTGTCGGAACAGGTGCATTTGGTGCGCATGGTTTACAAGGAAAAATAAGTGATCACTATTTATCAGTATGGGAAAAAGCAACGACGTATCAAATGTACCATGGCTTAGCATTATTAATTATAGGTGTAATTAGTGGTACAACTTCAATCAATGTTAACTGGGCTGGCTGGTTAATATTTGCTGGTATTATTTTCTTTAGTGGATCATTATATATTTTAGTATTAACTCAAATTAAAGTTTTAGGTGCGATTACGCCAATTGGTGGCGTATTGTTCATCATTGGATGGATAATGTTAATCATTGCGACATTCAAATTTGCTGGTTAAATTTTAAAACTTTAGATTACCTATGTAACTAAACATTAAATTTTTAATAAAAATAATCAAGAAAAAGAGTTACAAACTCATCTTTTGGGTATAGAATACCTTCGAGGTGAGTTTTTATTTATGGAAAAAAAGAATAAGCAAATAGATAGAGGCGATTTAAAACAAAACCTATCTGAAAAGTTTGTATGGGCGATTGCATATGGTTCATGTATCGGATGGGGCGCATTCATCTTACCAGGAGACTGGATTAAGCAGTCAGGTCCGATTGCAGCATCAATTGGTATAGTTATTGGTGCATTATTAATGATATTAATTGCGGTTAGTTATGGCGCATTAGTAGAGAGATTTCCAGTATCAGGGGGCGCGTTTGCCTTTAGTTTCTTAAGTTTCGGCAGATATGTGAGTTTCTTCTCATCATGGTTTTTAACTTTTGGTTATGTCTGTGTCGTTGCTTTAAATGCGACCGCATTCAGTTTACTAGTTAAATTCTTATTGCCAGATGTCTTAAATAATGGGAAACTATACACCATTGCGGGCTGGGACGTTTATATTACGGAAATCATTATTGCGACCGTATTACTACTTGTATTCATGCTAGTAACGATTCGTGGCGCAAGTGTATCTGGATCATTACAATATTATTTCTGTGTGGCGATGGTAATCGTCGTATTATTGATGTTCTTTGGTTCATTCTTTGGTAATAATTTTGCACTTGAAAATTTACAACCGTTAGCTGAACCTAGCAAAGGATGGTTAGTGTCTATTGTGGTTGTTGTATCCGTGGCACCATGGGCATATGTTGGATTTGATAATATTCCACAAACAGCAGAAGAGTTTAACTTTGCACCAAACAAGACATTTAAGCTTATCGTGTACAGTTTATTAGCAGCATCATTAACTTATGTTGTCATGATTTTATACACTGGTTGGTTATCAACAAGTCATCAAAGTTTAAATGGGCAGTTGTGGTTAACAGGTGCTGTTACACAAACAGCATTTGGTTATATTGGATTAGGTGTATTAGCAATTGCAATTATGATGGGTATATTTACTGGTTTAAATGGATTCTTGATGAGTTCAAGTCGCTTGTTATTTTCTATGGGACGTTCAGGTATTATGCCAACAATGTTTAGTAAATTACATAGTAAATACAAAACACCATATGTCGCAATCATATTCCTAGTAGGTGTGTCGTTAATTGCACCTTGGCTAGGAAGAACTGCATTGACTTGGATTGTAGATATGTCATCTACAGGTGTATCCATTGCCTACTTTATTACATGTTTGTCTGCAGCGAAATTATTCAGTTATAACAAACAAAGTAATACGTATGCACCGGTTTACAAAACGTTTGCTATTATCGGCTCATTTGTATCATTCATTTTCTTAGCGTTGTTATTAGTGCCAGGTTCTCCTGCAGCACTGACTGCACCGTCTTATATTGCATTACTTGGATGGTTAATCATCGGTTTAATATTCTTTGTGATTCGATATCCTAAATTGAAAAATATGGATAATGATGAATTAAGTCGCTTGATTTTAAATAGAAGTGAAAATGAAGTTGATGATATGATTGAAGAACCTGAAAAAGAAAAAACTAAATAATAAAAGAATCGCACAATATACCTTCTTCATTCGGAGGCGTATCGTGCGATTTTTTGTATTATAAATTGACATTTAAGACGAGGCAGCTGAACCTTATATATAATTGCTAAGAGTTTGGGCTGAGCCATTTCTAACAATATTTATAATCGTTTAAAAGATTTCACGAACCCAGAAACAATTAATTTGGAAATTTGGTCGGCGAATAATAAACCTAATGCGATGGCTCCTGCAATAAGTGTTACTTCTAACATTGTATTTATTGCTGTGCTGAAATTTAATAAGACTAAATTTTTTGTAGCATCGTATGCTAATCCACCTGGTACTAATGGAATGATACCCGTTACCATAAAAATGATGGCAGGTTCTTTTTGTTTACGAGCCATATAATGACTTAACAAGCCTAATGCTAAACTACCAAAGAAACTAGAGTATATAGTGTGCACATTAAAGCCGTTGAAGAATAAGGTGTAAACCATCCATCCACATGTACCAACGAAACCACATGATAGATATAATTTTCTAGGTGCATCAAAAATGACGCAGAAGAACATTGAAGCTAAAAAGCTAAAGATAAAGTTTAAGATCCAAAACATAGTCTGATACTCCTATACTAAAATTAATACGCTACCAACGCCAGCACCGATGCCAAACGCAGTAACCAATGCTTCTAATGATTTCGTTGTGAACATCAACATGTGTCCACCAAATAAATCTTGTATTGCGTTTGTTATTAATACACCAGGAACAATAGGCATGACTGCCGCAATGATAATAGTTGCCAAGTCACCTGTTGGAATAAGTGTATGTCCAATAACGGCGATAATCCCAATAACTAATGAACCAATGAATTCTGGGATAAACTGTGCGTGTAACTTACGATCTAAAATCTCAGTGACTAGGTATCCTAGACTACCTGCTAATATCGCAGTTAAAACATCAATCAATCTACCACCTTGTAAATATAAGAAACTCATTGCAATCATTGCTGCAGCAAAACCTTTAAAGGGAAGACTGCTGTCACGCTTAGCAACATATATTTTTTCAAGTTGCGTTTTTGCTTCGGCTAAAGAAATTTCATTATTTGTAATTTGACGCGAAATTTTATTAGCTTGCGAAATTTTTATTAAGTTTGTATCTCGAGAGGTAATTCTAAATATTCTAGGAAACGATTCCGAATGTAACGTAAACTGGATGACAGTGTTTGTAACAAAGCTGTTACTTTCACTGTAACCAAGTTTTTTTGCAATACGTGTCATGGTATCTTCTACACGCGTACCTTCTGCACCAGATTCTAATAGTATGCGAGCAGCAAGCATGACAACGTCTTTGATAAGTACCTCTTGTTTGTATTCTTCTGAATTTATGTCCATTTCATCACCATTGTTTATAAGAATTTAATACTCATTATAGTTTATACACTATAAAATAACCACATGAGCTTTTTGATAAGTTGTTATTGATTTTAAAAAACTAATATTTGATACTATTGTAATAATAATCATCGGAATTTTTAGTAGTTAAAATTCTCTTGAAGTATAAAAAGGAAAAATTATTGAAAAAAATTCGACAAAAATATGTTTCAAATATTTCAAATAGGTTAAAATAATATTAGTTAACCATTACAAAAATTGTATAGAGTAGCGACTGTATAATTTCTATTGAGGTTAACGTTTATATGTAGTGATAGTAGTTAAAGTTCTCCCAAGGAAGACTACTCGGGTACACTTTGCTATGAGCAAAGTGTACTTTGTTATTGATAATACATTAGCACATATATATAAGTTTAAACATACAGATTTCAACTATTTACCAAATCACGTCTTATGTATACGGGAATATACTGAAGATAAACGAAAAATTCCAAGCTTAAACCGATAAGCTTGGAATTTTTTTATTAATTTATAAACGTACCAATGTATTAAGAAATCGCAAAGAATTGATCGAATTCGTTTGTGTTAATAATATGTCCTACAAAGAAACTACCGAATTCACCGTATCGTGCTGTTGTTTCATCAAAGCGCATTTCGTATACAATTTTTTTGAATTGTAATACGTCATCTGAGAACAATGTTACGCCCCATTCGAAATCATCAAACCCTACAGAACCAGTAATAAATTGTTTGATTTTGCCAGCATATTTTCTACCAATCATACCATGGTCATACATTAATTTTTGGCGTTCTTCCATAGTTAACATGTACCAGTTATAAGTTTCATTACGACGTTTGTTCATTGGATAGAAACAAATATAATCAGAATGTGGTAATTCTGGGTATAATCTTGCTTTGATATGAGGGTTCTCATAAGGATCTTCATCAGATTTACCAGCTAAATAATTGCTCAATTCAATGACTGATACATATGAATATGTAGGGATTAAGAAGTCAGCAATGCGCAATTTGTTAAATTCATTTTCAATATGATTTAAAGACTTCATTTCAGGACGTAAGTACCATAATAACAAATCTGCTTTTTGACCAGTTATATTATAAATAGCTTGATCACCAGATTTTGATGATCTTACAGTTGCTGTATTTTCTAAAAATGATTGAAATTCAGTGACAAGTGCATCGCGTTCGTCCTTTGGAACTATACGTAATGATGCCCAATCAACTGCATAAAATAAATGTAGACTATACCAACCATCTAATGTTTCGGCTGCTTGACTCATGTTTATCGCTCCTTTTCAAAAATCATCAGTTCTTTATAAATTTTATCATAAAGCAAAGGGGTAACGATAAAATTATGATTACAAATTGGTGACGTGGCATTATGAAATAAAATGGCGTATAATTATACCGTGAATGATTAATAAGATTTATATTACAGGAGGACATTATGGCTGATTTATTAAATGTATTAAAAGACAAACTTTCTGGTAAAAACGTTAAAATCGTATTACCTGAAGGAGAGGACGAACGTGTTCTAACAGCTGCAACACAATTACAAGCAACAGATTATGTTACACCAATCGTGTTAGGTGATGAGACTAAGGTTCAATCTTTAGCGCAAAAACTTAATCTTGATATTTCTAATATTGAATTAATTAATCCTGCGACAAGTGAATTGAAAGCTGAATTAGTCCAATCATTTGTTGAACGACGTAAAGGTAAAGCGACTGAAGAACAAGCGCAAGAATTATTAAACAATGTGAACTACTTCGGTACAATGCTTGTTTATGCTGGTAAAGCAGATGGTTTAGTTAGTGGTGCAGCACATTCAACAGGCGACACTGTGCGTCCAGCTTTACAAATCATCAAAACGAAACCAGGTGTATCAAGAACATCAGGTATCTTCTTTATGATTAAAGGTGATGAACAATACATCTTTGGTGATTGTGCAATCAATCCAGAACTTGATTCACAAGGACTTGCAGAAATTGCAGTAGAAAGTGCAAAATCAGCATTAAGCTTTGGCATGGATCCAAAAGTTGCGATGTTAAGCTTTTCAACAAAAGGGTCTGCTAAATCAGACGACGTGACAAAAGTTCAAGAAGCTGTCAAATTAGCACAACAAAAAGCTGAAGAAGAAAAATTAGAAGCAATCATTGATGGCGAATTCCAATTTGATGCTGCGATTGTACCAGGTGTTGCTGAGAAAAAAGCGCCAGGTGCTAAATTACAAGGTGATGCAAATGTCTTTGTATTCCCAAGTTTAGAAGCTGGTAATATTGGTTACAAAATTGCACAACGTTTAGGTGGATATGATGCAGTTGGTCCAGTATTACAAGGTTTAAATTCTCCAGTAAATGACTTATCACGTGGCTGCTCAATTGAAGATGTATACAATCTTTCAATTATTACAGCAGCGCAAGCCTTACAATAACGATGGATTTAGCGAGTAAATATTTTAATGGCGTCAACTGGCGATATATCGATCATTCTTCTGGATTAGAACCTATGCAATCTTTCGCATTCGATGATACATTTTGCGAAAGTGTGGGCAAAGATATATCAGATAATGTTGTGCGTACTTGGATTCATCAACATACTGTTATTCTTGGTATTCATGATTCAAGATTGCCGTTTTTAAAAGATGGCATTGATTATTTAACGAATGAGATTGGTTATAATGCCATTGTTAGAAATTCTGGTGGCTTAGGTGTCGTTCTAGATCAAGGTGTATTAAATATATCGCTGATGTTCAAAGGACAAACAGAAACAACGATTGATGAAGCGTTTACTGTGATGTACCTCTTAATTAGCAAAATGTTCGAAGATGAGAATGTTGATATTGATACGATGGAAATTGAACATTCTTATTGCCCAGGAAAATTTGACTTAAGTATCGATGGTAAGAAATTTGCAGGCATATCGCAACGAAGAGTTAGAGGCGGTATTGCTGTACAAATTTATCTTTGTGTTGAAGGCTCTGGTTCAGAACGTGCATTGATGATGCAAACATTTTATGAACATGCTTTAAAAGGTGAAGTGACTAAATTTAAATATCCTGAAATTGAACCATCTTGTATGGCCTCATTAGAGACATTGCTTAACAAAACGATTACTGTTCAAGATGTAATGTTTTTACTATTATATGCAATCAAAGATCTTGGTGGTGTATTAAATATGACGCCAATTACTCAAGAAGAATGGCAAAGATACGATACGTATTTTGATAAAATGATTGAAAGAAACAAGAAAATGATAGATCAAATGCAATAGTTAAATATTTAACAGCCCCTTTCAAGTTAGCGTTTGGGGCTGTTATTTTTGAAAGTATCCATAAAAAGCATAAATATGTTATTGACCTAATATTTAAATTGAACATCATTAAATTAAAAGTAATGATATGATGGAAATAATAAATTTAATAAGAAAATTTCATGTTTTACGTATTAAATAGATTGAGAATAGGGTATATATAATGCGTATGACTATGAAAGAAACGACCTTCTATTGAAATGTTCTAATACTTTAGTAGTAAATCTATATATTCCAATTATTATTTGTAGTATTATAGTTAGGGTGGAAAATTATAAATTGTAGGGCTATTTTATAAAAAGATAAAGAATCTGAAATATCACTCGATAAGATTTAAACTTTGAAGTAAACGAAAGTTAGTTTTATACTAATCAAGTTAAGTCAAATATAAATTCAAAATAAAGATTATACATAATATGAATAATGTGAGATAAAGACTGCAATGAAATTTAACGCGAATGCGTATGCAACTTAGAATATGATGTCTTTTACTAATAAATAAAAATAATGAATCAAGTATAGGATAAATATAAAAGGTGATATTGACATGACAAGAAAAGGATATGGGGAATCGACAGGTAAGATTATTTTAATAGGAGAACATGCTGTTACATTTGGAGAGCCTGCTATTGCAGTACCGTTTAACGCAGGTAAAATCAAAGTTTTAATAGAAGCCTTAGAGAGCGGGAACTATTCGTCTATTAAAAGCGATGTTTACGATGGTATGTTATATGATGCGCCTGACCATCTTAAGTCTTTGGTGAACCGTTTTGTAGAATTAAATAATATTACAGAGCCGCTAGCAGTAACGATCCAAACGAATTTACCACCATCACGTGGATTAGGATCGAGTGCAGCTGTCGCGGTTGCTTTTGTTCGTGCAAGTTATGATTTTTTAGGGAAATCATTAACGAAAGAAGAACTCATTGAAAAGGCAAATTGGGCAGAGCAAATTGCACATGGTAAACCAAGTGGTATTGATACGCAAACGATTGTATCAGGCAAACCAGTTTGGTTCCAAAAAGGTCATGCTGAAACATTGAAAACGTTAAGTTTAGACGGCTATATGGTTGTTATAGATACTGGTGTGAAAGGTTCAACAAGACAAGCGGTAGAAGATGTTCATAAACTTTGTGAGGATTCTCAGTACATGTCACATGTAAAACATATCGGTAAGTTAGTTTTACGTGCGAGTGATGTGATTGAACATCATAACTTTGAAGCCTTAGCGGATATTTTTAATGAATGTCATGCGGATTTAAAGGCGTTGACAGTTAGTCATGATAAAATAGAACAATTAATGAAAATTGGTAAAGAAAATGGTGCGATTGCTGGAAAACTTACTGGTGCTGGTCGTGGCGGAAGTATGTTATTGCTTGCCAAAGATTTACCAACAGCGAAAAATATTGTAAAAGCTGTAGAAAAAGCTGGTGCAGCACATACTTGGATTGAGAATTTAGGAGGTTAATGCGTTGATTAAAAGTGGCAAAGCACGTGCACATACGAATATTGCACTTATAAAATATTGGGGTAAAAAAGATGAAGCACTAATCATTCCAATGAATAATAGCATATCTGTTACATTAGAAAAATTTTACACTGAAACGAAAGTCACTTTTAACGACCAGTTAACACAGGATCAATTTTGGTTGAATGGTGAAAAGGTTAGTGGCAAAGAATTAGAGAAAATTTCAAAATATATGGATATTGTCAGAAATAGAGCTGGCATCGATTGGTATGCAGAAATTGAAAGCGACAATTTTGTACCAACAGCAGCAGGGTTGGCTTCATCAGCAAGCGCATATGCAGCTTTAGCAGCAGCTTGTAATCAAGCACTAGACTTGCAGCTGTCAGATAAGGATTTATCGAGATTGGCGCGAATTGGTTCGGGTTCTGCATCGCGTAGTATTTATGGTGGATTTGCAGAATGGGAAAAAGGGTATAATGATGAGACGTCATATGCCGTTCCACTTGAATCGAATCATTTTGAAGATGACCTTGCCATGATATTTGTTGTGATTAATCAACATTCTAAAAAGGTACCTAGTCGATATGGTATGTCGTTGACACGAAACACATCAAGGTTTTATCAATATTGGTTAGATCATATTGATGAAGATTTAACTGAAGCAAAAGCAGCGATTCAAGACAAAGATTTTAAACGCCTTGGTGAAGTAATTGAAGAAAATGGTTTGCGTATGCATGCCACGAATCTAGGATCAACACCGCCGTTCACATATCTTGTGCAAGAAAGTTATGATGTCATGGCGCTCGTTCACGAATGCCGAGAAGCGGGATATCCGTGTTATTTTACGATGGATGCGGGTCCTAATGTGAAAATACTTGTAGAAAAGAAAAACAAGCAACAGATTATAGATAAATTATTAACACAGTTTGATAATAACCAAATTATTGATAGTGACATTATTGCCACAGGAATTGAAATAATTGAGTAAGGAAGAGATAAAATGATTCAGGTCAAAGCACCCGGAAAACTTTATATTGCTGGAGAATATGCTGTAACAGAACCAGGATATAAATCTGTACTTATTGCGTTAGATCGTTTTGTAACTGCTACTATTGAAGAAGCAGACCAATATAAAGGTACCATTCATTCAAAAGCATTACATCATAACCCAGTTACATTTAGTAGAGATGAAGATAGTATTGTCATTTCAGATCCACATGCAGCAAAACAATTAAATTATGTGGTCACAGCTATTGAAATATTTGAACAATACGCGAAAAGTTGCGATATAGCGATGAAGCATTTTCATCTGACTATTGATAGTAATTTAGATGATTCAAATGGTCATAAATATGGATTAGGTTCAAGTGCAGCAGTACTTGTGTCAGTTATAAAAGTATTAAATGAATTTTATGATATGAAGTTATCTAATTTATACATTTATAAACTAGCAGTGATTGCAAATATGAAGTTACAAAGTTTAAGTTCATGCGGAGATATTGCTGTGAGTGTATATAGTGGATGGCTAGCGTATAGTACTTTTGATCATGAATGGGTTAAGCATCAAATTGAAGATACTACGGTTGAAGAAGTTTTAATCAAAAACTGGCCTGGATTGCACATCGAACCATTACAAGCACCTGAAAATATGGAAGTACTTATCGGTTGGACTGGCTCACCGGCGTCATCACCACACTTTGTTAGCGAAGTGAAACGTTTGAAATCAGATCCTTCATTTTACGGTGACTTCTTAGAAGATTCACATCGTTGTGTTGAAAAACTTATTCATGCTTTTAAAACAAATAATATTAAAGGTGTGCAAAAGATGGTGCGTCAGAATCGTACAATTATTCAACGTATGGATAAAGAAGCTACAGTTGATATAGAAACTGAAAAGCTAAAATATTTGTGTGATATTGCTGAAAAGTATCACGGCGCATCTAAAACATCAGGCGCTGGTGGTGGAGACTGTGGTATTACAATTATCAATAAAGATGTAGATAAAGAAAAAATTTATGATGAATGGACAAAACATGGTATTAAACCATTAAAATTTAATATTTATCATGGGCAATAAATGATTTGATAGGGGAGCAATCATCTAATTTAATTAGAAGATAAATGCTCCATTTTTTATTGTCAGCCGTGTTACGTATCTTGAAAAAAATATTAAAAAGAGTAAAATAGATAGAGTTAACGAAAAAATTAATGAAATCGACGATATAGATATGATAAAGAAAGGTGGGTAGCAATATGAAAAATACATTCCTTATTTGTGATGAATGTCAGGCAGTCAATATAAGAACGTTACAAAAGAAGTTGGAAAAATTAGATCCCGATGCTGAAATCGTGATAGGTTGTCAATCTTATTGTGGACCTGGACGCCGAAAAACATTCACTTTTGTTAATAACCGCCCACTGGCTGCGCTTACTGAAGAAGAATTAATCGAAAAAGTTTCTCAACAATTAAAGAAACCACGTGATCCTGAAGAAGAAGAGCGTTTAAGAAAACGACATGAAGAACGTAAACGTCGTAAAGAAGAACAAGATAGAAAGCTTAAAGAAAAATTAGAAAAGCGAAAAGCACAACAATAAAGCCTGATGGCAGCATCATTCAATGCGTGCCACCAGGTTTTTATGTTTTGTCTAGAAATTAAATAAATCATTAAATGATTCGGCCATCGTAGGATGCGTATAAATATTATCTCGTAATACGGTATATGGAATGTTTTGATCAATCGCAAGTTTAATTATATTAATTAATTCTTCAGATTGCTTACCATATAATGTAGCACCTAAAATCATATTATTTTCATTATTAATGACTACTTTAAATAAACCTCTTGGATCATTGTTAATTTTATGACGAGGTATAGCACTTACTAAAAGTTGATGTTCAGTGTAATCATAATGTTGAGCGGCAGCTTCTTTACTAGTTAATCCAACACGTGATAATGGTGGATCTATAAATACTGTATAAGGCACGCTGCCTCTATTGTCAGTCGTACGTGACTGATTACCATATAACGCTGATTTGATAATTCGATAATCATCTAAAGATATATACGTAAATTGAAGTCCGCCTTTAACATCACCTGCAGCATAAATATGCGGCACAGTTGTTTGAAGATGAGCATTGACTTTAATTTCGCCTCTGTCGCCTAATTCGATATCAGTATTTTCTAAAGCTAAATCCGTATTCGGTTTGCGCCCGATAGCCAAAAGTACTGCATCAGCCTCAAAGTTACCAACGTTGGTATGGACTGTTGTATGATGATTGTCAGATGACAATTCAGTCGTTTCAACATTTGTATGCAATGCAATGCCTTTATTTTCTAAGTCAGTAATACCATGTGCAACGACATCTTGATCTTCGCGTGGCATAAATGATTCGCCACGTTCTAATACTGTTACCTTACTACCTAAATTCGCAAACATTGAAGCAAATTCTAAGGCGATATAACCGCCACCTACAATAACGAGGTGCTTAGGTTGATAGCTAATGTTTAATAAACCTGTCGAATCGAAGACGTGTTTAGCTTGATCAAGGCCTTTAATGTTAGGAATGACAGAGGTAGCACCGGTATTAATAATGATATGAGGTGCAGTAATACTATCGACGATATCGTCATGTTGATCTAATAAATTCACTTCAGTATTAGATTTAAACTGCGCTTTAAAATCCAGTACATCAATGTTGTTATCGTCTGCTAATAAGTGGTAATTTTTATTGTTTAGCCCATTGACAACATCGTTTTTACGGTTATAACTTGCTTCAAAAGATTTGCCTTCTAATCCATCATGTACAAGTGTCTTCGAAGGTATACATCCTATATTTATACAAGTGCCTCCATACATTTTCGAAGATTGTTCGATAACTGCGACGTGTTGACCTGTTGATGCAGCGTATTTCGCTAAAGTTTTACCAGCTTTCCCAAATCCTATTACAATTAAATCATATGTTTTCATGACATAAATCCTCCTTTTGAATGTCTTCAATGACATCTTTGATTGTTTTTCCATTATAAAAATTAATAATGATATTCTGTTCGTCTTGCTGATAATGTGACATGGTAGTTGCAATATTACGAGCAATTTGACAGTGACTGCCTTCGTCGCCAGTAAATAGACGTGTGTGGTGTTCTTTCTCTAAGACAAAATGTTTATATAATGTTGCTAGAGAGACATCAGCACTTTGATCATTTGCTAAATAACCGCCATCTTTACCTCGTATTGTGTCAATCATTTTTAAATCGACAAGTTGAGTCGTCACGCGTCGTAATTGAACAGGATTTAAACAAGTTAATTCTGCTAATGAACTACTATTGAATTTTTCTGAATGATGCTTAGTTAAAAAAGCTAATACATGCACGGCAATGTTAAATTCTAAATTCAATGTTTCTCACCTCATAATTGTAACTGTATTAGTTACAATTAAAAATCATTTTGCTCAATGTGTCAATACTTATGTTTGAAAAGTGTTGAATTAGGTGTGGTTATTGTGATGATTTATTGTTTGAAAGTTGATGCATTAACGGTGAGATTGCACAATTGAAATTTTAATTATGTATGAACTGATAGATATGAAATGAATATTGAAAATGAGAGCAATAAAATTTTGAATGATGATGTTGTGTGATTGTATAAACTTATTCGTATTTTAGATACGTTTTGATATTTCGCATGATGAGGAAATACTTTTAACAACTGATGACATATTTTAATAGTGAATATATTTTGAGATATTAATATATTTAATGTTAAGGATGTTGTCGCAATAAAATTAAAATATTGAAAGATAATTTTTATTGATTAATTGCGAATATACAAAGACACCATTATATCCATATGCTAAAATAAGAAAAAAGGCGACATGTTATCTCAATTTACCTGCATCTAGACTCCTTTACATAAGAAATAATCATCGCCGAGTTTTAAAATTTTACAACTTTGTAGATGTAAAAAGCATTTGATTTTAAATAGTTTGAAAATCATATATTTTTGAAAAAGGAGCATGCCGATGAGTATTGACATGTATTTAGACAGATCTCGAAACCAAGCTTCAAGTGTGGGGAATTTGAGTCAAACAATGAATTCAAATTATGATGCGTTGGAAAAAGCAATTACTCAATTTATTAATGATGATGCGCTTAAAGGGAAAGCGTATACGTCAGCTAAGCAATTTTTTAGTACGGTGTTAATTCCATTATCAACAAGTATGAAAACATTGAGTGATTTAACGAAGCAAGCTTGCGATAATTTTGTGTCACGTTATACGAGTGAGGTTGATAGCATATCTTTAAAAGAATCAGAGCTTGAAGAAGATATCAGATCATTAAGTCAACAAATTACGCGATATGAAAATTTGAATAACAATTTGAAAAAGCATGCTTCCGATAATCAGCAAGCCATTTCATCGAACCAACAAATAATACGAACATTAGGTCAACAAAAACATGAATTAGAAGAGAAGCTACGCAAATTGCGTGAGTTTAATCAAAAATCACCAGAAATATTTAAAGAAGTTGAAGAATTTCAAAAAATTGTCCAACAAGGACTTACCCAAGCGCAGAATTTTTGGAACTTTTCAACAAATCAATTTAATATACCTTCAGCTAAAGAACTTGATTGGGCTAAAGCAAGTCATGAAAAATATTTGAAAGTTGCTATGGGGAAAATTGAACATAAAGCAGAGAAAGAAACTTTAAATAAAGC
Organism: Staphylococcus sp. EG-SA-15; assembly: GCF_017151895.1. Classification (NCBI taxonomy): domain Bacteria; kingdom Bacillati; phylum Bacillota; class Bacilli; order Caryophanales; family Staphylococcaceae; genus Staphylococcus; species Staphylococcus sp. EG-SA-15. The sequence goes on along the minus strand of NZ_JACVZN010000001.1, from coordinate 383,085 downwards.
AGACTTTGCTGTTATAAAGGCATATGCCAAAGAGCATCCAGAAGACGATATCCCGAAAAGTATAATGAAATATATAAATGACAATAAAGACAGTATTAAAAGAGATATAGGATTAGATATCACTTCAACACTTTTAGAGCAAGGCGGTATAAATGCAAGTAAATTCGGTGTATTTATCAATACAGCAGGTGGAGTGAAAGGCCCAGCCGGTCCAAATTCATTTGTGGAAGTCAAACGTACATCAGGTAATGTGTTTATAGAAAATGGTAGTAAATTTGCTAAAGGTGGAAAATATCTAGGTAAAGGTGTTGCAGGTGTAGGATTTGGTATAGGTATGTATGATGACCTTGCAAATGATGATAAAACATTTGGGGAGGCGTTGTCGCATAATGCTTTAACTACAGGAATAGGTACTGGTGCTGGAATTGCTACTTCAGCAACAATAGTCGCACTTGCTAGTAACCCAGTTGGTTGGGCTGCTTTAGGAGGTTTGGCAGTAGGTATTGGAGCTACCCACCTTGCTGATTGGGCTTACCAAGCAAATATTTTGGGGTTAAAAGATAAAACTGATTGGGTTGGACATAAGATAGATGAAGGTATTGATAATTTCAAAAAGTCAACGGTAAATACAGTAGATAGCATTGGAAATGTCGTTGGTGAAGCTACAAAAAGTATTAGCAATCATATAAACCCTATGAAATGGGAGTGGTAAGTGTTGATTTGTGAATCAAAAAATATAAATAAGAACCCGAGATATAAAATTATAAAATATAAGAACGAGTTTTTAATGGTTGATGTAACTAGTTCTTGGATTTTCTTCTTCATTCCAATGCTTAATTGGGGTGTACCTAAGAAATATGCGAAGATTAGTCAAAGTGAGTTTGAAGAATTAAATACATTTACACCGAAAAATAGTAGCTCAGCTGGATGGATAGCAGGTGGGGGATCAGTTTTATTGGCAGTATTGACGAGAAAATATATACAGTTGTTAAATATACAAGTTAATCAAATTGCTGTAAATATTTTATGTTGTCTCGTACTTTTGGGGGTTTTCCTTTCAGCTTTATATATTAATTCGAAATCTAAATTAAATGTTTATGATAGAAATAACTGTGATGAAAAGATAATTTTAATACCAACTTTTAAAAATTTATGCTTAATGCTCCTTTCGTATATTATTTTTGGTGGTTTAAGCATACTTGCTTTTTATATGTTTATCACAGAAGGTATTCAAAACATCATTTTATTTATTACTTGGATTATGCTTGTAATAATGTTCTTACTTAGTAATGTAGCTTTGGTAGTCAATAAAAAAGTATATGTTATAAAAAGGTAGAAAAATGACTAACAATATTATGTTAACCGTTCTTCAAATAAAGATTACTAAGTAAAAGTAGGAAGTGATAAACAGTGCTTTGTGAATCTCGAGTCATTAATAAAAACCCAAAATACAGGATCATTAAATATAATGAGGAGTATTTCATGGTTGATTTAGTAAGTACTTGGATTGCTTATTTTTTGCCCATGATTAATTGGTTTATTCCCAAAAAGTACGTGAAAATTAGTAGAGAAGAATTTGAAAGTTTAAATATTGTCAAACCCGCTAAAAATAATACTTTCTGGCCTGTTGCAGGATTTGCAGTGTTATTAACAACCTTAACAAGAAAATATATTTATTTGCTTAATATCCATTTAGAAAAAGAATTAGTTATATTAACATGCTGCATGATACTTCTAGGTGTTTTCGCATTGTTTATATATATAAATACAAAATTGAAGTTACATATTTTTGATAAAAATAAAAGTAATAACGAAAAGATCATATTAATACCTACATTTAAAAATATTTGTTTATCTTTATTTGCTTATATATTATTTGGTGGATTGTCAACAATGGCTCTGAGTATGTTAGTAACTTCATCCCCTCAAAATATAATAGAATTTCTTGCTTTAATTGGCATGACTGCATGCTTCTTTCTACTGAATATGTCATCGGTTTTAGATAAAAATATTCATGTTATTTTAAAAACAAATAAGTAGTAAAATTGATTAACTTAGGTAGTATCGGATACTTAAATGTTGGTTCATAAAAAGCAATGATTTTAAATCGAGGAGCTATCTTAGAACAGGGAAATAAAACAGCTAAAGTTATAAAAAGCGAATTAATAACTAATTATATTATGTTAGCCACTCTTCAAATAAAAAATAATTAGAATAAGGTGGAATTGATAATCAATGCTATGCGAATCTAAAATCATCAATAAAAATCCAAAATATAGAATTATTAAATATAATGATGAGTACTTAATGATCGATATAATAAGCACTTGGATTAGTTTGTTTTTTCCTTTTATTAATTGGTTCATCACCAAAAGATACGTCAAAATTAGTAGAGAAGAGTTTGAAAATTTAAATATTGTTAAACCTGCTAAAAAGAATGTTTTTTGGCCAGTTGCAGGTATCTCTACTTTATTCGCAGTTACATTAAGAAAGTATACGCATTTACTTGACACTCAACTTGATAAAAAATTAGTTATTGCCATATGTTGTATCACATTTATAGGGATTTTAATATTTTATGTACGCCTAATTAAAAAATCATCTTTAAATATTTATAATACTAAAAATAAAAGGTCGAAAATCATCTTAATACCAACACTAAAAAATTTTTGTTTCACATTGTTCGGATATGTTTTTTTAATTTTTTGGACAGTGGTTTTCTCATATGCTCTATTATCAATGAGTTATCAAAACATAATAGTATATTTTGCTTGGATTACAGCAATAATGGGTTTTTTTCTAGTGAATATAGCTTTAATTATAGATAAAAACATTCATGTCATACTTAAAAATTAAATGGTGGTAATAAATTCAGATTAAAGATATGCAAATAACAATGAATAAAATTTTTAATGATAGTAAGTTGATAATATTTTAATGTCTTTTGAAGTATCGAAAAATGTATTACACATAAAATTAAAGGGATGTGGAGACATTGGTTTGCGAGGTAATAGCTATATACAAAAATCCCAAATATAGAATTATTAAATATAATGATGAATATTTGATGGTGAATATAATAAATAATTGGTTAGTTTTATTCATTCCATTGCTTAATTGGTTGACACCAAAAAGATACATCAAGATCAGTCAAGAAGAATTAGAAAGTTTAAATACTTTCAAACCTGCTAAAAACAATGCATTTTGGCCAGCATTAGGTAGTTCAGTTTTATTTAGTGTGACTTTTAGAAAGTATATGCCTTTATTTAATGTTAGATTGGAAAAAACAATAGTAATAGCCATATTTTTTGTTGTATTTCTTGGTATTTTATTTTTCTACCTAAATTTAAATCGTAGGCTAGCATTAAGTGTTTTTACTATGAATAAAGAAAAAAGTCAGAAAATGATATTGCTACCTAATTTAAAACATTTTTTCTTTATAATATTTGCATATTTATATTTCGGTGGTTTTTCATTTTTCACTTTATATGCCCTGATAACTATAGATGTTCAAAATATAATTATATTTATCTGTTGGGGTGCAGTAACTATGTTTTTCTTTTTTATAAACATTGTTCCCATTGGCATTAAAAAAGCTCATGTAATACTTCTTAAAAAAGCTGAATAATAAATGAGTTTTTTAAATCTAAAATTATTAAATTTAATATAAAAATTTGACTCATAGATAGAATGAATAAAAATCCGAAATATAGAATTATCAACTACAAAGATGAATATTTTATAATGGATATCCCATGTTAATATTAACAGTTTTAATTTCTTTGTTATGCAAATCAAAACATTATAGTATTTCTAATTGAATTTGTAATGGCTTTAATGTTGTCGTTCTTAAATGTTTTTCAATTTCTGATTCAAAAGTACATGTAATTTAAAGGTCAACGAGCAATCGCGCTATGTGAATATCAACTTAAACAATACTTATTTTAACTGAGTTCTACATAACGTTTTTCTAAAACACCGCCTAAATTCAAACCCTAATTCTAACATTTGGAAGTTGTATTAAATCATGGTAGTGTGATAGTGGAAAAGTTATAAAGATAAGGAGCTGGGTCTAATGAAGCAATTTGTAAACTTAGGTAAATCTGATGTTGAAGTGTTTCCAATCGCACTTGGGACGAACGCAGTAGGTGGGCATAATTTATATCCGAACTTAGATGAAGAACAAGGAAAAGATGTTGTTCGTCAAGCCATTAATCATGGTATTAATTTATTAGATACGGCATATATTTATGGGCCAGAACGATCAGAAGAATTGGTTGGAGAAGTTGTTAAAGAATATCCGCGAGAGCAAATTAAAATTGCTACAAAAGGGTCTCGTGAATTTGATGAAAATCAAGAAGTACATCAGAACAATCAACCTGAATATTTAAAACAACAAGTTGAGAATAGTTTGAAACGTCTACAAACTGATTATATCGATTTATATTATATTCATTTTCCGGATGACAACACTCCGAAAGATCAAGCAGTTGCAGCATTACAAGAGCTTAAGGAACAAGGGAAGATTAAAGCCATTGGTGTATCAAATTTCACATTAGATCAACTTAAAGAAGCAAATAAAGATGGTTACGTTGATGTTGTACAGTTAGAATATAATTTATTGCACCGCGAAAATGAGGCAGTATTGCAATATTGTGTTGATCACCAAATCACATTTATTCCTTATTTCCCATTAGCATCCGGTATTTTAGCTGGAAAATATGATGAGAACACTAAATTTAGTGACCATCGTACTACACGTCGTGATTTTATACCTGGTGTTTTTGAAGAGAATGTGCGTCGCGTAAAAGCTTTGGAAAGCCTAGCTGCAGCACATCAAACTTCAATTGCGAACATTGTATTAGCATTTTATTTAACGAGACCAGCTATCGATGTGATTATTCCTGGTGCAAAACGTGCAGAACAAGTCGTTGAAAATATTAAAGCTGCAGATATCGTTTTATCAGATGATGAGATTCAATATATCGATGAACTGTTTCCGATTGAAGACTAAATGAATTGTATTTAATGGTGACATATGTATCTAATTCATCATGAATTAGCCCCGTATCACAAACGACGTTATATAAGGAAGACGAAATTTCGTCAAATTTATATAAAAGTTGTAAGCGTTTTACTATTCGGTAGGCAAAGCTTATGATAGTATAATTAGGTAACGAAAAACACAGATATTTATTAATCAAAAGTGAGGTTAGGCTAAAATGATTACTGTTTTGTTTGGTGGGAGTAGACCAAACGGTAATACTGCACAATTAACAAAATTCGCTTTGCAAGATTTAGAGTATCAATGGATTGACGTGACACAACATCAGTTTAAACCGATACGTGACGTGAGACATACAGCAGAGACTATTACTTCATATGACGATGACTATTTGCCGATTCTAGATAAAATATTGGCTAGTGATACAATTATTTTTGCATCACCAGTGTATTGGTATAGCATTTCAGCACCATTGAAAGCATTTATCGAACATTGGTCAGAAACATTACAAGATAAACGATATCCTAATTTTAAGGCACAAATGGCCGAAAAGGATTTTAGAGTTATTTTAGTTGGTGGAGATTGTCCAAAAATAAAAGCGAAGCCAGCAATTACGCAAATGAAATATAGTTTAGACTTTTTAGGTGCCACTTTAAATGGTTATATTATTGGAACTGCTGAAAAGCCTGGTGACATCATGAAAGACAACTATGCCTTAGCACGTGCAACTGAGTGGAATAGTATATTGCAATAAGACATACCTCATACTAAACGAAGTGATTTTTTGCTTCGTTATTTTTATTTTTAATTTTAACGGAAAATATAAATATATAAATTGAATAGACAATCATTGTTTATTAAGTATTGAGCAAGTTGTGGTATAATGCCGTTATTAAAACTTGTTAATAAGGGGAGAAAGTCATGTTCAAGGTAAGACAAGCAACTGAAAAAGATGTTGTTCAAATTAGAGATGTCGCAACTAAAGCTTGGTTTAATACATACTTAAATATATACGCTGCGACAACAGTTAATCACTTGTTAGAAGCTTCATATAATGAACATCATTTAAAGAAAAGACTTCAAGAACAATTATTCTTAGTCGTTGAAGAAGGTAATGACATCGTTGGCTTTGCTAACTTTATTTACGGTGAAGAATTATATTTATCAGCTCATTATGTTAAACCAGAATCGCAACATACAGGTTATGGTACAGCATTGTTAAATGAAGGATTATCACGTTTTGAAGATAAATTTGAAGGTGTTTACTTAGAAGTAGATAATAAAAATGAAGAAGCAGTAGCTTACTATAAAGAGCAAGGTTTTACAATCTTACGCTCTTATCAGCCAGAAATGTATGGCGAAAAGTTAGACTTAGCACTTATGTACAAAGCATTTTAAGTAAATTAAATATTATATTAAACGAAAAGGAGGGGAATAATGACTAACGCATTTGTAGATTTAAAATTAGTAGAAGAAAAAGTTTTTAAAGACCCGATACATCGATATATTCATGTTGAAGATCAATTGATATGGGATTTAATTAAAACTAAGGAATTCCAAAGGTTACGTCGAATTAGACAACTAGGAACACTGTACCTATCTTTTCACACAGCAGAACATAGTCGCTTTGGACATTCTTTAGGTGTGTATGAAATAGTTAGACGATTAATTGATGAGTCATTTATTGGTCATGATGCATGGGACAATAAAGATAGACCGTTGGCATTATGTGCTGCATTATTACATGATTTAGGACATGGTCCATTTTCACATAGTTTTGAAAAAATATTTAATACAGACCATGAAGCATACACACAAGCGATTATTACTGGAGATACTGAGGTGAATGCTGTATTACGTAAAGTGGCGCCTGAGTTTCCAAGAGAAGTTGCGGAAGTAATTAATAAAACGCATCATAATAAATTGGTCATTTCGATGATTTCGTCACAAATCGATGCGGATAGAATGGATTATTTACAACGTGATGCGTATTTCACAGGTGTATCATATGGTGCTTTTGATATGGAACGTATTTTAAGATTAATGCGACCTTCTAAAGATGAAGTACTAATTAAAGAAAGTGGTATGCATGCAGTTGAAAACTTTATTATGAGTCGTTATCAAATGTATTGGCAAATTTATTTCCACCCAGTTAGTCGTGGTGGAGAAGTGCTGCTTAATAATTGTTTGAAACGCGCAAAACAGCTTTATAATGAAGGCTATGAATTTAAGTTGCATCCACATGATTTTATTCCATTTTTTGAAGAGACAGTTACGATTGAACAATATGTTGAACTCGATGAAGCGGTAGTTACGTATTATTTGGAAAAATGGACAAAAGAAGATGATGCTATTTTAAGTGATTTAGCAAGTCGATTTATTAATAGAGACTTATTTAAATATATTCCATTTGATGGCTCAATTATTACAATATCAGAACTGCAAGAACTGTTTGAAGCAGGTGGTATTAATCCAGATTATTATTTTGTGAGTGAAGCATTTTCGGATTTGCCATATGACTATGATCGACCTGGGTCAAATCGCAAACCGATTCATTTATTAAGACAAGATGGTACGATTAGAGAAATAAGCAATCAATCTTTAGTCATTCATAGTATTACAGGTATTAATCGCCAAGACTATAAATTATATTATCCTAGAGAAATGGTTGCAAAGATTAAAGATAAGACAATTAGAGAAGCTATTGAAAATTTGATTAATGAGCTTAATTAAACAGGGCTAAAATTGTTATCGTTAAATATGGAGGTTATATCATTGTCTGAGAAAAAAGGCTTTAATTTTAATATCATAAAAAATGACCCTCTAGATGGTCATAAAGGTACAAATATTGGTTCAATTAGCTTAGACAATATTGCACCAGTTTTTATCGATGTTGCTAACAAAGAAGCATTTATTGATATTGGAGGCATGCATGCTCGCGCCAAAGTTGAAAAAGGCGTGAAATGGATTACTGATAAAGCTGCTGTTGAAGGCGATGAAGCTAAAGAATATTGGTTGTGTTGGGTAACAACAGAACGTAATGAACAAGGACCATATTATGCTGGTTTAACAGCGTGCTATTTATTAGTGAATAAAGCAATTCGTCGTGGTTATAAAAGTATGCCTGAACATGTTAATATGATGGATAAATCAATGAAACATCATATTATCATTGATCAAATTGGTGACGAGAATAAAGCTATTTTAAAAGACTTTTTAATGAACCATGATGAAGGTATGTGGAAGCTTTCTTCTGATGCTTTACATCAAGCATTTAATTAAATATTAGAAACTAAAATTTCCCAATTAATCTATAAAGATATGATTCATTTCTCAATGACGACGTAAATCTTGAGGTGAAAATAAAGTCTTAGATTGGTTGGGAGTTTTTTTAATTTTTTTGAAATTAAATTAATCTGTAGTTAATAAAAAATTTGAATAACTGACACATTTTTTTGATCATAGCTATATACTTTGTGAATTAATTCACATTATAATAAGAGTGAAGATAAGAGTATTATAAATTATCTTTAAATAAATATATGTGAAGTAAAAATTACACGTTAGCATATCGATTATGTCATTTCTTTTAACATATTAACTAGGGAAACGTTAAAAGTTAACGGTTGATATCTAACTAAAAACAAAGTCACAGTAGTATGTTTTAATCTGGCGTCTATTACAAATAAAAATTACATCTATAATTATTCGTTTTCATTTTTGAAAGTAATCGCCAATTAATATCATACATACTGGAGTGACTATAAGGAGGACATTATTATGAGAGCAGCAGTTGTAACGAAAGATCACAAAGTAAGTATTGAGGACAAAAAGTTAAGAGCTTTAAAACCTGGTGAAGCATTGGTACAAACGGAATATTGTGGTGTTTGTCATACCGATTTACATGTTAAGAATGCTGATTTTGGTGATGTTACAGGCGTTACTTTAGGTCATGAAGGTATTGGTAAAGTCATCGAAGTTGCAGAAGATGTAGAATCATTAAAAATTGGAGACCGTGTGTCTATCGCTTGGATGTTCGAAAGCTGTGGAAGATGTGAATATTGTACAACAGGTCGTGAAACACTTTGCCGTAGTGTGAAAAATGCTGGTTATACAGTAGATGGTGCAATGGCTGAACAAGTTATTGTTACTGCAGACTATGCTGTGAAAGTACCTGAAAAATTAGATCCAGCAGCAGCGTCTTCTATTACATGCGCAGGTGTGACAACTTATAAAGCTGTAAAAGTAAGTAATGTAAAACCTGGTCAATGGTTAGGTGTTTTTGGTATAGGTGGTTTAGGTAACCTAGCTTTACAATATGCTAAAAACGTTATGGGGGCTAAAATTGTTGCCTTCGACATTAATGATGATAAATTAGCATTCGCGAAAGAATTAGGTGCAGATGCTATTATTAATTCTAAAGATGTTGATCCAGTTGCAGAAGTTATGAAATTAACTGATAACAAAGGATTAGATGCAACAGTGGTAACTTCAGTTGCTAAGACGCCATTTAACCAAGCGGTTGATGTTGTAAAAGCTGGTGCAAGAGTTGTTGCCGTTGGTTTACCTGTTGATAAAATGAACTTAGATATCCCAAGATTAGTGCTTGACGGTATTGAAGTAGTAGGTTCACTTGTTGGTACAAGACAAGACTTACGTGAAGCGTTTGAATTTGCTGCTGAAAATAAAGTAACACCTAAAGTTCAATTAAGAAAATTAGAAGAAATCAATGATATTTTTGAAGAAATGGAAAATGGTACTATAACTGGTAGAATGGTTATTAAATTTTAAAAATATCAACTGACTATATAGATAAAGAAGGTAGTGCTCTGAACACTATCATTATAATCAAACACGAGGTTTTCATGAAAGATAGTGAAAATCTCGTGTTTTTTTGGTTTTGAGGTGTTGTTTGTATTTTATAAAATGGCTTACATATATGAAGCGTTGATTAAGTATGGAATTGTTAATTAATTGAACCTATTTAGCTTTAAGAAGGCATAACAAGATGACCTTATTTTATGCTATAATATTTCTATTATGCGAAGATTAAGGTGAGTAGTAAATTGGATAAAAAAGTAAGTATTCAAACAAAGCAAGTGTTGAAACAGCACAACGAAAAAGAAAAATTTGAATTTACTACTGAAGGAACTTGGCAACAAAGGCAATCTAACTTTATTCGGTATGTAGAACAAATTGAGGATGCAACAGTTAATGTTACAATAAAAGTGGATGATGATAGCGTTAAGTTGATTCGTAAAGGCGACATTAATATGAATTTGCATTTTGTTGAAGGACAAACGACAACAACTTTTTACGATATATCGGCTGGACGAATTCCACTAGAAGTTAAAACATTACGCATTTTACATTTCGTAAGTGGAGACGGTGGCAAGCTAAAGATTCATTATGAATTATATCAAGATAATGAAAAAATGGGTTCTTATCAATATGAAATTAACTATAAGGAGATAGGCGAATGAATATTATTGATCAAGTGAAACAAACATTAGTAGAAGAAATTGCAGCAAGTATTAACAAAGCAGGATTAGCAGATGAGATTCCTGATATTAAAATTGAAGTTCCTAAAGATACAAAAAATGGAGATTATGCTACTAATATTGCGATGGTACTGACTAAGATTGCAAAGCGTAATCCTCGTGAAATTGCTCAAGCGATTGTTGATAACTTAGATACTGAAAAAGCACATGTAAAACAAATTGACATTGCTGGTCCAGGATTCATTAATTTTTACTTAGATAATCAGTATTTAACAGCAATTATTCCTGAAGCAATTGAAAAAGGTGATCAATTTGGACATGTAAATGAATCAAAAGGTCAAAATGTATTGCTTGAGTATGTTTCAGCTAACCCTACAGGAGATTTACATATTGGTCATGCTAGAAATGCAGCAGTTGGTGATGCTTTAGCTAATATTTTAACTGCAGCTGGCTATAATGTAACACGTGAATATTATATTAATGATGCTGGTAATCAAATTACTAACTTAGCGCGTTCGATTGAAACACGTTTCTTTGAAGCTTTAGGTGACAATAGTTATTCAATGCCAGAAGATGGCTATAATGGAAAAGATATTATTGAAATAGGTAAAGATTTAGCAGAGAAACACCCTGAAATTAAAGATTATTCTGAAGAAGCACGTTTGAAAGAATTTAGAAAATTAGGCGTAGAATACGAAATGGCTAAATTGAAAAATGATTTAGCAGAGTTCAATACGCATTTTGATAATTGGTTTAGTGAAACATCTTTATATGAAAAAGGAGAAATTCTTGAAGTTTTAGCAAAAATGAAAGAATTAGGTTATACGTATGAAGCTGATGGCGCTACATGGTTACGTACAACTGATTTTAAAGATGACAAAGACAGAGTATTAATTAAAAATGACGGTACATATACGTATTTCTTACCAGATATTGCGTACCACTTCGATAAAGTTAAACGTGGTAATGACATTTTAATCGATTTATTTGGTGCTGATCATCATGGTTATATTAATCGTTTGAAAGCATCTCTTGAAACGTTTGGTGTAGATAGTAATCGTTTAGAAATTCAAATCATGCAAATGGTTCGTTTAATGGAAAATGGTAAAGAAGTGAAGATGAGTAAACGTACTGGTAATGCGATTACATTAAGAGAAATTATGGACGAAGTTGGCGTTGACGCTGCACGTTATTTCTTAACTATGCGTAGTCCTGATAGTCACTTTGATTTTGATATGGAATTAGCGAAAGAGCAATCTCAAGACAATCCAGTTTACTATGCTCAATATGCACATGCGCGTATTTGTTCAATTTTAAAACAAGCGAAAGAGCAAGGAATTGAGGTAGCTGCTGCGAATGATTTTACAACGATTACAAATGAAAAAGCGATTGAATTGTTGAAAAAAGTAGCTGATTTCGAACCTACAATTGAAAGTGCTGCTGAGCATAGATCAGCACATAGAATTACTAACTATATTCAAGACTTGGCTGCTCATTTCCATAAATTCTATAATGCTGAAAAAGTGTTAACAGATGATATTGAAAAAACAAAAGCACATGTTGCTATGATTGAAGCGGTCAGAATTACATTGAAAAATGCATTGGCAATGGTCGGTGTAAGCGCACCTGAATCAATGTAAGAACATTTATATACACTCCAACGTAGAGTTTCTCGAAAGATACTTTGTGTTGGAGTGTTTTTTTTAGGTATGTGACATATTGGGGAATGCTTAGTATGTGAATAAGGTTAAGAGGAACACAGTTGGATGCTACTGCACAACTGCATAAGAGAGCCTGAGACATAAATCAATGTTCTATGCTCTACAAAGTTATAATGGCAGTAGTTGACTGAACGAAAATTCGCTTGTAACAAGCTTTTTTCAATTCTAGTCAACCTTGCCGGGGTGGGACGACGAAATAAATTTTACGATAATATCATTTCTGTCCCACTCCCTCTAAAATGGAGGGTGTAAATGTTAGGAACTGATGAATTATATAAAGTTTTATATGAACATCTCGGACCACAATTTTGGTGGCCTGCTGATAATGACATTGAAATGATGTTAGGTGCAATTTTAGTTCAAAATACTAGATGGCGAAATGCAGAAATTGCATTGAATCAGATTAAAGAACATACGCATTTTAATCCAAATCATATATTAGAACTACCTATTGAAACGTTACAATCATTGATACATTCAAGTGGCTTTTATAAAAGTAAATCACTGACGATTAAAACATTATTAACATGGTTAGCACGACATCATTTCAATTATCAAGAGATTAATGAGCGATATAAAGGTGGATTAAGAAAAGAATTATTATCTTTGAAAGGTATTGGAAGTGAAACAGCAGATGTCTTACTTGTTTATATATTCGGACGTATTGAATTTATTCCAGATAGCTATACAAGAAAAATATATGATAAATTAGGATATGAAAACACTAAAAATTATGATCAATTAAAAAAAGTAGTCACATTACCAAATCATTTTACAAATCAAGATGCTAATGAATTTCATGCTCTGTTAGATGTATTTGGTAAACATTACTTTAGAGACAAAGATATAAAGAATTATGATTTTTTAGAACCTTACTTTAAAAAGTAAACGCTGTGAAGTTAGATAGATGAGTTTATATGAAATATAAAAAATAATTTACTATTTTCTTTTAGTATGTGGACTTATATAATAAATAGAAGCATATAAAGAAAAAAACAGTTGTTTGTTTGTGCAGCAACTGCATAAGAGCCCCTAATCGCTAAAGCTCAAGGGGAGTAAAGGAATACAGTTGTTTGTGCAGCAACTGCATAAAAGCCTCTAATCACTAAAGGTGAAGAGGAACGCAGTTGGATGCTAAGGCACAACTGCATAAAAGCCTCTAATCGCTAAAGCTCAAGAGGCTTTAAAAAGGAGATGTGATAGTGTGAAGAAATCGTTAATTGCTTTTATTTTGATTTTTATGCTTGTCCTGAGTGGCTGTGGTATGAAAGATAATGATAAACAAGGTAGCAATGATAATGGCTCGTCTAAATCGCCGTACCATAGAATTGTTTCGTTAATGCCTAGTAATACTGAAATTTTATATGAATTAGGATTAGGTAAATACATAGTTGGTGTTTCAACGGTTGATGATTATCCAAAAGATGTGAAAAAGGGTAAGAAACAATTTGATGCTTTGAATCTAAATAAAGAGGAACTTTTAAAGGCAAAGCCAGATCTAATTCTTGCGCATGAGTCGCAAAAGGCAACTGCTAATAAAGTATTGTCATCATTAGAGAAACAAGGCATCAAAGTAGTGTATGTTAAAGATGCACAATCAATTGATGAAACTTACAACACATTTAAGCAAATTGGGAAATTAACGCATCATGATAAGCAGGCTGAACAACTTGTTGAGGAAACTAAAGATAATATCGATAAAGTCATAGATTCAATTCCTGCTCATCATAAAAAATCAAAAGTATTTATTGAGGTTTCATCAAAGCCTGAAATATATACAGCAGGGAAGCATACATTTTTTAATGATATGTTAGAAAAATTAGAAGCCCAAAATGTGTATAGTGACATTAATGGTTGGAACCCTGTAACGAAGGAAAGTATTATTAAAAAGAACCCAGATATATTAATTTCGACGGAAGCTAAGACAAGATCAGATTATATGGATATCATCAAAAAAAGAGGTGGATTCAATAAAATTAATGCTGTCAAGAATACACGTATTGAAGTTGTAAATGGTGATGAAGTATCAAGACCAGGTCCACGTATTGATGAAGGATTAAAAGAATTAAGAGATGCAATTTATAGAAAATAAACCATTCTAATTATGCCCCTTATTGCTACATGTAAAAAATACATGTTTGAGATAAGGGGTTTTTAAAATATATTTAGTGAATGATAGCAACGCGAGTATGTGATTGCTATAATGAATGTAATTATCGATGAAAGAAAAGAGAATGCTATGACATTTAATAAAGTATTATTGAGCTGGATAGTCATATTGATTATAACAACTAGCATATATCTATTTTGGCAGTTGGGCGATATCAATGATGTATTTAACCAGTCTATTTTAATCAATGTTAGATTACCGAGATTATTAGAAGCATTGTTGACAGGTATGATATTAACTGTTGCAGGCCTTATATTTCAAACAGTTTTAAATAATGCATTGGCAGATAGCTTTACATTAGGATTGGCAAGCGGCGCTACATTTGGTTCAGGATTAGCATTATTTTTAGGTTTAACAACGTTATGGATTCCTGTATTTTCAATAACATTTAGTTTGATAACATTAATAACTGTATTAGTCATTACGTCGGTATTGAGCCAAGGCTATCCAGTTAGAATCTTAATATTAAGTGGTTTAATGATTGGTGCGTTATTCAATTCACTTCTATATTTTTTGATTTTATTAAAACCTCGCAAATTAAATACAATTGCCAATTATCTGTTTGGTGGTTTTGGTGATGCAGAATACTCAAATGTATCTATAATAGCAATCACATTTATCATTGCATTGTTTGGTATATTTATCATTCTTAATCAACTAAAGTTATTGCAATTAGGAGAACTAAAAAGTCAGTCACTAGGCTTAAATGTTCAATTGATTACATATATCGCGTTATGTATAGCTTCTATGATAACGGCGATAAATGTCGCATATGTTGGCATCATTGGATTCATTGGTATGGTGATACCGCAACTCATTAGAAAATGGCAGTGGAAACAATCATTAGGAAGACAATTGGCTTTAAATATTGTAACTGGAGGACAAATAATGGTTATGGCAGATTTTATTGGTAGCCATATATTGTCACCAGTACAAATACCGGCAAGTATTATCATTGCATTAATTGGTATACCAGTGTTATTTTACATGCTAATATCTCAGTCGAAACGGTTACACTAGCACACGACATTTGCTAAAATAAAAATAACTATAAACATAAAGAGGGCATAAGCGATGGATTTGAATCAAATTAAAGCAGTTGTATTTGATTTAGAAGGTACGTTGTTGGACAGAGTTAAATCTCGAGAGAAATTTATCGAAGAGCAATATGAACGATTTCATGACTACTTAATTCATGTTCAACTGGCAGATTTTAAAAAAGCATTTATTGAGCTAGATGACGATGAAGATAATGATAAACCTGATTTATATAAAGAAATCATTAAACGTTTCCATGTAGATAGGTTAACTTGGAAAGACTTATTTAATGATTTTGAAATGCATTTTTATCGTTATGTATTTCCTTATTACGATACTTTGTATACACTAGAAAAGCTATCGCAAAAAGGCTTTCAAATTGGTGTTATCGCAAATGGTAAATCTAAGATTAAACAATTTCGATTACATTCACTTGGTTTGATGCATGTTATTAATTATTTATCAACATCAGAAACAGTTGGTTTTCGTAAACCACATCCTAAAATTTTTGAAGATATGATTGATCAACTAGGGGTATTACCTGAGCAAATTATGTATGTTGGCGATGATGCGTTAAATGATGTAGCTCCAGCACGAGCTATGGGCATGGTTAGTGTATGGTATAAACAAGAAGATGCTGAAATTGAACCACTCGAAGAAGAAGTTGATTTTACAATTACAACAGTGGAAGAATTATTAACCATTTTACCAATAAAAAATGATAATAAAGGAGAAAATTATGGATCTATTTACTAGAAAAGATGGAACATCGATACATTACAGTACATTAGGTGAAGGCTATCCTATCGTATTGATTCATACTGTACTTGATAATTATTCTGTGTTTAATAAATTAGCAGCAGAATTAGCAAAATCATTTCAAGTTGTGTTAATTGATTTACGTGGACATGGCTATTCTGATAAACCTCGTCACATTGAAATAAAAGATTTTTCTGATGACATTGTTGAATTACTTAAATATTTATATATTGAAGAAGTTGCATTTGTATGCCATGAAATGGGTGGAATCATTGGTGCGGATATTTCAGTACGTTATCCTGAATTTACATCATCACTTACGTTGGTAAATCCAACATCTATTGAAGGTGAATTACCGGAAGAACGTTTATTTAGAAAATATGCCCATATTATTCGAAACTGGGATCCTGAAAAACAAGATAAATTTTTAAATAAGCGTAAGTATTATCGTCCGAGAAAAATGAATCGATTCCTCAAACATGTCGTAGATACAAATGAAATATCAACTAAAGAAGAAATTCAAGCAGTTAAAGAGGTATTCAAAAACGCTGATATTTCTCAAACTTATAGAAATGTCGTAGTACCGACAAAAATTATTGCAGGAGAATTCGGTGAAAGAACAACAAGATTAGAAGCTAAAGAAGTAGCTGATTTAATCCAAAATGCGGACTTTGAAGTATATCAAGAATCAAGTGCATTCCCATTTGTTGAAGAGCAAGAAAGATTCGTCGAAGATACAGCTGCATTTATCAACAAACATCACGATGAAAAGCATGTTTAATTTTTAGTGATAAGTGAAATATAAAAGTAGTAATTATTATTTGTAATATAATTGTAATATGACTGTTGTTTTAGAAATGATTGTTGTATAATGGTTGTGAGCACAAGACGATATAAATAAAAGGAGAGAGTGCTTATGAAAAAGCTACTAACGGCAAGTATAATTGCATGTTCTGTTGTAATGGGAGTAGGCTTAGTGAACACTAGTGCCGAAGCAGCAAGTGGCAACTCTATTGATACTGTTAAACAATTAATTAAGGGTGATCAGTCATTAGAAAATGTGAAAATTGGCGAATCTATTAAAGATGTTTTAACTAAGTACAAAAATCCGATGTATTCTTACAATGAAGATGGAACTGAACATTATTACGAATTCCATACTAAAAAAGGTATGTTATTAGTAACTACTGATGGTAAGAAAAACAATGGTAAAGTAACTCATATTTCAATGATGTATAATGATGCTAATGGTCCAACATATCAAGCTGTTAAAAATTATGTTGGCAAAGCAGTAACACATACGGAATATAGCAAAGTTGCTGGTAATTTTGGATATATTGAAAAAGGCAAAACGACTTATCAATTTGCCTCAGCACCAAAAGATAAAAACATAAAATTATATCGTATTGATTTGGAAAAATAATAATTAAATTAATCGTGCTTAACCGACAAGTTAAATCGCAATACTTGTCGGTTATTTTATTACATGGCATAATACAGTGAATATTAATTTTTATGATTTGCGAAGGGGAAATTAAACCAATACAATAAATAAAGATGTTTCATTTTAAAGGAGTACTACCAATGCGTATTAACGATAAAATTTTACTAGAAAATATAGAAGATTACTTTAATCATAAAGGTTTATCACCGCATTTGATTGATGATATTAAAGAGAAAGTAATTACTGATATAAAAAATTCTGAAAAGAAAGATCAAGATTATATTGAATATAAAAGAAAATCTCCAGCACAAATCATATTAATGATTCAAAGGAATTTGTTTGCTTTACAAATGAATCCAGTTATTTTCTTTATTATAAACTTCATTCTCATATCCTATTTATATGATAAACAGTATGTTCAGTTTCAAGCTATTACTGGAATGAGTCTATTTTACTGTTTAGTGATTTTTCCAATGACTATTGTTGTATACCTAAGGGTGTCTCAAAAGAATTACTTGCGTAGTAATAAAATAGAAATGATTATGGGTACAATTATCGCTATCATATCCTTGTTATTAATTATATTACAAGCATTTAATATTACTTGGGGCGTTATACCAATTACAAATTTTGGACATCAATTTTTCTTTTTCATTGGTATTATTTTAGTAATTGCCGGCATATTTTATAAGCGACTTGAGTTTTCGGGAATCGGGTTATTATTTTGTCAAAAAACCGTCGATGCAATGATTCATAATCCACAATCAGCCCAGATTTTTTCATTAATTATATGGATATTATTAGTAGTTCTAGTTATATATTTCACAATTAGATTATCTTCACGTACAAGATTATAAATATGATAAAACTATTCACTTGATTAATTGTATTAATTGAGATGAATAGTTTTTTTATTGTTGGAATAACTTTTGGTAATTTATAAATAATTTAAAAAAATTGTTTATAAAATGGAAGCGTATATAGAATGAAGGTTGGGTATATAGTTTATTGAGGGAGGTGTCACAATGAATAAAGTCACAATTAATCCTCAAATCCAATTAACTTATCAAATTGAAGGTAAAGGGGATCCTATAATATTACTTCATGGATTGGATGGTAATTTAGCTGGATTTGAAGATTTGCAACATCAACTAGCATCATCATATAAAGTACTTACTTACGATTTAAGAGGTCATGGCAAGTCTTCTAAAAGTGAATCATACGATTTAAACGATCACGTTGAGGATTTAAAAATTCTAATGGAGAAGTTAAATATTCATGAGGCACATATTCTAGGACATGATTTAGGTGGGGTAGTTGCTAAGTTATTTACAGATAAATATGCTTATCGTGTAAAATCATTAACTACCATTGCATCGAAGAAAGATGACTTAATACACAGCTTTACTCAATTGTTAATTCAATATCAAGATGATATAGCGGGTTTTAATAAGTCTGAAGCGTATATTCTTTTATTTTCTAAATTGTTTAGAAATCAAGAGAAGACGATGAAATGGTATCAAAAACAAAGAATATATAGCATTAAGTCTGAGGATGATAGTGCGGTGGCAATTCGTTCATTAATTTTGCATAAAGATGAACCTATGTATTTAAAAAAACGTACATGTGTGCCTACTTTGTTAATTAATGGGGAACATGATCCTTTGATTAAAGATAAAAATCATTTTAAATTGGAAGCGCATTTTTTAAATGTTACGAAAAAAATTTTCGAACATTCAGGACATGCACCGCATATTGAAGAACCAGAAGCATTTATGAATTATTATTTAAATTTTTTGAAAAGCGTATCATAATATGTGATATATAAACCTAGGGCATAAAGTCCTTAGGCAATGTGAAAAAGCTGATTACTATTCATTATTTGATAGAAATCAGCTTTTTTGAAATGTATTTGATATATACTACTTGTTATGCGGCTATCTTCCCTATATTAAGTGCCATTAGTGCAAAACCTCTTAACATTTACAAAAAAAGACATAAAAAAAGGAAGTTTAATAGAATGTATCATCTATCAAACTTCACCAAATTGCGCTAAACAAAATTATAGTTCAATTTCGTTGTTTGCTTCAGTGATTCGTTTATTTACTCGACTCAATAATGATTCGATTTTTTTACGTTGTTGTGCATTAACAAGAATTAATACAGTTCTTTCATCATGCTCATTACGTTTTTTATCGAAGTAATCTTCTTGAGATAAAATTTTAACTGCTTTAACAACTTGTGGTTGTTTGTAGTTTAAATGATTAATAATATCTTTAAGATAGTATTCTTTCTCTTTGTTTTCGCTGATGTATGTCAATACAGCGAATTCTTCAAAGCTAATTGAAAATTCCTTTTTAATTAAACTTTTTAATTTGTCAGCATAAGTGACCATTGATAACAACTCAAAGCAATCATTGATTTTTGTAATTGCCATGTTTAAAACCTCCCTATTTGATGCATCTTGCTCGATACATTTGCCCGATAATATATTGATATCTAATCTTTATTTATTATAGATATGTTAGTCATAATTTTGCATTAAATAAGTTTTATTAAATATATTTAATGCTCTATTATTTAGTTAATTATAACTAATTAAAAATGAGAAGTAAACAAAAAAGTGTTTATAAAACAAATTATTCATTAGACACAGTGATTGTATTTCTGGGTTAGCATTTGGTTTAGTCAAAAATATCAGCATTTTTTATAATTTACCTTAATTTAATCGCCAATACAAGGTAATTTATTTAATGAAACGATTTAGCGCAATTAAATGTTTCGATATTCAATGTATGTCTAAAGAGATTCTTTGTTATAGCTTAACTCTTCCAAGTTAACTTCTTCTACTATTTATACCCATTTTTCAGAATTTTATCACTAAAAATGAAAAATTTTTATAATTTTTTTAATTTAGTAATTCTCAGTGCAGTTTTAATGATAAGAAAAACACATTAATTTAGTGATTAAAACCAATCTATAGCACGTTAAAGTGTCTATACGTTATTCCGATTGATAACGGGTAACAAATAATAGAAAGTACGATAATTGATCATGCATTAAAGCACTTTTATTTTTCAAACTCGACTCAATGAATTATAAAAAGTTGTGCATTTTGACTTATTTTTAATTAATTGAATAACCAACTATGAAATATTAGCACGAATAACATAATTTTTGCTATTAATTTGGTGTAAATTATTAAAAAATAACATTAATTTAGGTCTTAAGAATGAGTTGACTATCGAATTTGCTAAATTAAAATTTGTTGTGTCAAAGCATACTACCCAAATCAACGCTTTTCTAAAGATTTTTAGACCACAAAAAAATAGCTTATCACTTTTAAAAATAATTACAAGTTAAAATGATAAGCTAAAAGTTAATTTAAAATAATCTTAAAAGTATAATGCCTGTCAAAATACATAATAGACCAATAGTTTTTCTGGATGTCATTGCTATTTTAGGTGAACCAAATAATCCAAAGTGATCTATCAATATGCCCATTAGAATCTGGCCAAACATCCCAATAAGTGTTGTTAATGCTGCACCCATATGAGGCATTAAGATAATGTTAGCTGTTACAAAAGCCATGCCAAGTATACCGCCAGTAAAATAGATAGGCTTTAATTTACCGAATTTTAAATGACTTGTTTTCAGTTTTAAAGAACGATTAAAAATAGCGGTTAAAATCAATAGCGCTATTGACCCAATTGTAAATGATACTAATGATGCAAAGGCTGGTGAATGAGTATGACTTGCTAAAGCACTATTAATTGTCGTTTGAATAGGTGGAAAGAAACCAAAAATAAATCCTAAGAGAAGCCAAAACAGTAAATACTTTTGATCAGTTAGTAATAAATTATTCTTGTTAAATTGATTCATTATGACGATGCCGATAATGAGTAACAATACTCCAATTGCTTTAATTAAATTAAAATCATGAATTGTAGCGCCAAATAAGCCAAATGTATCAATAATGACACCCATAATAATTTGACCCGCAACTGTTGCAATTACAGTTAATGTTGCACCTAATTTTGGCAATAACAATAAATTGCCAGTTAAAAAGCTAACCCCAAGCAAACCACCGACTACCCATGTGTAGTTAAATGATTGATTATTGTAAAAGTGAATAGTAAATACTTCTGGATTGATAATGATATTTAAAATAATTAAACAAATTGTTCCAACTGAAAATGAAATGAATGAAGTATAGAAAGGCGATTTAGTATACAGTGATAGTCTTGAATTGACAGATGTTTGGATAGGAATAAGCATTCCAACTAGGACACCAATGATATAGAAAAGAAGCATATGAATAAAGTCTCACTTTCCAAAGTTAATAATAAAATCATATGAATACATTATCATTATAGAGAAAATATACAACTCATTTACAATAATGTTGAAAAAAACAGGACATTATCACAACAAAATCACCCTAGACAATCATGATGAAAGTCTAGGGTGTTAGTATTTATACTAAATTAATTGCGCTTTCTTTATATCTATTTCTTATCTTCAAATAAAACAGTTGTTGTTTTATCAATAATTTGAGCAGAATGTACTTTGGTGATAGTACCACTATTTGACTTTATAATATTTAAATCTACTAATGCATTCATACTATCACGTGCAACTTGCTCGGTCACTACGTTGTTTAATTGTGGTAATTGCAGTTTTACAGGCTTGTCTAGTGAAGATTTAAAACTTAATTCAAGTGTTTTAGTCATGAATATGTCCTCCTGATTAAATTGATAAAGATTTGATGAGTTCGATATTGCTATATGTTTCTCCAGTAAGTCGCTCAATAAGTTTGCTGAATGTTTTAATTTGGTCGTTTGATGCATCAGGGTTAATGTTAGCGAATCGACGCTTAAATTCTGTTTGTTTGCCGTTAGCGTCTACTTTAGTAAATGATAATACAATAGTGATGTGGTTTATTTTACTCATATTTTAAAACCTCCTTTCACACTATATATCGAAATAAAATAATAAAATGGCTAATTTTATTTTCTATGTTTAAAATCTATAAAAAAGGCAATAGATATATGTAACTAAAATATAAAATAGCTATGATTAAGACACTTAAAGCAAGGGGAGGTTGAGTAATGAATAAAGTAGAAGCGATTAAATTTAATGATGATATTGTTAAAATGTATGAAGCGCTCAAGATAAAATCTGAACGTGACTATTTATTCTTTAAGTTAGCTATACATAGTGGATTGAAAGTATCAGAATTATTAACAATTACAGTCTCTCAAGTTAAGAGACTAATTGAAAAGTGTACGTTATCAGAAATGTGTAAAGCACATTTTCATTCGTTGATTAAAATTAGGTTACCAGAAACATTATCGAAAGAACTACTTCAATATATAGAGGACAGGAGTCTTTCGAATGAAGACGTTCTTTTTCAATCACTACGAACAAATCAAGTATTATCTAGACAGCAAGCATATCGAATAATTCACCAAGCATCAATTGAAGCTGGTATAGATAATGTAGGACTAACGACATTGCGTAAGACATTTGCATATCATGCTTATCAAAAAGGTATACCTATACCAGTCATTCAAAAGTATTTAGGGCATCAATCTGCTATTGAAACACTAAATTTTATCGGTTTAGAAAATGAGTGTGAACATAGTATTTATATTTCATTACAATTATAGAAACAAAGGAGGCTAATAATGAGTTTGGTTTATTTATTAATTGCTATACTTGTGATTATGGCGATGATACTTCTAATGTCTAAACGTAGAGCATTGGCTAAATATGCCGGGTACATAGCGTTGGTTGCACCTGTAATTTCATCTATCTATTTTTTGATTCAAATACCATCAGTAGCTAAACTGCAATATCTTTCTACCTCTATTCCATGGATTAAGACATTAGATATTAATTTAGATTTACGTTTAGATGGTTTAAGTTTAATGTTTTCTCTTATTATTTCACTTATTGGAGTTGCAGTATTCTTCTATGCAACTCAATATTTATCCTCTCGAAAAGACAATTTACCAAGGTTTTATTTTTATTTAACGTTATTTATGTTCAGTATGATTGGTATTGTATTATCAGACAATACGATATTGATGTACATTTTTTGGGAATTAACGAGTGTATCATCATTTTTATTGATTTCATATTGGTATAACAACGGAGATAGTCAATTTGGTGCGATGCAATCATTTATGATTACAGTATTTGGTGGTTTGGCGTTATTAGTTGGTTTTATCATGTTGTATATTATGACAGGAACGAATAACATCACAGAGATATTAGGACAAGCAGATCATATTAAGAATCATGGATTGTTTATCCCTATGATTTTTATGTTTTTATTAGGTGCATTTACAAAATCAGCACAATTTCCATTTCATATTTGGCTACCTAGAGCAATGGCTGCACCTACACCTGTAAGTGCTTATTTACATTCAGCCACGATGGTAAAAGCTGGTATCTTTTTATTACTTCGATTTACACCATTATTAGGTCTTAGCAATATGTACGTATATATCGTTACGTTTGTTGGTTTAATAACAATGTTATTTGGTTCAATTACAGCTTTAAAACAATGGGATTTAAAAGGTATCCTAGCGTACTCTACAATCAGTCAACTTGGGATGATTATGGCTATGGTGGGTATAGGTGGCGGATATGCTCAACACCAACAAGACGCAATAGCATCTATTTATGTATTTGTATTATTTGGTGCGCTATTTCATCTAATGAATCATGCCATCTTTAAATGTGCGCTTTTCATGGGAGTAGGTATTTTAGATCATGAAGCAGGTTCAAGGGATATACGAATTTTAAGTGGAATGCGTCAACTATTTCCTAAAATGAATCTAGTCATGACGATAGCGGCTCTATCTATGGCTGGAGTACCATTTTTAAATGGATTTTTAAGTAAAGAAATGTTTTTAGATGCATTAACACAAACTGGACAATTATCCCAATTTAGTTTGATTTCAATGATAGCTATCGTGTTTGTTGGTGTTATTGCGAGTGTTTTTACATTCACATATGCACTATACATGGTAAAAGAAGTATTTTGGACAAAATATGATTCTAAGGTTTTTACTAAAAAAAATATCCACGAACCATGGTTGTTTAGTTTACCATCTCTTATATTAATGGTGCTAGTACCTGTAATCTTTTTTGTACCAAATATATTTGGGAAGGGGATTATCGTTCTAGCATTAAGAGCTGTATCAGGTGGTAATCATCAAATTGATCAATTGGCACCACATGTTTCGCAATGGCATGGATTTAACATACCGCTTCTTTTAACCATCATCATTATTTTATTGGGTAGTGTACTAGCAATCAAAGTAGATTGGAAAAAAGTGTTCACAGGTAAAATTAGACAGATTTCAGTTTCAAAAAGCTATGAGATGGTATATCGACATTTTGAAAAGTTTGCTACGAAGCGATTTAAACGTGTTATGCAAGATCGTTTAAACCAATACATTATTATGACCTTAGGCATATTTATGATTATCATTGGATATGGTTATATTCGAATTGGACTTCCTAAAGTACATCAGTTACATGTTTCTGAATTTGGGGCATTAGAAATTATATTAGCAATCGTAACTGTCACAATTGGTATTTCTTTAATTTTTATACGTCAACGACTGACAATGGTCATTTTAAATGGAGTCATCGGATTTGTTGTGACCTTATTCTTTATAGCAATGAAAGCCCCTGATTTAGCATTGACTCAGCTAGTAGTTGAAACAATAACGACGATACTATTTATTGTCAGTTTTTCAAGATTACCAAACGTGCCAAGATCTAACGCTAACAAAAAAAGAGAAATAATTAAAATTTCTGTATCACTCTTGATGGCACTTATTGTTGTATCATTAATTTTTATTACACAACAAACAGATGGTTTATCATCAATATCAGACTTTTATTTAAAAGCTGACAAACTAACAGGTGGTAAAAATATTGTAAATGCGATACTTGGTGACTTTAGAGCATTAGATACATTATTTGAAGGATTAGTGTTAATTATTACTGGGCTAGGTATTTACACATTATTAAATTATCAAGATCGGAGGGGACAAGATGAAAGAGAATGATGTCGTGTTAAGAACGGTCACGAAACTTGTTGTATTTATTTTATTGACTTTCGGATTCTATGTCTTCTTCGCAGGTCATAATAATCCTGGTGGTGGGTTTATTGGTGGTTTAATATTTAGTTCAGCGTTTATTTTAATGTTTCTGGCTTTTAATGTTGAAGAGGTTTTAGAAAGTTTACCGATTGATTTTAGAATTTTAATGATTATTGGAGCATTGGTATCATCTATTACTGCGATAATACCTATGTTTTTTGGAAAACCATTTTTGTCTCAATATGAAACAACTTGGATACTTCCAATTTTAGGACAAATTCATGTAAGTACAATAACACTTTTTGAATTAGGTATTTTATTCTCAGTTGTTGGTGTTATTGTCACAGTGATGTTGTCGCTTAGCGGAGGTCGATCATGAATTTAATATTATTACTAGTTATAGGATTTTTAGTGTTTATAGGAACATATATGATTTTATCAATCAATTTAATTCGTATTGTAATCGGAATTTCAATATATACTCATGCTGGTAATCTCATTATTATGAGTATGGGAACGTATGGTTCTAGTAGATCAGAACCACTAATAACTGGTGGAAACCAATTGTTTGTTGATCCCTTGTTACAAGCTATTGTACTAACTGCAATAGTTATAGGGTTTGGGATGACTGCGTTTTTACTTGTACTTGTTTATAGAACTTATAAAGTAACAAAAGAAGATGAAATTGAAGGCCTAAGGGGGGAAGATGATGCTAAGTAACTTATTGATTTTACCAATGTTATTACCATTCCTTTGTGCCTTAATCCTTGTATTTTTAAAAAATAATGATCGTATTTCTAAATATTTATACTTAGGTACAATGACTATCACCACAATTATTTCATTAATGCTATTAATTTATGTTCAGCGTCACCGTCCAATTACGCTAGACTTTGGAGGATGGTCAGCGCCCTTTGGTATACAGTTTTTAGGAGATTCTTTAAGTTTAATTATGGTTACAACCGCTTCGTTTGTGATTACTTTAATTATGGCATACGGATTTGGGCGTGGCGAACATAAAGCAAATCGTTATCACTTGCCATCGTTCATATTATTTTTAAGTGTTGGCGTGATAGGCTCTTTTCTAACATCAGATTTATTTAATTTATACGTCATGTTTGAAATTATGTTACTAGCGTCATTTGTACTCATTACACTTGGACAATCTGTAGAACAATTACGTGCTGCAATTATTTATGTTGTCTTGAATATTATTGGTTCATGGCTATTCTTATTAGGTATAGGTTTACTTTATAAAACAGTAGGTACATTAAACTTTTCACATATTGCAATGCGTTTGAATGACATGGGAGATAATCGCACTGTTACAATGATTTCATTAATCTTCTTAGTCGCATTTAGTGCGAAAGCAGCGCTGGTCCTTTTTATGTGGCTACCCAAAGCCTACGCTGTGTTAAATACTGAGCTTGCAGCATTATTTGCAGCGTTAATGACCAAAGTAGGGGCCTATGCATTAATTCGATTCTTCACTTTACTATTTGATCAACATAATGATCTCATACATCCATTGCTAGCAACTATGGCTGCTATAACTATGGTCATCGGCGCTATAGGTGTCATTGCTTATAAAGATATTAAAAAGATTGCAGCTTACCAAGTCATAATCTCAATAGGATTTATCATTTTAGGTTTAGGAACAAACACGTTTGCAGGTATTAATGGTGCAATATTTTATTTGGTAAATGACATTGTTGTAAAAACATTGCTATTTTTTATTATTGGTAGTTTAGTTTACATTACAGGCTATCGACAATATCAATATTTGAATGGCTTAGCTAAAAAAGAACCTTTATTTGGAGTTGCGTTTATTATAATGATTTTTGCTATTGGCGGCGTGCCTCCATTTAGTGGCTTTCCGGGGAAAGTACTTATTTTCCAAGGTGCATTGCAAAATGGCAATTATATTGGACTAGCGTTAATGATTATTACTAGTCTAATTGCAATGTACAGTTTATTTAGGATACTTTTTTATATGTATTTTGGAGATAAAGATGGGGAGGAAGTTAATTTTAAGAAAATCCCGCTATATCGAAAAAGAATTTTAAGTATTTTAGTAGTTGTGGTTATCGCAATCGGAATTGCTGCACCTGTTGTGTTAAATGTTACAAGTGATGCAACTGAGTTGAACACGAGTGATCAATTATATCAAAAACTTGTAAATCCGCATTTGAAAGGAGAGGACTAAATGAATCAAATAGTTTTAAATATTATCATTGCATTCTTATGGGTATTATTTCAAGATGAAGATCATTTTAAATTCTCGACTTTCTTTTCTGGATATCTAATTGGTTTAATTGTCATTTATATATTACACAGGTTTTTCAGCGATGATTTTTATGTTAGAAAAATATGGGTAGCTATTAAATTTTTAGGTGTTTATTTATATCAATTAATAACATCTAGCATTAGCACGATTAATTATATTCTTTTTAAAACAAAAGATATGAACCCTGGATTACTTTCATATGAAACAAGACTAACAAGTGATTGGTCAATAACATTTTTAACAATTTTAATTATTATAACTCCAGGGTCTACAGTAATACGAATTTCTCAAGACTCTAAAAAGTTTTTTATTCATAGTATCGACGTGTCAGAAAAAGAAAAAGATAGTTTGTTAAGAAGTATTAAGCATTATGAAGACTTAATATTGGAGGTGTCGCGATGATACAAACAATAACACATATTATGATTATTAGTTCACTCATTATTTTTGGAATTGCATTAATCATCTGTTTATTTAGATTAATCAAGGGACCTACAACAGCAGATCGTGTCGTTACATTTGATACAACAAGTGCTGTCGTAATGTCAATTGTGGGTGTGTTAAGTGTACTTATGGGCACCGTTTCTTTCTTAGATTCAATCATGCTCATTGCCATTATATCTTTTGTAAGTTCTGTTTCAATATCACGCTTTATTGGTGGGGGGCATGTGTTTAATGGAAATAACAAAAGAAATCTTTAGTCTTATTGCTGCTGTGATGTTGTTGTTAGGTAGTTTTATTGCTCTTATTAGTGCAATAGGTATCGTGAAATTCCAAGATGTTTTCTTAAGAAGTCACGCTGCGACAAAAAGTTCAACTTTATCCGTGTTATTAACTTTAATCGGTGTATTAATTTATTTTATTGTGAATACAGGATTTTTCAGTGTGCGTTTATTACTGTCACTTGTTTTTATTAATTTAACTTCACCAGTCGGCATGCACTTAGTCGCTCGCGCTGCTTATCGCAACGGCGCTTATATGTATCGAAAAAATGATGCTCACACACATGCATCAATATTATTAAGTTCAAATGAACAAAACTCTACAGAAGCATTACAATTACGTGCTGAAAAACGAGAAGAGCATCGTAAGAAATGGTATCAAAACGATTGAAGTGTTGGCTAAATTGTTAAGCATAACAATGCTTTTGAAAATCTGTTTTCAAAATTAATCATTAAAAGAGTACTTTGAAATTGGTTAGTCGATTTTAAGGTGCTCATTTTTTGTATTATAAGTTAATGTTGTTATGTGAAAGCAAGTTGTTTATTTATACAAACAATTAGTGATAAAATAAAATTAAATAATTGCAAATTTAAGTACTGCAATCGTAGACATATATCTATATTAAAGTGCTTTTGTGGTCGCTAACTCAATTTATCCTCTAAAGTATAATTACAACGAGATGTGATACTTAATTTTCAATTAAACAATACTTTTTAGAGAGGTGAAAGTTTGGAAATATTTGAAACAATTCTTATATTTATAGCTGTTGTGATACTAAGTTCGTTTGTCCATACTTTCATACCTAAAGTACCCCTAGCATTTATACAAATTTTCTTGGGCATGTTACTATTTATTACCCCAATCCCTGTTCAATTTAATTTTGATTCTGAATTGTTTATGGTAACAATGATTGCGCCTTTGTTATTTGTAGAAGGTGTTAATGTTTCTAGAGTCCATTTAAGGAAATATATTAAGCCAGTGATGATGATGGCATTAGGATTAGTCATTACTACTGTGATAGGTGTAGGTTTATTTATTCATTGGATTTGGCCAGATTTACCTATTGGAGCAGCATTTGCAATTGCTGCCATTCTTTGTCCTACTGATGCAGTAGCAGTGCAAGCAATCACTAAAGGAAAGGTCTTGCCAAAAGGAGCAATGACAATTCTTGAAGGTGAGTCATTATTGAATGATGCTGCTGGTATTATTTCATTTAAAATAGCTGTTGGAGTATTAGTTACAGGTGCTTTTTCACTTGTTGATGCTGTTCAGTTGTTTTTAATTGCATCAATTGGTGGCGCAGTGGTTGGTTTACTTATAGGTATGGCATTAGTAAGGTTCCGATTAACATTGATGCGTCGAGGATATGAAAACATTAATATGTTTACAATTATTCAATTGTTAACACCATTTGTTACGTATTTAATTGCTGAATTGTTTCACGCATCAGGAATCATTGCAGCAGTAGTTGCAGGACTTGTACATGGTTTCGAACGTGACAGAATTATGCAAGTACGTACACAACTGCAAATGAGTTACAATCATACATGGAATATACTAGGTTATGTTTTAAATGGCTTTGTTTTTTCAATATTAGGATTTTTAGTACCTGAAGTTATTATTAAAATTATCAAAACAGAACCGCACAATTTAATCTTTTTAATAGGCATCACTATTGTTGTTGCTTTAGCTGTCTATCTATTTAGATTTGTTTGGGTTTATGTCTTATATCCTTATTTTTATTTAGCCATCAGTCCATTCCAAAAAATGATGACTAAAAATGATGATGATAATCCAACGACTGAGAAACCACCAAAGCGAAGTTTATACGCTTTAATTATGACGTTATGTGGTGTGCATGGAACAATTTCTTTAGCAATCGCATTAACGTTACCGTATTTTTTAGCAGGGCATCATGCTTTTACGTATAGAAACGACTTATTATTTATTGCATCTGGTATGGTTATTATTAGTTTGGTAGTTGCGCAAGTATTATTGCCATTATTAACGAAACCTGCACCTAAAACAGTAATTGGCAATATGTCGTTTAAAGTTGCTAGAATTTATATATTAGAACAAGTTATTGATTATCTAAATCAAAAATCTACTTTCGAAACAAGTTTTAAATATGGTAACGTGATTAAAGAATATCATGATAAATTAGCATTTTTAAAAACTGTAGAGAAAGATGATGAAAACTCTAAAGAATTAGAACGTCTACAAAAAATTGCTTTTAATGTAGAAACAAAAACATTAGAGTCTTTAGTAGATGAAGGACAAATAACGAATAGTGTACTTGAAAACTATATGCGTTATGCTGAAAGAACACAGGTATATAGACAAGCATCATTAATAAGAAGAATGATTGTATTATTACGAGGTGCTTTATTAAAACGAAGAGTACAAACGAGAGTGAACTCCGCATCTTCACTTAGTGTTACGGATAACTTAATGGAATTAAATAAAATTAATAAATTAGTCCATTATAATGTGGTTAGTCGTTTGTCTAAGGAAACAACAAAAGATAATACACTTGAAGTTGGAATGGTTTGTGACGGTTATTTAATGCGAATTGAAAACTTAACACCATCAAATTTCTTCAACTCAGCAAGTGAAGATACGATTACTAAAATTAAATTAAATGCATTGAGAGAACAACGTCGCATTTTACGTGAATTGATAGATACAGACGAAGTATCTGAAGGTACTGCTTTGAAATTAAGAGAGGCAATCAATTACGATGAAATGGTTATTGTAGATAGTATGACGTAGTTCCTAATTATGCTAAAAGGGATTGATGAAAAACTGAAGGGCTTTTCATCAATCCCTTTTATTTTATGGGAATTGAATAGATAGTTTTAAACTATACGAATTATTAATATTTGAGATTTAATTGAAATAAGTTTTAAAAATTGGAGGAGATAGATTAAGCGAAGTCATTTAAAGGTGAAGTTAAGTGTATTCACAAAAAATAGCCACACTCATATGACATCGGATGAGTGTGGCTTAAGGATCTATGGGGGGAGGAAACCATAGATGTTTACTTTGATAGGCCAGATTAAATATCAAAGTATGCGATTATTTATAGCTTGATGCAAAAGTGGTATGCCTATTAAAAGTTACTGCACATAGCTTTTAATATTCCGTTCAAAGGAAAGGGGCATACAATTGAACAATCTGTAATAGTACTTTTAACCAGCTATGCTAAAAGTCTAGTAGGGAGAACAGTTGTCCAATCACATAAGAACCTCTAACTTCGTTAGTACGATTAAGAAAAGCTTTTTAGTTAGTATGTAATACAATTTATTGACGCGCGTGAATCTCTTTTATAAGAGTGTGTAGGGAATGGCGTTGTATAAATTGTATTAGAAGAACTTCTAACGCATCTCTGTGGTTAAAAGAGATGAAGGGAACGACAGTTTAATTAAAACTGCATAAGAACTTCTAGCTTTTCTCTTTCGTTCAAAGAGAAGCAGCTGTTCGCAGTTTAATCAAAACCACATAAAGCTTTTAACTTTACTCTTTGATTTAAAGAGTGACAAATGTTTACAGTTTAATTAAAACTGCATAAGAACTTCTAACTTTTCTCTTTCGTTCAAAGAGAAGCAGCTGTTCGCAGTTTAATCAAAACCACATAAAGCTTTTAACTTTACTCTTTGATTTAAAGAGTGACAAATGTTTACAGTTTAATTAAAACTGCATAAGAACTTCTAGCTTTTCTCTTTCGTTCAAAGAGAAGTTCTAATACCACCATATCGTGCGATCGGGAACGGTATATATATTAATAGGAGGGTAATATATATTTAACGCACGATATGGGACTATTAGCCTTCGACTTTGTTATGTTGATGTGTGGCCTAAAATATTGGAGATACCAATATTTTAGGTTGCATCAACATCAATTCATCTTACTTCATTAAAACACAGCGTGTTATTTCATGCTTCCGTGTACAGTTTCAATATTTGATTTCATCATTTTGTAGTAAGAGTCACCTTTAGTGCCTTCTTTACCGATTGAATCTGTGTACACTTCACCAAAGATATCTTTCTTCGTTTCTTCAGATAAACTTTCCATTGCTTTCTTATCAACACTTGTTTCTACTAATAAGTGTTTTAATTTGTGCTTTTTAACAAACTCAATAGCTTGTCTCATTTGTTCAGGTGTACCTTGTTTTTCAGTGTTAATTTCCCAAATATAACCTGGTGTAATACCGTATTGTTTTGAGAAGTACTTGAAGGCACCTTCACTTGTAATCATGGCACGTTGTTCTTTTGGAATGTCATTAAATTTGTCTTTACTGTCATTATTTAATTTTTCCAATTGAGCAATGTATTTGTTACCTTGCTTTTCATAATCTGCTTTATGTTTTTTGTCGTTATCGATAAATGTTTGTTGAATTGTTTTTACGTATTTAATACCGTTATCTAAACTTAACCATGCGTGTGGATCTTGTTTATCTTTGTTGCCTTCTTCACCGTTTAAATAGATAGGTTTAACATCTTTTGATACTGCGATAACTTTTTTATCTTTTAATGATTTACCAGCCTGTTCTAAGGCTTTTTCAAACCAACCGTTACCAGTCTCTAAATTTAATCCGTTGTATAAAATAACGTCAGCGTCAGTTAACTTTTTAATATCTTTAGGTTTAACTTCATATTCATGAGGATCTTGACCAACAGGTACAATACTATGAATATCGACGTTGTCCCCACCAACATTTTTAGCCATATCATATAAAATTGAATTCGTCGTTACTACTTTTAATTTGCCATTTGACTTATCACTGCTTTGTTTACCACCAGTACCACATGCAGCAACTAGAAGTAATAAGGCTAATAATAAAGGTACTAATTTTTTCATGTTAAACTTCCTCGTTTCTTTCTATTCGTAAATTTTGTGAAAAATAATGTGATGATATAAATTACAAACGTACAAAGTACGATTGTCGCACCACTAGGAATGTTGTAAATATAGCTGTAATAAAGTCCGACAATTGAACTTATGACACTTATTAAACTTGCTATAATCATCATTGAGTATAGTTTTTTACTAATTAAAAATGCTGTAGATGCAGGTGTAATTAATAATGCAACTACAAGAATAATACCTACCGTTTGAATACTTGCTACTGTTACTAATGAGAGTAACAACATCACAAAGTAATGTAATAACGTCGTATTTAGACCACTCATTCTACTAAACGTTGGATCGAATGTAGAAATCATTAATGGACGATAGAAAATAATGATTAGAATAAGGACGATTGAACCAATCACAATAGTTGTTAAAAATGCACTATTTGTGATTGCCAGTAAATTACCAAACAGAATATGGTACAAATCTGTCGTAGTGTTTATTAAGCTAATAATAATAATCCCCGAAGCTAAGAAAGCGGTAAAACTAATTCCAATAGCGGCGTCAGGTTTCGTTTTACTACTAGATGTGATATAACCGATAAAAATACTTGCGATCATACCAGTTATAAGTGCGCCTACAAACATTGGAATACCAAATAAGAATGATAGGGCAACACCAGGTAATACTGCGTGACTCATTGCATCTCCCATTAATGAAAGACCACGTAATACAATTAAACTACCAACTGTACCACAAACTATCCCTACAATAATTGAAGTTATCAATGCTCGATTCAAGAATTGATATGTAAATAAATGTTCGACAAACTCTAACATGTTATATTGCTCCTTTGACTAGGGTCACTACAGTCAGTGCTACTCATAAATGTTTCGTTTAAGCGAGTGACACTCATAGCCTCTTCACTATCACCAAAGTATCGTAATGTTTGATTTAATAGAATAATGCGATCAAAGTATTGCTTTACTTTTGATAGATCATGGTGGATGATAAGAATAAGTTTTCCTTGTTGTTTTAAGTTCTCGATTTTTGTCATGATTAATTTTTCGCTACTAAAATCAATTCCGACAAACGGCTCATCTAGAAAATAAACTTCACTTTCGGACATCAATGCTCTTGCTACTAGCACACGTTGTAATTGTCCACCACTTAATTCTGAAATTTGTCGATGACGTAAAGATTCTAATTCTAAATCGCTTAATAACTGTTTGAGTTTATCCCTTGCTGATTTATTAGGTCGTCTAAACCATTCAATTTCTTTGTAGCAACCTGATAAAATCACTTGTTCCACACTTATAGGAAAATCTAAATCAATATGTGCTTTTTGTGGAATATATGTAATATGTTGCAGTTGTTGTTGTATAGGTTTGTTATATAACAATTTAGTACCGGTAGCATTAAATTCACCAATTAAAGACTTGATAAGGGAAGATTTACCAGCACCATTCGGGCCCATGATACCAATTATTTCGCCGCGTACTGGTATCGATAAGGAAATGTTTTTAAGTACATGCTTATTACCTAAAAACAGATTTAAATCTTTTGTTTCTAACAAACGTTTATACCTCCTAATTAAAAGTTTAGGCTAACCTAATTAACTGTATAATAAACTGAGAATATTTATCATGTCAAGTAAATTCGTGATATAATATAGACAATGTATGTGAGGTGAAAGTATGTTAACTGAAGAAAAAGAGGACTATTTAAAGGCAATCCTTACGAATAATGGCGATAAAAACTTTGTGACAAATAAAATCTTATCTCAATTTTTAAATATTAAGCCTCCATCTGTAAGTGAAATGGTAGGACGTCTTGAAAAAGCAGGCTATGTTGAAACAAAACCATACAAAGGTGTTAGATTAACAGAGGATGGTTTAACGCATACGCTTGATATCATTAAGAGACATCGACTATTAGAATTATTTTTAATAGAAATATTGAAATATAATTGGGAAGAAGTACATCAAGAAGCAGAAATTTTAGAACATCGAATTTCAGATTTATTTGTTGAAAGGCTGGATAGCTTGTTAAATTTCCCAGAAACTTGCCCGCACGGCGGTGTGATTCCTAGAAATAATGAATATAAAGAGAAATATATAACAACGATATTGAATTATGAACCTGGCGATATCGTTACAATCAAACGTGTGAGAGATAAGACCGATTTGCTAATATATTTGTCTAGTAAAGATATTTCTATTGGTAATGAAGTGGAAATTGTATCGAAAGATGAAATGAATAAAGTAATTATCATTAAACGTAATGATAATGTAATTATTGTCAGTTACGAAAATGCAATGAACATGTTTGCTGAAAAATAAAATAAAGAAGCCATAAAGATATCCATGATTGAACTGATAAAGACATATGGATAATTGCTTTAGGCTTCTTTTTTATTAGTTAATTTATCAAGTGAGTATATTTGAGTAAAATATTCACTGCATAAAGATTGAAGATAATCCAGATTGTACTATAAATGAAGATAGGTACATGACTGAGTTCTTTAAGTGCACTACCATCCCACTGTGGACTCGGACGCTGGAAAGTCAATTTAGCAATCGTCCAACTAGATTGTAGAACTTCGCCTAATAATACACCTAAAATATATTGATAACTCATTGTGACAAGTAGTTGAATTTCTACTATATTTTCATCTTTTAATATAAAATACAACATGATAGAAATTAAAGTTATAACAACAATGGGTGAGCCTTTTCTAGATGTTAAAATTAAAAAATAAATAAATATCAATAAATAGGTAAATATAAAGAAACTAGGTATCTGATAATGGCTCGACGCTAAACCTATCAATAACATAATAGGAGGCATAAAATAACCACCAATCGTTGTAAGCCATTGGCCTGCTAGATGTCTAGATTGTGTAATTGCGAATCCTTGTTGTAATGTCTGTTGTCGCTCTCGTGGACTTGTTACAATGACTAAATCTTTTGCACGGCCACCAGCGAGTTTATTAAACAGTACATGACCAAATTCATGTGTTAAAACAGGGATATAGTTTAAAATGACATCTAAATAGTTCAAAACAGGCTTATGTCTATATTGATGAATAGCAATATAACAAGCTGCAACAATAACGATAATGTATATATTAAGTTGAATTGTCGTATTAAAAAAGTTTGATAAATAATTCATTGTTAACCTCATATAAGATATTAATTTAAAGTTTGCTTAGCACTTATTATAAATGATATTGGCATCAATAGCGTTAGACTTTAGACTTACCTTAGTTAAACTAATTTTAATTTTTGAAAAGGTGAATATGTGTTAAAATAAAGCAAAATCATTTCGATATAAATAGGATGAATATAAATACTGTTAATATTGATTACACTAACATAATAATGAAATAAGATAGGAGATTCCTGTTATGACTGTTGAAGAAAGATCCAATACAGCCAAAGTTGACATTTTAGGGGTCGATTTTGATAATACAACAATGTTGCAAATGGTTGAAAATATTAAAACCTTTTTTGCAAATCAATCAACGAATAATCTTTTTATAGTAACAGCCAACCCTGAAATAGTGAATTACGCGACGACACATCAAGCGTATTTAGAGTTAATAAATCAAGCGAGCTATATTGTTGCTGATGGGACAGGAGTAGTCAAAGCTTCGCATCGTTTAAAGCAACCTCTAGCGCATCGTATACCTGGTATTGAGTTGATGGATGAATGTTTGAAAATTGCTCATGTAAATCATCAAAAAGTATTTTTGCTAGGGGCAACTAATGAAGTTGTAGAAGCGGCACAATATGCATTGCAACAAAGATATCCAAACATATCGTTTGCACATCATCACGGTTATATTGATTTAGAAGATGAGACAGTAGTGAAACGAATTAAACTGTTTAAACCTGATTACATATTTGTAGGTATGGGATTCCCTAAACAAGAAGAATGGATTATGACACATGAAAACCAATTTGAATCTACAGTGATGATGGGCGTAGGTGGTTCTCTTGAAGTATTTGCTGGGGCTAAAAAGAGAGCGCCTTATATCTTTAGAAAATTAAACATTGAATGGATATATAGAGCATTAATAGATTGGAAACGTATTGGTAGATTGAAGAGTATTCCAATATTTATGTATAAAATAGCCAAAGCAAAAAGAAAAATGAAAAAAGCGAAATAGTCATGATGATAAAAATAAAACCGAGGAAATCCTTAAATGGAGATTCTCGGTTTTTTCGGTTTATTTAATAACGAAGCGGGCCTCATCGAGTTTGTTTCTAAATTCTTTTTGTTCGGCTTTGGATTTCTTTTTAAAATCGTTAAGGAAAGCCTCATATTTAGGTAATACATCATCAAGTTCACCGTAATCTTTTAACTTTCCGCCTTCAATCCAAGCAATCTTAGTACAAAATTGTCTCACTTGGCCTAAGTTATGACTAACGAAAAAGATGGTTTTGTTTTGCTCTTTAAACTCGTAAATTTTATCTAAACATTTTTGTGCAAAAGTTTGGTCACCTACAGATAAAGCTTCGTCAATGACTAAGATATCTGGATTAACTGTGATATTAATTGAAAAACCAAGTTTTGCACGCATACCACTTGAATACTTTTTAACTGGTTGATAAATAAACTCACCAAGTTCACTAAATTCAATAATCTTAGGTGTCATCGCTTTAATTTCTTTTCGCTTAAAGCCCATACATAACATTTTAAATTCGATATTTTCAATCCCTGTAAGTTGTCCACTCAAGCCAGCACTAATTGCGATAACGCTGACTTCACCATTACGATCCACTTTGCCAACAGTAGGCGACAAAGAACCGCCAATGATATTGCTCAACGTTGATTTGCCGGAACCATTGATGCCAACAAGCCCTATGACGTCGCCTTCATATGCTTTTAAACTAATGTCATCTAAAGCGAAAAATGTTTTGTTTTTATGTTTGGGAATGAGCGCATCTTTCATACGTTCTTTATTTGTACGATAAATACGATATTCTTTTGTTACATTTTTAATGTTTACCGAAACGTTCATTTGTAGACCTTCCTTATTCACATTTATCTAGATTATAATATACTACTCAACAGTTGTTAAATTTTAAAACCTGTTGTAAAGTGTATAGAAGATTTTGTTATTATCAGAGTTGGTGTTTTGATACAAAATGTTAAGCATCAATGATAACAATGATATTTAAAAACTAAACTTATTTCAACTTACATGATTGTATACTATAATGTATTTGTAATAAACTAATATTTTAAAGAACTAGACAATAATTTTGATAGCATCCATGTATAGTGATAGTATTTACAACAATTATTATAATACTATTTAGTTAAGTAGAGAAATAGTTAAACATTTGAAAGTGTGGTTTAATGGAATGTCAGCAATAGGAACAGTTTTTAAAGAACATGTAAAGAACTTTTATTTAATTCAAAGACTGGCTCAGTTTCAAGTTAAAATTATCAATCATAGTAACTATTTAGGTGTTGCTTGGGAATTAATTAATCCTGTTATGCAAATTATGGTTTACTGGATGGTTTTTGGATTAGGAATAAGAAGTAATGCACCAATTCATGGTGTACCTTTTGTTTATTGGTTATTGGTTGGTATCAGTATGTGGTTCTTCATCAACCAAGGTATTTTAGAAGGTACTAAAGCAATTACACAAAAGTTTAATCAAGTATCGAAAATGAACTTCCCGTTATCGATAATACCGACATATATTGTGACAAGTAGATTTTATGGACATTTAGGCTTACTTTTACTTGTGATAATTGCATGTATGTTTACTGGTATTTATCCATCAATACATATCATTCAATTATTGATATATGTACCGTTTTGTTTTTTCTTAACTGCCTCGGTGACGTTATTAACATCAACACTCGGTGTGTTAGTTAGAGATACACAAATGTTAATGCAAGCAATATTAAGAATATTATTTTACTTTTCACCAATTTTGTGGCTACCAAAGAACCATGGTATCAGTGGTTTAATTCATGAAATGATGAAATATAATCCAGTTTACTTTATTGCTGAATCATACCGTGCAGCAATTTTATATCACGAATGGTATTTCATGGATCATT
Source organism: Staphylococcus sp. EG-SA-15 (assembly GCF_017151895.1). NCBI lineage: Bacteria > Bacillati > Bacillota > Bacilli > Caryophanales > Staphylococcaceae > Staphylococcus > Staphylococcus sp. EG-SA-15. The sequence continues at coordinate 343,369 of NZ_JACVZN010000001.1, read as the reverse complement.
GGAAATTAATGTTATACAATTTCGGTATTGTTGCCATTTTCTTTGCAATTGGTGCGTACCTACACATGAAATATAGAGATCAATTTGCAGACTTCTTGTAATATATTTATATGACGAAACCCCGCTAACCATTAATAAATGGAAGTGGGGTTCATTTTTGTTTATAATTTAAGTAAATAACATATTAAGTTGGTGTATTATGAACGTTTTAATAAAGAAATTTTATCATTCGGTAGTTCGAATACTTTCTAAAATGATTACGCCTCAAGTGATTGATAAACCGCATATCGTATTTATGATGACTTTTCCAGAAGATATTAAGCCTATCATCAAAGCATTAAATAATTCGTCGTATCAGAAAATTGTTTTAACAACACCAAAACAAGCGCCTTATTTATCTGATCTTAGCGACGATGTTGATGTGATAGAAATGACTAATCGAACATTGGTAAAACAAATTAAGGCTTTGAAAAGCGCGCAGATGATTATTATCGATAATTATTACCTATTACTAGGTGGATATAATAAGACTTCTAATCAACACATTGTTCAAACGTGGCATGCAAGTGGTGCATTAAAAAACTTTGGATTAACAGATCATCAAGTCGATGTGTCTGACAAGGCAATGGTTCAGCAGTACCGTAAAGTTTATCAAGCGACGGATTTTTACTTAGTGGGTTGTGAACAAATGTCACAATGTTTTAAACAGTCTTTAGGCGCAACAGAAGAGCAAATGCTGTATTTTGGGCTTCCGAGAATTAATAAATATTACACAGCTGATAGAGCAACGGTTAAGGCAGAGTTAAAGGATAAATATGGAATTACAAATAAGTTGGTATTATATGTACCAACATATAGAGAAGATAAAGCAGATAATAGGGCTATTGATAAAGCTTATTTTGAAAAATGTTTACCAGGATATACACTGATTAATAAATTACATCCATCAATTGAAGATTCAGACATTGATGACGTATCTTCAATCGACACGTCTACATTAATGCTAATGTCAGATATAATTATTAGCGACTATAGTTCGCTGCCAATAGAAGCTAGCTTGTTAGATATTCCAACTATATTTTATGTGTATGATGAAGGAACATATGATAAGGTGAGAGGCCTGAATCAATTTTACAAAGCAATACCGGATAGCTACAAAGTGTATACTGAAGAAGATTTAATAATGACGATACAAGAAAAAGAACATCTATTAAGTCCGTTATTTAAAGATTGGCATAAGTATAATACTGATAAAAGTTTACATCAGCTCACAGAATATATAGATAAGATGGTGACAAAATGAGGTTTACGATAATCATACCTACATGTAATAATGAGGCAACAATTCGACAATTGTTAATATCTATTGAGAGTAAAGAACACTATAGAATCCTTTGTATTGATGGTGGTTCTACTGATCAAACAATTCCTATGATTGAACGGTTACAAAGAGAACTCAAGCATATTTCATTAATACAATTACAAAATGCTTCGATAGCTACGTGTATTAATAAAGGTTTGATGGATATCAAAACGACAGATCCACATGATAGTGACGCATTTATGGTCATAAAACCAACATCAATCGTATTGCCAGGTAAATTAGATAGGTTAACTGCTGCTTTCAAAAATAATGATAATATTGATATGGTAATAGGGCAGCGCGCTTTCAATTACCATGGTGAATGGAAATTGAAAAGTGCTGATGAGTTTATTAAAGACAATCGAATCGTTACATTAACGGAACAACCATATTTGTTATCAATGATGTCTTTTGACGGAAAGTTATTCAGTGCTAAATTTGCTGAATTACAGTGTGACGAAACTTTAGCTAACACTTACAATCACGAAATACTTGTCAAGGCGATGCAAAAAGCTACGGATATACATTTAGTTTCACAGATGATTGTCGGAGATAACGATATAGATACACATGCTACAAGTAACGATGAAGATTTTAATAGATATATCACAGAAATTATGAAAATAAGACAACGAGTCATGGAAATGTTACTATTACCTGAACAAAGGCTATTATATAGTGCTATGGTTGATCGTATTTTATTCAATAATTCATTAAAATATTATATGAACGAACACCCAGCAGTAACGCACACGACAATTCAACTCGTAAAAGACTATATTATGTCTATGCAGCATTCTGATTATGTATCGCAAAACATGTTTGACATTATAAATACAGTTGAATTTATTGGTGAGAATTGGGATAGAGAAATATACGAATTGTGGCGACAAACATTAATTCAAGTGGGCATTAATAGGCCGACTTATAAAAAATTCTTGATACAACTTAAAGGGAGAAAGTTTGCACATCGAACAAAATCAATGTTAAAACGATAACGTGTACATTGATGACCATAAACTGCAATCCTATGATGTGACAATATGAGGAGGATAACTTAATGAAACGTGTAATAACATATGGCACATATGACTTACTTCACTATGGTCATATCGAATTGCTTCGTCGTGCAAGAGAGATGGGCGATTATTTAATAGTAGCATTATCAACAGATGAATTTAATCAAATTAAACATAAAAAATCTTATTATGATTATGAACAACGAAAAATGATGCTTGAATCAATACGCTATGTCGATTTAGTCATTCCAGAAAAGGGCTGGGGACAAAAAGAAGACGATGTCGAAAAATTTGATGTAGATGTTTTTGTTATGGGACATGACTGGGAAGGTGAATTCGACTTCTTAAAGGATAAATGTGAAGTCATTTATTTAAAACGTACAGAAGGCATTTCGACGACTAAAATCAAACAAGAATTATATGGTAAAGATGCTAAATAAATTATATAGAACTATCGATACTAAACGATAAATTAACTTAGGTTATTATAAAATAAATATAAAACGGACAAGTTTCGCAGCTTTATAATGTGCAACTTGTCCGTTTTTAGTATGTTTTATTTTCTTTTTCTAAATAAACGATTGATTATCATATGAACAATAAGTGCTAATCCAGCGACTAGGCATGCACCACCAATGATAGTGAATAATGGATGTTCTGCCCACATACTTTTAGCAACAGTATTTGCCTTTTGAATAATTGGCTGATGAACTTCTACAGTTGGAGGTCCATAATCTTTATTAATAAATTCTCTTGGATAGTCCGCGTGTACTTTACCATCTTCGACTACAAGTTTATAATCTTTTTTACTAAAATCACTTGGTAAAACATCGTAAAGATCGTTTTCAACATAATATTTCTTACCATTTATCCTTTGCTCACCTTTAGACAATATTTTTACATATTTATACTGATCAAATGAGCGTTCCATTAATGCATTCCCCATCATATTACGTTGCTTCTCGCCACCAAGGTTTTTATAGTCTCCCGCACCCATGATAACTTGATTAATTCTAAATTTACCTCGTTTGGTAGTAATCGTATGGTTGTAATTTGCTGTATCACTTGATCCAGTTTTTAAACCATCTGTACCAGGCAAACTCATTTTTGCACCTTCCAATGAAAAGTTGAATGTGTAATACGTAACTGCATGCGTTGTTGGTGCTAACTGCTTTGTAAAGTCTAATATTTTAGGTGTCTCTTTAATCACGTGTAAATCTAAAATGGCATAGTCTCTAGCAGTCGTTACAGTACGTTCTTGGTCTTTATACTTTGTTGGTGCAAATGAACGTAATCTTGAATTTTCAGCACCCGTTGGATTGACGAAATGTGTATTTTTCATTCCGATAGCTTTAGCTTTGTTATTCATTAAATCAACGAAATCGCTGGTGTTTTTTGATACCTTCTTAGCTAAAATTAATGCCGCGGCATTACTAGAATTAGATACTGTAATTTGTAATAGGTCTGCGATTGTCCATACTTGTCCAGGATATAGTTTCGTATTACTCAACTCAGGTAGTGTAGACATAATATATTCTTTGTTCGTCATTGTGACTGTGTCATCAAGTGAAAGCTGCCCCTTATTTACAGCTTCCAATGTTAAGTACATTGTCATTAATTTAGTCATAGACGCTGGATTCCACTTAGTATCGATATTGTATTGATACAGTAATTGTCCAGTTTGACTTACATTAACAGCACTCGTCGGTTCGTATGCAGCCGACAAACCTGCATAACCATATTGATTTGCTGCTTGTACAGGGGTTACGTCACTGTTAGTAGCTTGTGCATATGGTGTCATAATACTTAATGTTAAACATAAAATGATGATAATAGATATTAAATTTTTCATAAAGCGTTAATCTTCCCTTTTCCAATTCTTAAATATTCCCTAAAAGCAATGGTTATTCCTACTTACGGAAATCATTGCTAATTCACTTCACCTTAATTAAATTGTTGAAAATAAAGTTTTCTGCAGTTAATTTGAAAAATAATGCAAATATATTACGTGTGTAGCTAAAGGTGTTATAATGTTTGTACGAAGAGCAAACTTACTCAAAAGCGATTAATTTTCATGTTTTAATATAAAGACTTTGAGAAGTTATTACAAAAAATGCAATAGAAATATTCTATCATATAAATGTTATGAGCGGTATTTTGGGGCAACACTTTATTTGATTTTTAAAGTTTTGTTGGGAGAAAGTATATGATAGAAATGCATGTATCTATCTAAATGAATTAACTATAAATTTCAAACAGAAGAGGTAAAACTATGAAACGAGAAAATCCATTGTTTTTCTTATTTAAAAAACTATCATGGCCAGTGGGTCTTATCGTTGCAGCTATCACTATTTCATCACTAGGGAGCTTAAGTGGACTATTAGTGCCACTGTTTACTGGACGAATTGTAGATAAATTTTCCGTGAGCCATATCAATTGGAATCTAATCGCATTATTTGGTGGTATCTTTGTCATCAATGCTTTATTAAGCGGATTAGGTTTATATTTATTAAGTAAAATTGGTGAAAAGATTATTTATGCGATACGCTCAGTTTTATGGGAGCATATCATACAATTAAAAATGCCATTCTTTGACAAAAATGAAAGTGGTCAATTAATGAGTCGATTAACTGACGATACGAAAGTGATAAATGAATTTATTTCACAAAAGCTACCTAACTTATTACCATCAATCGTTACATTAGTTGGGTCACTAATCATGTTATTTATTTTAGATTGGAAAATGACATTATTAACATTTATAACGATACCGATATTCGTTTTAATTATGATTCCTCTAGGTCGTATTATGCAAAAGATATCGACAAGTACACAATCTGAAATTGCAAACTTCAGTGGTTTGTTAGGGCGTGTCCTAACTGAAATGCGTCTTGTTAAAATATCAAATACAGAGCGTCTTGAATTAGATAATGCACATAAAAATTTGAATGAAATATATAAATTAGGTTTAAAACAGGCTAAAATTGCGGCAGTTGTACAACCAATTTCAGGTATAGTTATGTTGCTAACAATTGCAATTATTTTAGGTTTTGGTGCATTAGAAATTGCGACTGGTGCAATCACTGCAGGTACATTAATTGCAATGATATTTTATGTTATTCAGTTATCTATGCCTTTAATCAATCTTTCCACGTTAGTTACAGATTATAAAAAGGCAGTCGGTGCAAGTAGTAGAATATACGAAATCATGCAAGAACCTATTGAACCGACAGAAGCTCTTGAAGATTCTGAAAATGTATTAATTGATGACGGTGTATTGTCATTTGAACATGTAGACTTTAAATATGATGTGAAGAAAATATTAGATGATGTGTCGTTCCAAATCCCACAAGGTCAAGTGAGTGCTTTTGTAGGCCCTTCTGGGTCTGGTAAAAGTACGATATTTAATCTGATAGAACGTATGTATGAAATTGAGTCAGGTGATATTAAATATGGCCTTGAAAGTGTCTATGATATCCCGTTATCTAAGTGGCGACGCAAAATTGGATATGTTATGCAATCAAATTCGATGATGAGTGGTACAATTAGAGACAATATTTTATACGGAATTAATCGTCATGTTTCAGATGAAGAACTTATTAATTATGCTAAATTAGCGAACTGTCATGATTTTATCATGCAATTTGATGAAGGATATGACACGCTTGTAGGTGAACGAGGATTGAAACTGTCTGGCGGACAACGTCAACGTATTGATATTGCTAGAAGTTTTGTTAAAAATCCTGATATTTTGTTACTTGATGAAGCAACAGCTAATCTCGATAGTGAAAGTGAATTGAAAATTCAAGAAGCTTTAGAAACATTGATGGAAGGTAGAACAACGATTGTCATTGCGCATCGTTTGTCTACAATTAAAAAAGCCGGTCAAATTATATTCTTAGACAAAGGACAGGTAACAGGTAAAGGTACGCATTCAGAACTGATGGCATCACATGCGAAGTATAAAAACTTTGTAGTGTCTCAAAAATTAACAGATTAATTTTATATATATAAGTAAGCTTGGAGCAAATACACATATACCATCGAGGAAATTAAAGTGTGGCACATTGATGGATATAGATGTTAATAAATTGCTTCAAGCTTTTGTCTATTTTAAATCATTTGAGAAGTTACGACATAATAATTCTTAAATTAATGAAATCGATATTTTAAGAAAAAAATGCTCATGGTATAATACAAGTTATAAGCAAACATACATATATTAAATACTGTAGCCACGAGTCATAATTCTTCATATTTTACATAGCAATTTAACTGATTTTAGAGTCCACGGTACAGAAGTTTGATATTTCAATGTTTCTAAATTTTTAAAAAATTAAATCATAGGTGGGTGCCAAATGTTTTTATTAATCAACATTATTGGTCTAATTGTATTTCTTGGTATTGCGGTATTATTTTCAAGAGATCGCAAAAATATCCAATGGCAATCAATTGGGATCTTAGTTGTTTTAAACCTGTTTTTAGCATGGTTCTTTATTTATTTTGATTGGGGTCAAAAAGCAGTAAGAGGAGCAGCCAATGGTATCGCTTGGGTAGTTCAGTCAGCGCATGCTGGTACAGGTTTTGCATTTGCAAGTTTGACAAATGTTAAAATGATGGATATGGCTGTTGCAGCCTTATTCCCAATATTATTAATAGTGCCATTATTTGATATCTTAATGTACTTTAATATTTTACCGAAAATTATTGGAGGTATTGGTTGGTTACTAGCTAAAGTAACAAGACAACCTAAATTCGAGTCATTCTTTGGGATAGAAATGATGTTCTTAGGAAATACTGAAGCATTAGCCGTATCAAGTGAGCAACTAAAACGTATGAATGAAATGCGTGTATTAACAATCGCAATGATGTCAATGAGCTCTGTATCGGGAGCTATTGTAGGTGCGTATGTACAAATGATACCAGGAGAACTGGTACTAACGGCAATTCCACTAAATATCGTTAACGCGATTATTGTGTCATGCTTGTTGAATCCAGTAAGTGTTGAAGAGAAAGAAGATATTATTTACAGTCTTAAAAACAATGAAGTTGAACGTCAACCATTCTTCTCATTCCTTGGAGATTCTGTATTAGCAGCAGGTAAATTAGTATTAATCATCATCGCATTTGTTATTAGTTTTGTAGCGTTAGCTGATCTATTTGATCGTTTTATCAATTTGATTACAGGATTGATAGCAGGATGGATAGGCATAAAAGGTAGTTTCGGTTTAAACCAAATTTTAGGTGTGTTTATGTATCCATTTGCGCTATTACTCGGTTTACCTTATGATGAAGCGTGGTTGGTAGCACAACAAATGGCTAAGAAAATTGTTACAAATGAATTTGTTGTTATGGGTGAAATTTCTAAAGATATTGCATCTTATACACCACACCATCGTGCGGTTATTACAACATTCTTAATTTCATTTGCAAACTTCTCAACGATTGGTATGATTATCGGTACATTGAAAGGCATTGTTGATAAAAAGACATCAGACTTTGTATCTAAATATGTACCTATGATGCTATTATCAGGTATCCTAGTTTCATTATTAACAGCAGCTTTCGTTGGTTTATTTGCATGGTAATATGTCGAAGAGTGACTATGATAATACATTTTAACTAATAAATATGTCCAGGTATGTCGTCTATTGATATAGGTGAGATGCTTGGACTTTTTTATTATTGATATAAAGGTATTTAAATATTTTTAAAGTTACCGAAATTGAAGCATTATAAAAACCAAGTGCACATGGTAATACACTTGGCTTTTATGGGAAATGAATATTATTGTACATATGACAGTAAGGACTAGGTACAGTCATAGTACTTCGAGCAAAATTTGTTTTGTTATTATAAACAACACAAAGGAGATAACTTCTCTATTGAAGAAGTTAAAAACATTATAGCAGACAATGAAATGAAAGTAAATTAAAAATTCAGAATATTTTTAATTATTATATTGTGAGTGATATTTATTAGGGAAAGCTATTCTTCATATAAATTAGTTAAATAGTAAATCTTTGTTAGAACTCTTTCCATAGAGTTGTGACAGCATTTTTGTTGTGCTACTATTTTTATAGTCTAATAAATATATAAAGGGGATGGTTTCGTGAATAAAACGGTTAAAGATTTAATACTAGTTGTCTTAGGTTCATTTATCTTTGCTGCAGGTGTAAATGCATTTATTATTTCTGGTAACTTAGGTGAAGGCGGGGTTACAGGTTTAGCAATTATTTTATATTATGCGTTTCATATTTCACCAGCCATCACTAACTTCTTGGTCAACGCAGTATTGATTGCCATAGGTTATAAATTTTTGAGTAAGAGAAGTATGTACTTAACTATTCTTGTAACAATTCTTATTTCAATATTTTTGAGTTTAACAGAATCATGGCAAGTAGAAACTGGAAACAGCATTGTGAATGCCATTTTTGGTGGTGTAAGCGTTGGACTAGGAATCGGAGTAATTATCCTTGCAGGCGGTACAACAGCAGGTACAACAATTTTGGCGAGAATTGCAACGAAATACCTCGATGTAAGCACGCCATATGCTTTGCTTTTCTTCGATATGATCGTTGTTGCAATTTCACTTACAGTTATTCCACTTGATAAAGTATTAGTAACAGTAATATCACTTTATATAGGAACAAAAGTGATGGAATATGTCATAGAAGGTTTAAACACTAAAAAAGCTATGACGATTATTTCAACTAATCCCGACAAACTTGCCAAAGCAATAGACGAGCAAATTGGAAGAGGTTTAACCATTTTAAACGGACATGGCTATTATACGCGTGAAGAAAAAGATGTCTTATACGTTGTTATTTCTAAAACACAAGTTTCAAAAGCAAAGCGATTAATTAAACAAATCGATAAAGATGCATTCCTCGTAATTCATGATGTAAGAGATGTCTATGGTAATGGCTTTCTTGCAGATGAATAAATAAATGGTATGAGCACACATACTTAAATAGAAGTCCACGGACAAGTTTTTGAACTATGAAGACTTATCTGTGGGCGTTTTTTATTTTATAAAAGTAATATACAAGACATGACAAATCGAGCTATCCAATTTAAAAAGTAATGTTAGTCAATAAGATTGAAAAATGTTATAATGATGTTCATGATAATCATTATCAATTGGGATGCCTTTGAAAATTGATAATTTAAAAATAGAAATTATTTTTTATAAACAGAAAGAATTTTATTGAAAGTAGGGAAATTATGAATCGTTTGCATGGACAACAAGTTAAAATTGGTTACGGGGATAACACGATTATAAATAAATTAGATGTTGAAATACCAGATGGCAAAGTGACGTCAATCATTGGTCCTAACGGCTGCGGGAAATCTACTTTGCTAAAGGCATTGTCACGTTTATTGGCAGTTAAAGAAGGCGAAGTATTTTTAGATGGTGAAAATATTCATACACAATCTACGAAAGAGATTGCAAAAAAAATAGCCATTTTACCTCAATCACCTGAAGTAGCAGATGGCTTAACTGTTGGGGAATTAGTTTCATATGGTCGTTTTCCACATCAAAAAGGATTTGGTAGATTAACTGCTGAGGATAAGAAAGAAATTGATTGGGCAATGGAAGTTACAGGAACTGATACATTCCGACACCGTTCAATCAATGATTTAAGTGGTGGTCAAAGACAACGTGTTTGGATTGCAATGGCATTAGCACAAAGAACTGATATTATCTTTTTAGACGAACCAACAACATATTTAGATATCTGTCATCAATTAGAAATACTAGAATTAGTTCAGAAGCTAAATCAGGAACAAGGTTGTACAATTGTCATGGTTCTTCATGATATCAACCAAGCGATTCGTTTCTCAGATCATCTTATTGCGATGAAAGAAGGGGATATCATCGCTACAGGTTCAACAGAAGACGTATTAACACAGGAAATTTTAGAAAAAGTTTTCAATATTGATGTTGTTTTAAGTAAAGATCCTAAAACTGGAAAACCTTTATTGGTAACTTATGACTTATGTCGCAGAGCTTATTCTTAATTAAGTAAGTTAATATGATAAAAAGGACAATTAACATGACAAATAGAGAGAATTCAACGCCATTGAAGTTTTTAGCCTATATTATAGGTTTAAGTATGATACTACTAATCACACTATTTATTTCTACATTAATAGGTGACGCCAAAATTCAAGCCTCTACAATTATAGAGGCTATTTTTAATTATAATCCTAGCAATCAACAGCAAAACATCATCAATGAGATTAGGATTCCCAGAAATATAGCAGCAGTAATTGTGGGTATGGCGCTTGCAGTTTCTGGTGCGATTATACAAGGTGTTACCCGTAATAGTCTTGCTGATCCGGCGCTCATAGGTTTAAATTCAGGTGCTTCATTTGCTTTAGCATTAACATATGCAGTTTTACCAAACACTTCATTTTTAATATTGATGTTTGCTGGATTTTTAGGTGCTATTCTAGGAGGTGCTATTGTATTAATGATAGGCCGATCTAGACGTGATGGATTTAATCCGATGCGTATTATTTTAGCGGGTGCAGCAGTAAGTGCTATGTTAACAGCGCTAAGTCAAGGTATTGCATTAGCTTTTAGACTAAATCAAACAGTAACATTTTGGACTGCTGGAGGCGTTTCAGGCACAACATGGTCACACCTTAAGTGGGCAATTCCATTAATTGGTATTGCGTTATTCATTATATTAACAATTAGTAAACAACTTACCATTTTAAATCTTGGTGAATCATTAGCTAAAGGTTTAGGTCAAAATGTAACAATGATCAGAGGCATATGTTTAATTATTGCTATGATTCTAGCAGGTATTGCAGTTGCTATCGCTGGACAAGTTGCATTTGTAGGTTTGATGGTACCTCATATAGCAAGATTTTTAATTGGAACTGATTATGCTAAAATTCTACCATTAACAGCCTTGTTAGGTGGGATACTCGTGCTTGTTGCCGATGTGATAGCACGATATTTAGGAGAAGCGCCTGTTGGTGCAATCATTTCATTTATCGGTGTTCCTTACTTTTTATATTTAGTTAAAAAAGGAGGACGCTCAATATGATTAGTTCAAATAATAAACGCAGACAATGGATTGCACTGGCTGTTTTTAGCATTCTACTATTTCTAGGTTGTACTTGGAGTATTACCTCAGGTGAATACAACATACCTGTTGAAAGATTTTTCAAAACTTTAATTGGACAAGGTGATGCCATTGATGAGTTAATCTTATTAGATTTCAGATTACCTCGGATGACGATTACTATTTTGGCTGGCGCAGCGCTTAGTATTAGTGGTGCAATAGTGCAAAGTGTCACGAAAAATCCAATAGCTGAACCCGGTATATTAGGTATTAACGCAGGTGGCGGATTTGCAATCGCATTATTTATTGCAATTGGTAAAATTAATGCTGACAACTTTGTTTATGTACTGCCGTTAATAAGTATACTAGGTGGTATCGCCACTGCATTGATTATTTTTATTTTCAGTTTTAATAAAAATGAAGGTGTTACACCTGCGAGTATGGTATTAATAGGTGTAGGTTTACAAACAGCATTATATGGTGGCTCAATTACAATTATGTCAAAATTTGATGATAAGCAATCTGATTTCATCGCTGCTTGGTTTGCAGGTAATATTTGGGGTGACGAATGGCCATTTGTCATTGCATTTTTACCGTGGGTGTTGATTATTATTCCTTACTTACTATTTAAATCGAATACACTAAATATTATTCATACGGGTGATAATATTGCACGAGGTCTAGGTGTAAGGTTAAGCAGAGAACGTTTAATATTATTCTTTATCGCAGTGATGTTATCATCTGCTGCTGTAGCAGTAGCAGGTTCGATTTCGTTTATCGGATTAATGGGTCCGCATATTGCCAAACGTATCGTTGGACCACGTCACCAGTTGTTTTTACCAATTGCCATTTTAGTAGGGGCATGTTTACTTGTTATAGCTGATACAATTGGCAAAATTGTATTACAACCAGGTGGGGTTCCAGCAGGTATTGTCGTAGCAATTATTGGTGCACCGTATTTCTTATATTTAATGTACAAAACGAAAAATGTATAGTGTCAAAGGACACAACTTATTGCTATGAAAGGCACTTTATTATAAGGCTTTTCATAGCATTTTTTATTTAATGAGCCACTCAAGACTATTTATTTTTTATTTAATGAGCCACTCAAGACTATTTATTTTTTATTTAATGAGCCACTCAAGACTATTTATTTTTTCAATAATGAACCATTAAGTTATCAAGAGGATCTTATCAAAAATATATTTGATAACGGTATCAGGTTAATTCTTTATGATAGCGCATTCATTTATTCTGTTTTATACTATGACTGATAATACCAAGGAGGTACAACATGATGAAAAAGTTAATCAATAAAAAAGAAACATTTTTAACTGATATGCTTGAAGGATTGTTAATTGCGCACCCAGAGTTAGATCTGATTGCTAATACAGTTATTGTAAAAAAAGCTAAGAAAGAACATGGTGTAGCAATAGTCTCTGGAGGTGGAAGCGGTCATGAACCTGCGCATGCCGGTTTTGTTGCAGAAGGTATGCTAGATGCAGCGGTTTGTGGCGAAGTATTTACATCACCTACACCAGATAAAATATTAGAAGCTATTAAAGCAGTAGATACTGGTGATGGTGTATTACTAGTTGTAAAAAACTATGCAGGTGACGTGATGAATTTCGAAATGGCACAAGAGCTTGCAGAAATGGAAGGTATAAATGTTCAAACTGTTATTGTTCGTGACGACATTGCTGTGACAAACGAAGCACAACGTCGTGGTGTTGCAGGAACAGTGTTTGTTCATAAGCTTGCTGGTTATCTTGCTGAAAAAGGTTATTCATTAACAGAGATAAAATCGCGTGTAGAAGCGTTGTTACCTGAAATTAAAAGTATTGGTATGGCAATTGAGCCACCGCTTGTTCCAACTACTGGAAAATATGGCTTTGATATTGAAGACGACAAAATGGAAATCGGTATTGGTATACATGGTGAAAAAGGTATTCATAGGGAAGAAGTAAAGGATATTGATCATATTGTTGGAACATTGTTAGACGAATTGTATAAAGAAGTTACTGCCAATGATGTCATATTAATGGTAAATGGTATGGGTGGTACGCCGTTATCTGAATTAAATATCGTAACTAAATATATTCAACAAAATTTAGCTGCAAGAACGGTTAATGTTGCTAAATGGTTTGTTGGTGATTATATGACATCTTTAGACATGCAAGGTTTTTCTATAACTATCGTGCCTAATAAACCAGAATATTTGGAAGCATTTTTAGCACCAACAACAAGTCAATACTTTAAATAAGAAGTGAATATGAATAAATATACATTTATGAGGTGGCACAAATGAAAGTGAATGATATGAAAGCACGTTTATTAAATTTAGAAGAAACGTTTAAAAAACATGAATCTGAATTAACTGAATTAGATCGAGCAATTGGTGATGGTGACCACGGGGTTAACATGGTTCGTGGGTTTAGTAGTCTTAAAGACAAACTTGATGATAGCTCAATGCAATCATTGTTCAAATCAACTGGTATGGCATTGATGTCAAATGTTGGGGGTGCATCTGGACCACTGTATGGCTTTAGCTTTGTTAAAATGTCTGCAGTCACGAAAGATGATATGGATAATCAAGATTTCATTACACTAATTCAGGCATTTGCCGAAGCGGTTGAATCACGTGGTAAAGTTACTTTAAATGAAAAGACAATGTATGATGTAATAGCGCGAGCAGCAGAGAAGCTTAAAAATGGTGAAACTTTAACATTCAATGATTTACAGCAATTAGCAGATAATACAAAAGATATGGTAGCAACGAAAGGTAGAGCTGCATATTTTGGAGAAGAATCAAAAGGTTATATTGATCCAGGTGCTCAAAGTATGGTTTATATTTTAAACGCTTTGATTGGAGATGAAGATAATGCCTAAAATTATACTTGTTAGCCACAGTAAAGAAATTGCAAGTGGTACAAAATCTTTGTTAAAGCAAATGGCAGGTGACGTTGATATTATACCAATCGGGGGATTACCAGATGGTTCAATTGGAACTTCATTTGATATCATCCAAGAAGTTTTGACTAAATTAGAGGATGATGCATTGTGTTTTTACGATATTGGATCTTCAGAAATGAATGTAGATATGGCAATTGAAATGTATGATGGTAATCATCGTGTGTTAAAAGTTGATGCACCAATTGTTGAAGGCAGTTTTATCGCAGCAGTAAAGCTATCAATCGGCGGTTCAATTGATGATGCATTAGCAGAAATGAAACAATCATTTTAGTTAAAATTTACTAATAATGAAAAATGTAAACCTTTTTCAAATGAAACTTTATAAAAAATATGATAGTATATATGTAAATGTTTAATAAAATCTGGAGAAATAGGAGGACATTGCCATGCAACACCTTATAAAAAAACATGTATTGAATGGCGAGTTTGATTTAGTACGACAATTGATGTCCGAAACAGATTTTATGGAATTTGAAGAAGCATATATTTCAAGTGCGCATGAAGTAGAAAGTATGATGTTTTATACATGTATTTTAGATATGATTAAGTACGAAGAATCATCTGAAATGCATGACTTAGCATTTTTATTGCTTGTGTATCCACTAAGTGAATATGAAGGTGCTTTGGATTCTGCTTATTATCATGCAGACGCTTCCATAAAACTTACTGACGGCAAAGAAGTTAAAAGTTTGTTACAAATGTTATTATTGCATGCGATACCAACACCTGTTATTTCAGATAAGAAGGCTTTTGATATCGCCAAGCAAATTTTAAAATTAGATCCTAATAATAATGTTGCTCGTAACGTCTTAAAAGACACTGCCAAACGTATGGACAACGTTGTTGTTGATATAAATGAATTACACCAACGTAATGCACGTTAATTACATTTCAATTATATTAGCTTAATAATAGTTTTAACATTTGGTTGGGTTGGGACATATGTTCCAGCCTTTTTTAATACTTAAAAACTAACGAAGTATACTTGTGTGCACAAATGGTTTTTATACAACATTTTATAAATTTATACATTTTAATAAAGAACATACGATAGATGGTTTAAACCTTGTTAACTGAGAAATTTTGATATGTATTCTTCGAAATTTAACTAAATATACGAAATTCAAGAAGCACAATAATTAATCATTTTTCCTATACAAAAGTTCGTATGACTGCATTATAAAAGCATAAATTTATAATTTTTTTAAATGTCATTGAACGTGATAATGTGAATGGATTGAGCAATTTTGAAAAAGTGAAAAATAACCTATGCGACTTGCAATTAATTTTCAGTACGTTATAATGCACACTGTGCAAAATTAAGGAGGTCTATTATTCACATGATGATGAATAAAGAAGCAACAAAAATTGGATTTGCCTACGTCGGCATTGTAGTGGGCGCAGGATTTTCAACTGGACAAGAAGTTATGCAATTTTTCACTAAATATGGCTTGTGGGCTTATTTAGGTGTTATTATATCTGGTTTTATTTTAGCTTTTATTGGGCGCCAAGTAGCAAAAATTGGTACTGCCTTTGAAGCGACAAATCATGAATCAACATTACAATACGTATTCGGTGAAAAGTTTAGTAAAGTCTTTGATTATATTTTAATCTTCTTCTTATTTGGTATAGCTGTAACCATGATAGCTGGTGCAGGCGCAACATTTGAAGAAAGTTATAACATACCTACATGGCTAGGTGCTTTAATTATGACATTAGCGATTTATATTACGTTGCTATTAGACTTTAATAAAATAGTACGTGCACTAGGTATCGTTACACCATTTTTAATTGTTTTAGTTGTATTAATCGCTGGCGTTTATTTATTTAAAGGTCATGTTTCATTAGCAGAAGTTAACCAAGTAGTGCCTGAAGCAAGTATTTGGAAGGGAATCTGGTTTGGTACAATATATGGTGGATTAGCTTTTTCTGTAGGTTTTAGTACCATCGTAGCAATCGGTGGGGATACTGAAAAGCGTACAGTGTCAGGTGCAGGCGCGATGTATGGTGGTATTATCTATACTGTATTACTAGCATTGATCAACTTTGCATTGCAAAGTGAATATCCAACTATTAAAAATGCCTCAATTCCTACATTGACGTTAGCAAATAATATCCATCCTTTAATAGCAACAGTGTTATCTGTTATTATGCTGGCGGTTATGTATAATACTATTCTAGGACTAATGTATTCATTTGCAGCACGTTTTACAGAACCATACAGTAAAAATTATCATATCTTTATTATTATAATGATGGTAGCAGGTTATTTATTAAGTTTCGTAGGATTTGCTGAATTAATTAATAAGTTATATACAATTATGGGATATGTAGGCTTATTTATTGTAGTAGCTGTAATTATTAAATATTTCAAACGTAAAAATGCGGATAAAAAACATATTGCTTAATATCATATGAGGGATATCCGAAACTTTACAATTGAATCACTTTGTTTTAACCTTAAAAGCAATTCGTCTCTACTCTTATCGGGCGAATTGCTTTTTATATTTATTCAGTCTATTAATATGAGCGTCTAACAAATAGAGAGGTACGATGTAATGAATAAAGATAATAAATGGACGATGATAACTGCGCTTTTTATAACTGTAATCAGTGTATTGTTAGCATTTCATCTGAAACAACATTATGACCAAATTACAAATGAGAACCATGCTAATAAAGACAAAATTAATATTAAAAATAAAAATGTGCGCATTTATCAAAACCTTACATACAATAGAGTTTTCCCTAACAGTAAATTAGATATTATTACACCTGTTGATATGTCTTCTAATGCCAAACTGCCAGTTATTTTTTGGATGCACGGTGGTGGTTATATTGCGGGTGATAAGCAGTATAAAAACCCATTATTAGCGAAAATTGCTGAACAAGGGTACATTGTTGTGAATGTAAATTATGCATTGGCGCCACAATATAAATATCCCACACCATTAATTCAAATGAATCAAGCAACTCAATTCATTAAAGAAAATAAAATGAATTTACCTATTGATTTTAATCAAGTAATTATTGGCGGTGATTCTGCAGGTGCTCAATTAGCTAGCCAATTTACGGCAATACAGACGAATGATCGCTTAAGAGAAGCCATGAAATTTGATCAGTCATTCAAACCATCGCAAATTAAAGGTGCTATACTATTTGGTGGTTTTTATAATATGCAAACAGTTAGAGAAACTGAGTTTCCAAGAATACAGTTATTTATGAAAAGTTATACTGGCGAAGAAGATTGGGAAAAGAGTTTTAAAAACATTTCACAAATGTCGACAGTAAAACAATCGACAAAAAATTATCCACCAACATTTTTATCTGTTGGAGATAGCGATCCATTCGAAAGTCAAAATATAGAATTCAGTAAGAAATTACAAGAATTGAATGTACCAGTAGATACTTTGTTTTATGATGGTACGCATCATTTACATCATCAGTATCAATTTCACCTTAATAAACCAGAATCGATAGATAATATCAAAAAAGTGTTACTTTTCTTAAGTCGTAATACATCTTCTAGTGGTATTCAAACTGAAGAGAAACCACAAATAGAAAATCCGAGTAATGAATTACCGTTAAATCCTTTAAACTAATGATAAACAGTAGTAATTTATTACTTAAGCAACATTTAAGATCTTCAAATTGAAAACGAAGAATTTAAAACATGTGGGGCTAATGTGTAAGAGTCTGAGATATAATAAATTGTTAGCGGTTCTTTATCATTTCTATCTCACCCTATTATGATGTGACATTTATTTTACAAACTAATTTGTTTTGAACCTGAAAATAACTTTTTACAACTAAATTGTCGAAAAACAGTGTGTACATGATATAATAAATTTATAAATTGAAAAGAATTCAAAAGAAAAATTAAAATATAGATTGAGCACGAAGTGATTTGAAATAAGGTTGTGAAAGGGAATGACAAGGTCAGCATTAAAACCATTTAAAAATAAACGCGTTATGGTTACTGGACGTATACAACGTGTTTTGTTTAAAAATTATTTAGATAGACATAGCACATTTAAGCCGAATGTAAGGATATTATTAAAAGATGTATTTGTTTCAGGTGTATCAATAGATCATTTATGGTTATATGAGACAAATAAATACTATGCATTGGCAATGGAACTTATTCATCAACGAGTAAAATTTAGTGCGAATGTTGTACCGTATTACAAAATAAATAGAAATAATAATTTATTCGTACAAGATTATGGAATTAAGCGTAAAGGTAGGTTAATTACTGAAGAAGCTTACAATCAAAACAATCAGTATCAGGATAAGATATATGAAAAATTACCGGATATAGATTTTAGACTCGAAGATTTTTATAGTAAGGAAAACTAAACAACATATATAAAGCACCACTAATCGTAGTTGATAGTTGATCAATTACACATTAGTGGTGCTTTATTTTGAATTTAAATTTGATAAATGAATAAGAGTATACGCATTCATTTAAGATTAGATGACATTGATAAGTATGAGTAATGTATTAGGTAACCATTAAATTCGTTGTTATGCGATTCTGATACAAGATTATGATAAAATAGCTTTAATTAAGAATTTTAGCCATCATATAGTCATCGTAATATTTACCATCGATAAATAACTTATCTTTTAAAACGCCTTCGATTTGAAAATCGGCACTTTTAAAAAGCTCGAGGGCAGGTTGGTTATTGAGTGGTACATTTGCTTCAATTCGGTGTATTTGATTGTTTAAACACCAAGCCATAATGGCATCAAGAAGTGCTTGGCCAATTCCACGATGTTGATATAATTTCTTTACACCTAAATCAATTTTAGCAACATGTTTAATGCGTTGAAATGGTGTCGTATTAACAAAGGCAAAGCCAACGAGTTGTTCATCACTTTCAGCAACAAAGATGACTTTATGTGGAGAAGTGATATATTCTTCTAATTGTTTACTAGCCGATGTGACGCTAGGATCATATTCTCCTGGTGTGTAGAACATATACGGAGATTCGTCGTATATTTTCGCTAACATTGAAATGAAATTTTCTACATCTTTGATACTAACTCTACGTATAATATGGGCCATAAAAAGCCTCCAGTATTTTGAAATTTTAAAACATTTGCTACTATTATAATATATATGTAACTAAAAGGTGGAGTAATATGTTTTTTGGTTACAGTTTAAAGGAGTATTTTAGATGAAACCTAAAGTTTTATTAGCAGGTGGAACAGGATATATTGGTAAGTATTTAAGTGAAGTGATTGAAAATGATGCTGAACTTTTTACTATATCAAAATATCCAGACAATAAAAAAACAGATGATGTTGAAATGACTTGGATTCAGTGTGATATATTTCATTACGAACAGGTTGTTGCAGCAATGAATCAAATAGATATTGCTGTATTCTTTATCGACCCAACAAAGAATTCTGCCAAAATAACACAATCATCAGCAAGAGATTTAACATTAATCGCAGCAGATAATTTTGGTCGAGCAGCGGCTATCAATCAAGTAAAAAAAGTAATCTACATACCTGGGAGTCGTTATGATAATGAAACAATTGAACGCCTAGGTGCATATGGCACACCTGTAGAAACAACAAATTTAGTTTTTAAACGTTCTTTAGTTAATGTAGAATTACAAGTTTCAAAGTATGATGATGTTAGATCAACGATGAAGGTAGTTTTACCAAAGGGATGGACATTAAAGAACGTTGTAAACCATTTTATTGCATGGATGGGTTACACTAAAGGAACTTTTGTGAAAACAGAAAAATCACATGATCAATTTAAGATATATATTAAGAATAAGGTGCGACCGCTCGCAGTATTTAAAATAGAAGAAACAGCTGACGGAATAATAACTTTAATTTTATTGAGTGGAAGTTTAGTGAAAAAATACACAGTTAATCAAGGGAAGTTAGAATTTAGATTAATCAAAGAGTCGGCAGTCGTTTATATACATCTATACGATTATATCCCTCGATTATTTTGGCCGATTTATTACTTTATACAAGCACCAATGCAAAAAATGATGATTCATGGCTTTGAAGTTGACTGCCGGATTAAAGATTTTCAAAGTCGATTAAAATCAGGAGAAAATATGAAATATACTAAATGATATTGGGTGATATGGATGCAAATACTACTAGTAGAAGATGACAATACTTTGTTTCAAGAATTGAAAAAAGAATTAGAACAATGGGATTTTAATGTTGCTGGTATTGAAGATTTCGGCAAAGTAATGGATACATTTGAAAGTTTTAATCCTGAAATTGTTATATTGGATGTTCAATTACCTAAATATGATGGGTTTTATTGGTGCAGAAAAATGAGAGAAGTTTCCAACGTACCAATATTATTTTTATCATCTCGTGATAATCCAATGGATCAAGTGATGAGTATGGAACTTGGCGCAGATGATTATATGCAAAAACCGTTCTATACCAATGTATTAATTGCTAAATTACAAGCGATTTATCGTCGTGTCTATGAGTTTACAGCTGAAGAAAAACGTACATTGACTTGGCAAGATGCTGTCGTTGATCTATCAAAAGATAGTATACAAAAAGGTGATCAGACGATTTTCCTGTCCAAAACAGAAATGATTATATTAGAAATTCTTATTACCAAAAAAAATCAAATCGTTTCGAGAGATACAATTATCACTGCATTATGGGATGATGAAGCATTTGTTAGTGATAATACGTTAACAGTAAATGTGAATCGTTTACGAAAAAAATTATCTGAAATAAGTATGGATAGTGCAATCGAAACAAAAGTAGGAAAAGGATATATGGCTCATGAATAATTTGAAATGGGTAGCTTATTTTTTGAAATCTCGCATGAACTGGATATTTTGGATATTGTTTTTAAACTTCCTTATGTTAGGCATTAGTCTAATCGATTATGATTTTCCAATAGACAGTTTATTTTATATTGTTTCTTTGAATTTAAGTTTAACAATGATTTTTCTTATATTGACATATTTTAAAGAAGTAAAATTATATAAGCATTTTGACAAAGATAAAGAAATAGAAGAAATTAAACATAAAGATTTAGCGGAAACGCCATTTCAACGTCATACAGTTGATTATTTATATCGTCAAATCTCAGCGCACAAAGAAAAGGTTGTTGAGCAACAGTTACAATTGAACATGCATGAACAAACCATTACAGAATTTGTGCACGACATAAAAACACCTGTGACAGCCATGAAATTATTAATTGATCAAGAAAAAAATCAAGAAAGAAAACAGGCATTACTATATGAATGGTCTCGTATAAACTCGATGCTGGATACACAGCTGTATATTACTAGATTAGAATCTCAACGCAAAGATATGTATTTTGATTACGTGTCACTTAAACGCATGGTCATTGACGAAATACAATTAACAAGACATATTAGTCAGGTTAAAGGTATTGGTTTTGATGTTGACTTTAAAGTGGATGATTATGTTTATACAGATATAAAATGGTGCCGTATGATTATTAGACAGATTTTGTCAAACGCATTGAAATATAGTGAGAATTTTAATATTGAAATTGGGACAGAATTAAATGATCAACATGTTTCGTTATATATTAAAGACTATGGCAGAGGTATTAGTAAAAAAGATATGCCGCGAATATTTGAACGAGGATTTACGTCAACGGCTAACAGAAATGAAACGACGTCTTCAGGTATGGGTCTATATTTAGTAAATAGTGTAAAGGATCAATTAGGTATTCACCTGCAAGTCACGTCGACTGTTGGTAAGGGGACAACTGTCAGATTGATTTTCCCATTACAAAATGAAATTGTTGAACGCATGTCGGAAGTGACAAATTTGTCATTTTAAACATGCGTTTTGTTACTTAGAATTGATACATCAATGCAGCTTCAACGTTATAATAAGATAGATGTTAGTCATATGTTAAATTGAAGATACAAGTGCCAAAGCCTAAAGGAAATGAAGTTAAGATAAATTATAGGAGTGTTAAAGTGGCAATTTTAGAAGTAAAACAATTAACAAAAATATATGGAACTAAAAAAATGGCACAAGAAGTGTTGCGAGATATCAATATGTCTATTGAAGAAGGCGAGTTTATTGCTATTATGGGTCCCTCTGGATCTGGGAAAACGACATTATTAAATGTTTTAAGTTCAATTGATTATATTTCACAAGGTTCTATTACATTAAAAGGAAAAAAATTAGAAAAGCTTTCAAACAAGGAATTATCTGATATACGCAAGCATGATATTGGTTTTATTTTTCAAGAGTATAATTTACTGCATACATTGACTGTTAAAGAAAACATAATGTTACCACTAACGGTTCAGAAGTTAGATAAAGAACATATGTTAAATCGTTATGAAAAAGTAGCAGAAGCATTAAATATATTGGATATTAGTGATAAATACCCTTCTGAATTGTCTGGTGGACAAAGACAACGAACATCTGCTGCAAGAGCGTTTATTACATTACCTTCTATTATATTTGCTGACGAACCAACAGGTGCACTGGATTCTAAAAGTACTCAAGATTTATTAAAACGATTAACAAGAATGAATGAAGCATTTAAGTCTACAATTATTATGGTAACGCATGATCCTGTTGCAGCAAGTTATGCCAATAGAGTAGTGATGCTAAAAGATGGTCAAATTTTCACTGAATTATACCAAGGGGATGACGATAAACATACCTTTTTCAAAGAAATAATACGTGTACAAAGTGTTTTAGGTGGCGTTAATTATGACCTTTAACGAGATAATATTTAAAAATTTCCGTCAAAATTTATCACATTATGCCATCTATCTTTTTTCATTAATTACGAGTGTAGTATTGTATTTTAGCTTTGTAGCATTAAAATACGCGCATAAACTAAACATGACAGAGTCATATCCAATTATAAAGGAAGGCTCACAAGTCGGAAGCTACTTTCTATTTTTCATCATAATTGCATTTTTGTTATATGCCAATGTGTTATTTATTAAACGACGAAGTTATGAGCTTGCATTATATCAAACATTAGGTTTATCTAAATTCAACATTATTTATATACTAATGCTCGAACAATTACTAATATTTATAATTACGGCAATATTAGGTATTATTATTGGTATTTTTGGTTCGAAACTGTTATTAATGATTGTCTTTACATTATTAGGAATTAAAGAAAAGGTTCCAATTATTTTTAGTTTGAGGGCGGTATTTGAAACATTAATGTTAATCGGTGTCGCTTATTTTTTAACATCTGCTCAAAATTTTATATTAGTGTTCAAACAATCTATTTCACAGATGTCAAAGAATAACCAGGTTAAAGAAACAAATCATAATAAAATTACATTTGAAGAGGTTGTTTTAGGCATCTTAGGTATAGTATTGATTACCACAGGATACTATCTATCTTTGAACATTGTTCAATATTATGATTCTATCGGTACACTTATGTTTATTTTATTGTCAACTGTGATTGGGGCATACTTATTTTTTAAAAGCTCTGTTTCTCTAGTTTTTAAAATGGTAAAGAAGTTTAGAAAAGGTGTTATAAGTGTAAATGATGTCATGTTCTCATCATCTATTATGTATCGTATTAAGAAAAATGCTTTTTCACTTACGGTCATGGCAATCATTTCAGCGATTACTGTTTCAGTTCTTTGCTTTGCTGCTATAAGTAGAGCGTCCTTATCAAGTGAAATAAAATATACTGCACCACACGACGTTACAATTAAAGACCAACAAAAAGCTAATCAGTTAGCAAGTGAATTAAACAATCAAAAAATTCCTCATTTTTATAATTATAAAGAAGTAATTCATACGAAATTGTATAAAGATAATTTATTTGATGTAAAAGCGAAAGAACCATACAATGTAACAATTACTAGTGATAAATACATCCCTAATACTGATTTGAAACGTGGGCAAGCTGATTTGTTTGTAGCGGAAGGTTCTATCAAAGATTTAGTGAAACATAAGAAGCATGGTAAGGCAATTATAGGAACGAAAAAACATCATGTTAATATTAAGTTACGTAAAGATATTAATAAAATCTATTTTATGACAGATGTTGATTTAGGTGGACCAACGTTTGTCTTAAATGACAAAGACTATCAAGAAATAAGAAAGTATACAAAGGCAAAGCATATCGTCTCTCAATTTGGATTCGATTTGAAACATAAAAAAGATGCTTTAGCATTAGAAAAAGCGAAAAATAAAGTTGATAAATCTATTGAAACAAGAAGTGAAGCGATAAGCTCAATATCAAGTTTAACCGGAATATTATTATTTGTAACATCATTTTTAGGTATTACATTCTTGATTGCTGTATGTTGCATTATATACATAAAGCAAATAGATGAAACCGAAGATGAGTTAGAGAATTATAGTATTTTGAGAAAGCTTGGATTTACACAAAAAGATATGGCAAGGGGACTAAAGTTTAAAATTATGTTTAATTTTGGGTTACCTTTAGTTATTGCACTATCACATGCATATTTTACATCATTAGCATATATGAAATTAATGGGTACAACGAATCAAATACCGGTTTTCATAGTAATGGGATTATACATTTGTATGTATGCTGTTTTTGCAGTGACGGCTTATAATCATTCCAAGCGAACAATTAGACATTCCATATAAAATATACAGATGGCTTTCAGTAGAGTAGTGGATTCGAATTCACGAACTATACTGGAAGCTTTTTATTATAAATGAAGAGAAGTTATATTTTTAGCATGTATAGTTGAATAATGGGTTAAAATACCATATTAATAATGAAGTAAAGGTATGAGTGATTATGAAAGTGTTTTGAATGAAATATATTTAATTGGTGATGCTTTTAATTGAAAAGATTAACAGGATTCAACTTTGTAAATTGTATTAAATGTGAGAAAATAAAAGTATATTCATTGAGAGATATATGAGTCAATGATCGTTTTAAACAAGATAAGTGTATTTTAATATGTAAAAGTTATGTAATAAATATTGTATCGTTGCAAATTTCCCAAATATATCCATTTACAATTTTTAGAGTTGTAAAGATAAAAAATTGCCTATACAATAACTTTTTCAAAACAAATGCCTACTACTATTTAAATTTTATGTAAAAGTTAAGTTTCGGAATTGTTAAAAATTTGTAAATTGAATTGTGGGATTGTAAATTTTGTGCTATTTTCATATAAGGACAAATACAGTAAATTGTTTACTGTGAGGCATTTTTGAAATTAATATCAGTACACTAAAATTATACTGACGATTGATAATAACAAATTTGTATCATTAGTTTGTAAATTCACTTGTCTTAATTTGAAACAAATTATAACTGAATGTGATTGGTGACAATCGCTTAAATGGAGGATTTTAAATGTTTAGTAAGAAAAAAGATAAGTTTATGGTTCAATTAGAAGAGATGGTTTTCAATCTGGATCGTGCTGCTATTGAATTCGGTAAAATGGATTTCAATACACATTTAGATTTAAAAGCATACTCAGACAACATTAAAACTTATGAGTCACATGGTGACGAATTGGTACATCAAGTAATTACTGATTTAAATCAAACATTTATCACACCAATTGAACGTGAAGATATTTTATCATTATGTGATGCAATTGATGATGTTTTAGATGCAATTGAAGAAACGGCAGCTATGTTTGAAATGTATTCAATCGAATACACAGATGAATATATGGCTGAGTTTGTTGATAACATTCAAAAAGCAGTTGCAGAAATGAAACTTGCTGTCGGCTTATTAGTCGATAAAAAATTATCACATATGCGTATTCATTCAATTAATATTAAAGAATTTGAAACAAACTGTGATGGTATTTTAAGACAGTCAATTAAACATATTTTCAATAGCGAAACAGATCCAATCACATTAATTAAAATAAAAGATATTTATGAAAGCATGGAAGAAATTGCTGATAAATGTCAAATCGTAGCAAATAATTTTGAAACTATTATTATGAAAAATAGCTAAGGGGAGTATATATTTATGTCATATATAATCATCGTCACTATAGCTGTAGTTATTTTCTCGCTGATATTTGACTTTATCAATGGATTCCATGATACAGCCAATGCAGTAGCTACTGCTGTATCTACTAGAGCGTTAACGCCTAAAACGGCAATTTTAATGGCAGCAGTGATGAACTTTATAGGTGCTTTAACATTTACGGGCGTTGCAGGCACCATTACTAAAGACATTGTCGATCCATTTAAATTGGAAAATGGATTAGTTGTTGTGTTAGCTGCAATACTTGCGGCTATTATTTGGAATTTAGCTACTTGGTTTTACGGAATTCCAAGTTCGTCTTCACATGCACTTATAGGTTCAATTGCGGGTGCAGCAATCGCATCTGAAGGCTCATTTGGAGTGTTACATTACCAAGGTTTCACAAAAATTATTATTGTATTAATCGTTTCACCGATAATCGCATTTTGTGTTGGTTTCTTGATGTATTCAATTTTTAAAGTTATCTTTAAAAATGCAAATTTAACAAGAGCGAATCGTAACTTTAGATTTTTCCAAATTTTCACAGCAGCGTTACAATCATTCTCTCACGGTACGAATGATGCGCAAAAGTCAATGGGTATTATTACGTTGGCATTAATTGTTGCTAATGTACAGAATGATGGCAGCGTTGAACCACAGTTATGGGTAAAATTTGCCTGTGCGACAGCAATGGGGCTTGGTACTGCAATTGGTGGCTGGAAAATTATCAAAACTGTAGGTGGTAATATTATGAAAATACGTCCAGCAAATGGTGCTGCGGCCGATTTATCATCTGCATTAACAATTTTTGTTGCATCATCGCTACATTTCCCATTATCAACAACTCACGTTGTGTCATCATCAATCTTAGGTGTTGGTGCTTCTAACCGAGCTAAAGGTGTAAAATGGAGTACTGCGCAACGAATGATTATTACATGGGTGATTACATTACCTATTTCAGCATTGTTAGCAGGTTTACTATTCTATATACTTAACTTATTTTTCTAATTGAAAATAAAACTAAACTGAACTTCAGTATCACAAACATATCGTGGTATTGAAGTTCAGTTTTTTATGTAAGTAGATAACATATTTTATAGAATTTACGTAGAATGACCAAGACAAAGCATTTTAATTAGGAGGCTAAGTTATAAATGTATTCCATGGAACATAAACAGTTAGGTCATTAAAATATAAGTAAGCGTAAAATAAGGATTTAATAGTTTATATTCTTCAATGAAGGAATAATTAAATTGTTATCAACTTGTTTAATTAACCTAAATTGTATTGGACTTTATTTAATATAAATTTGTATATGTAGACGAAAAAGCGTAAAATACTGGTATAACAAATTAAATCATTATATAGTCAACTTAGTTGCATTATTTTGATTTTTAATATATTATGCATTTAATTTAATCAAATAGGTAGGTTATTATTTTTTACCTAACTACCATTCATACAAAATATAAATAAGTATGATAGGGAAGGGTGAGATAATTTTTTGTACCAAAATGAAAATTTTTTTCAAAAATAAAAAACTAGCAATCTCACATGATGTGAATTGCTAGTATATATCAGTACAATTTATTTAATTAATGGATGAATGCATAGCTAGAAACTTCTGAAGCTGGAATTGTACGGTAGTTCATATTGTATGGACCATATGTGTAATTCATTTCAGAAATCAAGATACTACCATCACCATTGACACGTTCAACATAAGCAACATGACCATATGGACCAGGTGTGCTTTGCATAATTGAACCAACTGATGGTGTGTTGTTTACTTGGTAACCATCATTAGCTGCGTTACCAGCCCAATACTTAGCGTCTGACCAATATGTGCTAATTGGACTACCAGCTTGAGCACGACGGTCAAATACGTACCATGTACATTGACCAGCAGTGTATAAATTTTGGTGATTAAAAGATGATGCATTGCCATTGCTACCTGTTGTAGCTGTTGGTGTTGTACCACCTGATCCACCATTAGGAATTTGTAATGTTTGGTTAGGCATAATTAAATAACCACGTAAGTTATTGGCTGCCATTAATTGATCAACTGAAACACCATATCTGCTAGCAATGATATTTAATGATTCACCAGCTTGTACAGTATGAGATGATGCTGAACCTGCTTGTGGAGAAGTGTTTGACGTATTTTGTGCATCACTTCCACCTACTGAGATAACTTGACCAGGGAATACCAAGTTGTTATCTAATTGGTTATTTTGTTTAATACTCTCTACTGAAGTGTTGTATTTTTGAGCAATACTCCATAATGATTCACCAGATTGTACTGTATGTTGTGTAGAAGCTTGTGCATCATGATGCGTTAAAAATGCAGCTGCACCAGATGTTGCTGTTATTGCAAATGCTAATTTTTTCAAAGGGACTCCTCCTTAAAATTAAGTTTTACTACTTTTAAAAATTATTAAGACAATTTATATAGTAAATTAAGTTTTCGTTTTATATTACGATTTCCATATTATCAAAAATAAGTAGCTTTGTGTGGTTTGTTATTATCTTGTAATATTATTAACATTTTAGGATATCGGTTCATATTTTTATAAATGCTGATTTGATAGTGTATAAAAGCGTTTTAGTGATTTTAACTAATTATAAAAAATTATATTTTGTAACATTGTAAAATGTAAAATTACTATACTTATTAAAGGTTATTTCTTTTGATGAAGCAAAATTTACTGTAAAATTTGACGCATAAAACGACGGTAGAAGGAGGAATTATTTTGTCGCAAAATACAAATCATTCATATTATCATCAAAATCAGCATGCTCAATCAATAAGTAAAGTGTGGCTTTATTTTATGTATTATTGGATTATATTTGGCATAGGATGCTATCTAGGTCAGTTTTTACCATTAAGTTGGCGACAACCCTTGTCATTTGGATTACTGATTATTATTTTAGCAACACTTGTTTTTGAAAGAGCGAGACGGTTCGGTTTAATTATTTCACATATTTACGCTGTAGTGATCGGCTTATTGTCATACGCAACGTTTACCACGTATTTACAAAATTTAGGACCAGATATTTTCTATAAAAATATCGCATTAGCAATTTTTGCATTTATAGCATTTGGTATTATTGGTTATTTCTTCGTTGGAGATGCATCGAGTATAGGCAAATATTTATTCGTTACATTAATAACATTAATTATTGCGAGTCTAATTGGTATTTTTCTTCAAAATCCTATTTTTTACACTATTATTACCGTCGTTAGTCTGTTGTTATTTCTACTTTATACTTTGTATGATTTTAATCGTTTAAAAAGAGGTGACTATTCACCAAGAGAAATGGGATTTAATCTATTTATTAATTTGTTGAATATTATTAAGGATATACTTTATCTTGCTAATATGTTCAGAAGATAAACAGTTAAATTAATAAAGAAATTTGTATAAAGTTTTGGAATAATCAATAATGAATATCAACCTTAAACTGGAGCGATTGTCATAAGTTAGAAACTTAGACTGAGATTTTACTGATAAAGCAATAAAAATATATTACCTTAATTGTAAAGATATTATTAATCATTGAAATGATTAACTGCTATAGTTCTAAAGTAAACAAATCTTAGAAGATAAACTTTAAACAGGTGTACTTGCCTTTCTAATTACACTTTTATTAGAAAAGTAAAGTATAGCTACGTATTAATTTTAAAATCGAAACATTAATAGGAAGAAGTATAGATAATATAAACAATTTAATGTTAGTTTGAGCTCATCTCAAAAGTAGAATGTGATTTAAATAAGTGTTTATTTTTAAATTGAAAATGAATATATAACTAACAAAAGATAATAGTAATACGTTGTAGATGTGGTCATTTAAAATTATTTTGAAAATACTAAAAAGTAGTGTGTTTTCAATTGGATAGTTTAATTAAACTGACTACATCTATTTTTGTAATATTTAAATGATTGATATATAAGTTTAAAAATTAACCATTATATAGTTTTATTTATTTTTGATTTGGTATTCGTATTGTGTTAAATTTACGTTTAATTAAATAAGTTAAATATTATAGGGAATGATAAAAGTGGTACTTAAATATAGAAAGAGGTAAAGTTATGGCAAAATCATGCTTGCATATACTTACTAATAATGAATATGCGACAACGCGTTGCCAAGATGGCATAGTCTTATTTTGGCCAATTGACGGGGAAATCGAACTACAAAAATTTCGTAAAAGTAAAATAATTGAAGATGATATATATATTATTAATCATCTGGATGTATTTAGTATTAAGAATAATAAAAAAACGATCATGTTGTATTTGAGTAGCGATTGGTTTGCGGAATTAGGCTTTACTTTCTTTAATTACCACTATACAGCAAAGTTGATTAAATCATCCTATAATTTGAAATGTCTACTATTAAAATTGACCTATCGATACCTTGATAATCAGCCTCTTAATGACGCTGATATTAGAAAATTACAGGATATTATTAAAATCATTGCAAAAGAAGCAAGTATGGATAAAAAGATTGCACAAAATCAATATCGATATGCTTATTATGGTGATTTGCGTGATGAGCTCGAATATATTTATCAAAATGTAAATCAACGATTGACATTAAAAAGTGTCGCTGATAAATTATTTGTCTCAAAGTCAAATTTGTCATCACAATTCCACTTACTTATGGGCATGGGTTTTAAAAAATATATTGATACTTTGAAAATTGGTAAATCGATTGAAATTCTACTTACTACTGATAGTACTATTAGCAACATAAGTGAACATTTAGGTTTTAGTAGTAGCTCCACTTACTCTAAAATGTTTAAAAGTTATATGGATATAACACCGAATGAATATCGTAATTTATCAAAATATAATAAATGTTTAATGCTAAAGCCAGAACCACTAGTAGGCAAAATGGTGCAAGAAGTAAAAGAAATCATATTGAATTATATTGAACATTATAAAAACCACCTAACTGATGTTATACATATTGATGAAGACAAATTTGAAACACCTAAATTGTTTCAAACGGTTATTCAAATAAATACTTATACAGAAATGAAATTAGTTTTCTTAGAAGGAATCTTTAAAACCTTATTGAATAAGAACAGTCAAGTTGTCTTTTTCATCATGCCATCGATTCTAAAAAGTAAAAATACCATGTCCGAAGAAGAAAAATTCACAATCATTAAAACAATAATTGAAAGTGATCTAAAGATAGCATTTAATATAAATGATATTGAAACAACTTATTTTGTTGAAGAAGCTTTTATGAGTGTTTTCAGACAAATATCTCCAAACGAATTAAGTAATCATAATAATTACGAAGTGCATTTTGTTTTTGATTTATCATTGATGGAAATTAGAACAATTTATCGAATGATATTAAAATTACATAACATCATGTTGAATGTGAAATTAGGATTGAACATTACCTGTTTATTTGAAAAACCTTCAGTTTTTAAATCACTAGTATCACAAATAAAGCGACTTAAATTCGATTCGTTAATAATAGATAATGCAAATTTAAGTAGCCCTTATTTGATGGGGGAAAGTGATGAGTTACTATTGAAAAATATTTTGCATTTTAAAAATTTAAAACAAGTAATTAATGAATTGGATATTGAACAAGAAAAGCTTATTTTTCTAAATGTTGAAAATCATAAACTGCTTAATAATAAAGAACGAGATTTAAGTAATAGTGCTCCATTAATTTATAAGACATTAAGTGCGCTGTATCACAACTTTGATGGCTTTGGATTAAACATTTTTGATAATCATCATACATTTAATGCGATGCATCTATATGATAAAAATGGATTTAAAACAACACTAGGTCTTATATTGGAAAAATTTATCGAATATGTCTCGAAACCAAAATACGAAAACAGTTATTATTCTATTTTTGATATAGAGAATTATTATTGTCTTGTTATTTATGATTGGCGAGTGATAGAGAGCGAGACAATTATGAGTAATTTTGAGGATAGTCAAGTTTATATAAATTTTAAAAACAATGTTTTAAACGATAAATATCTAATTGTAATAGAAACATTGGACGAAAATAGTGGCAACATTAATCATTTGATTTCTAAAGAATTAAGAGATAAATATGAATGGAACCCTAGTTTACTATCTAAAATTGACAACTACCTTAAACCAGCAATAGAGATTAAAGAGCATAATTTTAGTGATAATTCTTTGAATATTAACGTTACTTTTAATGCGTTATACATAATTAAAATAGGAAAAAAATAACACCTTGATATGTATTGCAAAATTTAATTTGCATTTGTTGGTAATTTTGACAACGTATTAAAAACAAATGAGAAAGACAATGGCAAAAAAATTTAAGATAATAATGACAGAAGCATTGTCTTTATATATTTGGGGGTGCAACATTTTGAATACTGAGAAATTAGAAACATTGCTTGGCTTCTATAAACAATATAAAGCATTATCTGAATATATTGATAAAAAATATAAGTTGTCGCTAAATGATTTAGCAGTCTTAGATTTAACGATGAAGCATTGCAAAGATGAAAAAGTACTTATGCAATCATTTTTAAAAACTGCAATGGATGAGCTAGATTTAAGTAGGACAAAATTATTAGTTTCTATAAGAAGACTAATTGAAAAAGAAAGACTTAGTAAAGTTAGATCATCTAAAGATGAGCGTAAAATTTATATTTATTTAAATAATGATGATATATCTAAATTTAATGCTTTATTTGAAGATGTAGAACAATTTTTAAATATTTAATTGAAATTGAGTGTCGAAAGCATAGAATTTGCTTATCGGCACATTTTTAATTTATACATATTTTAAAACTAAGTAACAGTTTGAAGGAATCGTAGTTCAATAATGTTAATTGTGAAAATGTATATAAACATAAAAAAATCATGTATAATATATGTTGTTAATTAAACAGTTCGAAAGCGAGATGACATTATGGGACGTAAATGGAATAACATTAAAGAAAAAAAGGCCCAAAAAGATAAAAACACAAGTAGAATATATGCGAAATTTGGTAAGGAGATTTATGTTGCAGCAAAATCTGGTGAACCCAATCCAGAATCTAACCAAGCTTTAAGGTTGGTGCTTGAACGCGCTAAGACATATTCAGTGCCGAATCATATTATTGAAAAAGCAATAGATAAAGCTAAGGGTGCTGGAGACGAAAACTTTGATCACCTAAGATATGAAGGATTTGGCCCAAGCGGATCAATGCTAATTGTTGATGCGTTAACAAATAATGTAAATCGTACTGCCTCTGATGTGCGAGCTGCTTTTGGTAAAAATGGCGGTAATATGGGTGTATCTGGATCAGTTGCTTATATGTTTGATCATGTGGCAACATTTGGTATTGAAGGAAAGTCTGTTGACGAAATACTTGAAACATTAATGGAACAAGATGTAGATGTAAATGATGTGATTGACGATAATGGATTGACAATAGTCTATGCTGAACCAGATCAATTTGCAGTCGTTCAAGATGCGCTTCGTGCAGCAGGTGTTGAAGAATTTAAAGTTGCTGAATTTGAAATGTTACCTCAAACAGATATTGAACTTTCTGAAGCGGACCAAGTAACATTTGAAAAATTAATCGATGCATTAGAAGATTTAGAAGATGTACAAAACGTATTCCATAATGTGGATTTGAAATAATGAAATCAGCAGAACAATGGATTGATGAATTGCAACTTGAATCACATCCTGAAGGTGGTTTCTATAGAGAGACAATTCGAGAAGTATTGAAAGATGGACGCAGAGCGCCGTTTAGTAGTATTTATTTTTTACTTACAGATGACAATATTTCGCATTTTCATCGAATTGATGCTGATGAAGTATGGTACTATCATGCTGGCGATTCTCTAACAATTCATATGATAAATCCGGATGGGGAATATACGACTGCAACATTGGGTACTGATATCCAAAATGGAGATGTATTGCAATATGTAGTGCCTAAAGGAACAATTTTTGCTTCTTCAATCGAATTTTCAAATACTTATAGTTTAGTAGGTTGTATGTGTCAACCGGCATTTGAGTTTAAGCAGTTTGAATTGTTTAAGCAATCTGAATTAATTACACAATATCCGCATCTTAAATCAGTGATTGAAAAATATGCTTTAAAATAAAAATGATCAATGAAGTGGTTTGAAGGTTGTTAATAAACCTTTGAGTCACTTCATTTTTGTATGTATTCTTGATTGAATCAGAATAGAATTGATGCTACAGCTGTTTTTAATGAAAATAGCATTAAATGATTTTGAAAACGATAAGAGTGTGTTATTTATATTTTTGAAAAATCACTTTTATGAAGAAATGTGTGTACTATCTAATTAATATTGTCTATTTTAAGTAAATTGAAGCGAGTTGTAGTAAAATAATAATAAATATTTTCATATGATTAACAAAAACTATAAAACTGTATCATGACATGACATCATTTATGTAGTTTTATATAATAATGACAAGGAGTTGGTGACTGTGAAAGTAAAGTATATAGATAAACGTCACTGGCGTCGCCTAATTGATAGGGAATACACAGAGGTAAAAGTTAATAATAATAGGTTTAAGGGTATTATAGGCTTAGTCACGATGAAAAAGGTTCGTGATCCTTTAGAGGTGACGGTAGTTGGACAAAATATCATTGTCGCAGATGACAATTATAAATGGTTGCAAATACTACCTGAAAAGAAACGTTATAGTATAACTGTAATGTTTGATAATAAAGGCAATCCATTAGAATATTATTTTGATATAAATATCAAAAATATAACGCAAAAAGGTAATGCGCGTACAGTAGATTTATGTTTAGATGTTTTAGCGTTACCAAGTGGTGAATATGAGTTGGTAGATGAAGATGACTTAATGTTTGCATTAGAAAGTGAGCAAATTACAAAAAAGCAATTTCATGAAGCATATATGATTGCACATCAAATTATGGCAGAGTTAGAAAATGATTTTAAAGGATTCCAAAAGAAAATCATGTACTGCTTTAATAAAATTAATGCAAAGGCTCAAAAAAATCATCAAAAGCCACAAAATAAAACTAATATTGAAAAAAGCAAACAAATAAAGCCTAAGCAATATAATCAAACTAAAAATCACCAACAACAAAAGAAAAACTAAGTAATTCAAGCTGCAGCCATGCCAATAAAATTGGTGAAATTATTCGTTAGTAATGAACTCTTGAATGCTCGTAGTCATGAAAGTTCAATAATTGAATAATTTATGGGGGGAAATTATGAAGATTGAAGACTATCGTTTACTAATAACATTAGACGAAACGAAAACGTTACGTAAAGCGGCTGAAATTTTATATATATCTCAACCTGCTGTTACACAAAGACTAAAAGCTATTGAAAATGCTTTTGGAGTAGATATTTTTATCAGAACAAAAAAACAATTGATTACAACAACTGAAGGAACAATGATTATTGAGCATGCCCGTGACATGTTGAAAAGAGAGCGATTATTTTTTGACAAAATGCAGGCACATATTGGTGAAGTGAATGGAACAATATCAATCGGGTGTTCTTCTTTGATTGGACAAACCTTACTTCCTGAAGTTTTGAGCCTATATAATGCCCAATTTCCTAATGTTGAAATACAAGTGCAAGTTGGTTCAACTGAACAAATTAAAGCAAATCATAGAGATTATCATGTTATGATAACTCGTGGAAATAAAGTAATGAATTTAGCTAACACACATTTATTTAATGATGATCATTATTTTATTTTTCCAAAAAATAGACGAGATGATGTTACAAAGTTACCATTTATAGAGTTTCAAGCTGATCCGATTTATATAAATCAAATAAAACAATGGTATAACGATAATTTAGAACAAGATTACCATGCAACTATTACAGTGGATCAAGTAGCAACTTGCAAAGAAATGTTGATTAGTGGTGTAGGTGTTACAATTTTGCCGGAAATTATGATGAAAAATATCAGCAAAGAACAATTTGAGTTTGAAAAAGTAGAAATTGATAATGAACCGCTGATTCGTTCGACATTTATGAGTTATGATCCGAGCATGTTGCAATTGCCACAAGTTGATTCTTTTGTAAATCTCATGGCGAGCTTTGTTGAACAACCAAAGGCGTAGTTTTAGACTAATTTAAGGTTTGTATTTAGTTTTAAACTATTCGGTTAAATTGAACGTAGTTGGTTGCTAATGCACCAACAGCAAAAGAGCCCCTAATTAATAAATTAAAAGGGGACAAAGGAACGCAGTTGATTGCTAATGCACCAACAGCAAAAGAGCCCCTAATTAATAAATTAAAAGGGGACAAAGGAACGCAGTTGATTGCTAATGCACCAACAGCAAAAGAGCCCCTAATTAATAAATTAAAAGGGGACAAAGGAACGCAGTTGATTGCTAATGCACCAACAGCAAAAGAGCCCCTAATTAATAAATTAAAAGGGGACAAAGGAACGCAGTTGATTGCTAATGCACCAACAGCAAAAGAGCCCCTAATTAATAAATTAAAAGGGGACAAAGGAATACAGTTGGTTGCTAACGCACCAACTGCATAAGAGCCCCTAATTAATAAATTAAAAGGGGCTCTAAGAAGCGGGGTTATGGATATGTTTGCAGCGTTATTACAAATAAAGAATTATAAACTCTTTGTTGCTAATATGTTTCTACTAGGTATGGGTATTGCGGTTACGGTCCCATATCTTGTTCTTTTTGCAACTAAAGATTTAGGTATGACAACAAATCAGTATGGATTACTTCTAGCATCTGCAGCGATTAGCCAGTTTACAGTAAATTCAATTATTGCTAGATTTTCGGATACGCATCACTTTAATAGAAAAATTATTATTATTCTCGCATTATTAATGGGTGCGCTTGGTTTTTCAATATACTTTTTTGTAGATACAATCTGGTTATTCATATTACTATATGCGATTTTTCAAGGATTATTTGCACCAGCAATGCCCCAACTTTACGCATCTGCTAGAGAATCTATCAATGTTTCAAGCTCTAAAGATAGAGCTCAATTTGCCAACACAGTATTACGTTCAATGTTCTCATTGGGCTTTTTATTTGGTCCATTTATTGGTGCCCAATTAATCGGATTAAAAGGCTATGCTGGATTGTTTGGTGGAACAATAAGTATCATTTTATTTACTTTAGTACTTCAAGTGTTTTTCTATAAGGATTTAAACATTAAACACCCTATTAGTACGCAACAACATGTTGAAAAAATTGCTCCTAATATGTTTAAAGACAAAACACTTTTATTACCATTTATTGCATTTATTTTATTACACATTGGACAATGGATGTATACGATGAATATGCCTTTATTTGTTACTGATTATTTAAAAGAAAATGAGCAACATGTCGGTTATTTAGCTAGTTTATGTGCTGGTTTAGAAGTGCCATTTATGATCATTCTTGGCGTTTTATCATCTAGATTACAGACTCGAACATTGTTGATTTATGGAGCGATTTTTGGTGGTTTATTCTACTTCAGCATTGGGGTATTTAAAAACTTCTATATGATGTTAGCAGGACAGGTGTTTTTAGCTATTTTCTTAGCGGTTCTTTTAGGAATTGGTATTAGTTATTTCCAAGATATCTTACCAGATTTTCCAGGATACGCCTCAACACTATTTTCTAATGCAATGGTTATTGGACAGTTAGGCGGTAACCTATTAGGTGGTGCTATGAGTCACTGGGTAGGTTTGGAAAATGTATTTTTTGTATCAGCAGCATCAATCATGTTAGGTATGATACTTATATTCTTTACTAAAAATCAAAAAATTACAAAAGAGGATGTGATATCAACATGACAATTATTTTATGGCTACTTATCATCGCTGCCTTCATGTTAGCATTTGTTGGGTTGATTAAGCCGATTATTCCTTCTGTTTTAGTATTATGGGTTGGCTTTTTAATCTATCAATTTGGCTTTCATAATCAGCATTTATCATGGGTGTTTTATGTATCTATGGCATTGCTAACAATATTAATTTTATGTGCCGACTTTTTAGCTAATAAATATTTTGTGAATCGCTTCGGTGGTTCTAAGTTTGGAGAGTATGCAGCTTTAATTGGTGTGGTTATTGGATGTTTTGTTTTACCGCCATTTGGAATTATTATTATACCTTTTATTTTGGTATTCATAGTTGAATTAATACAAGGCTATTCATTTGAAAGAGCAGTTAAAGTAAGTATAGGTTCAATCGTAGCATTTTTAACAAGTAGTATAGCTCAAGCAATCATTATGTTTATAATGATTGTATGGTTCTTTATAGATGCTTTATTGATTAATTAATAAAAAGCTTATTGCAAAATATGTTTTTCGGTAACTGTAATTTAGTGATTTTATCATTAACAGTACCAAATTCGCATATGATGTAATAAGCTTTTTGTTTATAAAAATGTATGAGAATGTTTTTTCGAAATATTTCTTTCAATGCGTAATCCAATAGGCATAACTATAAATGAAAATATAATAAATACCCAATTGCTTACCTGAATATATGGTCCAAAGGCAAGTAATGATTGTGGAATAAAGAATACATAGAAAAATCCTACAATTAGTAGAATGATTGCTAAATAGGTGAATATCCATATCCAATTTGAATTGTTAAAACACTGCAGTTGTATTGTTTTAAAACTAAACCATATAAATAAAAAGACAATAAAGAATCCAACGACTACTGAAAACGGGAATGAAACAAAATATAAATTACTTCCATTTTTTTCCATGAAAAATCCTAAAAATCCTTTGAGAAAACTAACAATCCCAATTAATAGAACGATGTGTTGATAGATATATTTAAAAATATTTTTAAATGTTTCATTAGGCATCGCTTTTAGTTCTTTTATTGCATGTGCTTTTGGGTCGTGATTGAAAAAATCTAAGGCTAATAAACCATGTTGTTCTGCGCTTAATAATTGTTTAAGTATACGGTTAATAATTAACTCTGTATCATGAGGATTGACGCGAAAGTCAGAGCGCATATAAGTCATATAATTCTCGAAGATTTCTCTATCAGTATTGCTTAATCTTAATGATTTAACATTATTTTCTTT
The DNA here is from genome assembly GCF_017151895.1 of Staphylococcus sp. EG-SA-15. Classification (NCBI taxonomy): domain Bacteria; kingdom Bacillati; phylum Bacillota; class Bacilli; order Caryophanales; family Staphylococcaceae; genus Staphylococcus; species Staphylococcus sp. EG-SA-15. The sequence goes on along the minus strand of NZ_JACVZN010000001.1, from coordinate 303,903 downwards.
TGTTAATTGCGCAGTACTTTTCATTGTTACTTAAGCGCTCCTTTAAAAATGTTTAATTCCAAATTAAAATGGAAATGATTTTATAGTATTAATAAGGTCAATCATATCATATTAAACGCATAAATATAACGATTAATATTGGAGAGGAAAATGAGGACACTTAATAAAGATGAACATAATTATATCAAGCAAATAGCTAATATACATGAGACATTATTGTCGCAAGTAGAATCCAACTATAAATGTACTAAACTGAGTATTGCTCTTAGGTACGAGATGATATGTTCAAGATTAGAACATACAAATGATAAAATTTATATATATGAAAATGAAGGTCAATTAATAGCGTTTATTTGGGGACATTTTAGTAATGAAAAAAGTATGGTTAACATTGAACTGCTATATGTTGAACCACAATTTCGCAAACTGGGAATAGCTACGCAACTGAAGATTGCGCTTGAAAAATGGGCAAAAACTATGAATGCAAAGCGAATAAGCAGTACAATTCATAAAAATAATTTGCCAATGATATCTTTGAATAAAGATTTAGGTTATCAAGTGAGTCATGTGAAAATGTATAAAGATATTGATTAGAATTAGGATTATGTTGCTAATTCATGTTAAAATTAAAAAAGATTTAATGACGTTAAGGAGTTTTATATGAAGAAATTAATCATCAGTATTATGGCGGTCATGCTATTTTTAACAGGTTGTGGTAAAAGTCAAGAGAAAGCCACTCTGGAAAAGGATATCGATAATTTACAAAAAGAAAATAAAGAATTAAAAGATAAAAAAGAAAAGCTTCAACAAGAAAAAGAAAAATTAGCAGATAAGCAAAAAGACCTTGAAAAAGAAGTGAAAGATTTAAAACCTTCAAAAGAAGATAACAAGGATGATAAAAAAGACAAAGACAAAAATGAAGATAAAGATAAAGAGGCATCACAAGATAAGCAATCAAAAGATCAAACTAAGTCATCGGATAAAGATAATCACAAAAAGCCTACATCAACAGATAAAGATCAAAAAGCTAATGACAAACACCAATCATAATTGAATTGCTTACTTGTTATAGATGAAAGGTACAGCGTTTTAAACCTTATTTTAAGGGTATGTATTAATTAAAATGTGGTCATGATTGAAATAGAACGTAAAAATAGACAACGTAATTAATAAAGGAGAGAAACGGCATGCATGAACAAGATTTTAGAATTTTAGAGGGTCAAGATATTACTTTGCCAGAATTAGGTAGAGAATTAGAAAATATTACAGGACATACGATTGCTGATTCTACTGGCGAAATTAAGCGTGTAATTGCACATTTACCAAACTTTGAGTCCGATACAGATACTTTTGTTGCTACATATCGTTTAAACCATCAACAAGATTTTATAGATGCAACTTTTACTGCGCTGAAATCAGATAGAGCACGTTTAAAAGAAGTGCCAGTTCATGTTGAACTTATAAGTTATATTTCTAAATCAAAATAAACTGCTATCTAAAACGCAAAGTTGATCAAAATATCGATTTTGTGTTTTTTATTGAGAAATTATATAGGAGTGTCAATCGATGATTTATTGTGAAACGGAGCGTTTAATATTAAGAGACTGGCATGAAGATGATCTGTTACCTTTTCAAAAAATGAATGCGAATTATGACGTACGTAAATACTTTCCAAGTTTATTGAGTTATCGTCGTTCAGAATTAGATATGAGAACTATGGATGCGGTTATTAAAGATTATGGCATTGGATTATTTGCTGTAGAAGATAAAGAGACACATCAATGGATAGGCTTTATAGGTTTGAATTATATTCCAGAAACAAGCGATTATCCATTTAAAGAATTACCGCTTTATGAAATAGGTTGGCGCTTGTTGCCAGAATTTTGGGGAAAAGGATTAGCAACTGAAGGCGCAAAGGCAACGTTGAAGTTAGCAGAAGAACATCAAATATACGATGTCTATAGTTTTACAGCAGAAGCAAATAAAGCTTCACAACGTGTAATGGAAAAAATTGGCATGACAGTGTATGATCATTTCGAATTACCCAATCTAAGTAAGTATCATTTATTAAAAAGGCAAGTGCGCTATTACATTAATCTTCGAAAGTGAAAAATTTATACATAAGCGTAACAAACACCCCTAACATTGTTTAGCTGATGATAACAATATTAGGGGTGTTTATTTATTTTTTAACCTTAGAATGATTAATCGTATGAACGAGTACCCAGAGGTTTGAAATTTAATATTGATTCAATTAATGATTCCTTAGTGTCGCATAACGGTGCAAGAGCACGATACTTAGGATCAATAAAACCTTCCTCAATCATATGGTCAATCATTGTTTGTAGTGGATTGAAAAAGCCATTAATATTATAAATGGCAATAGGCTTTTCATGGATACCTATTTGAGCCCAACTATACATTTCGAAAAATTCTTCTAGTGAACCTGCGCCACCAGGAGCCATGACAAATGCATCTGCAAGTTCTGCCATTTTATTTTTACGTTCATGCATAGAATCAACTAAAATTAATTCAGTTAAACGTTGGCTTGTGATTTCATGTTCATCTAACATTTTAGGCATGACGCCAATAGCTTTGCCGCCATGATCTAATACACCATCTTGAATGGCACCCATAATGCCAATTGACCCTGCACCAAATACTAATTCATAACCTTGTTCAGCAAAATATTTACCTAAATCGTATGCTTTTTGTACATATGAAGGGTCATGACCTTTGCTTGCACCACAATAAACTGCGATTCGTTTCATGTTAATCCAGCTCCTTAATTCGATGAATGACTTTTAATAGTGATTGTTCAAACACTTTTTGATCTTGCTTTGTAAAAGGTGGGGGACCTTTGTGGCGACCACCTTGTTTTCTAATTTGTGCATTCATATATCGTTTATCTAATAGTTGTTGAATATTTTTGGAATTGTATATCTTCCCATTATGATGCATGACAATTAAGACTTTGTCGACTAATAAACTTGCGAGTCCATAATCTTGAGTGACTACGATATCATCCTTCGTTGATAATTGAACAATTTTGTAATCAACTGCATCTGGTCCATCATCAACATATAATGTTGATACATGTGGAGGATATAATTGGTTCGAAAAATGGCTGAAGCTCCGAATAATTGTCACAAAAATGCCTGTCTCAGTTGTTAAATCTATAATAGAATCAACAACAGGACAAGCATCTCCATCAATAATAATATGTGTCACAATTATGCCTCTGTATTGTTTTCTTTATTTTGTTGAGAGGCGCTTTTGGCAACATAATCTTTATATTTTTTAAATGACTTGATGCGTGCTTTATCAGCTTCTTGTTGGCGTTTTTGTTCTTCTTTGTGTCGTTTTTCAATATTTTTTTGTAACTTTTTATTCATTTTAGCGATTTCTTTGCGATTTTTTTCAGCTAGTTTATCGCCTTTTTTCTCAGTTTTCTCATCTAATTTATTAGGTGTTAAGCCTGCTTTTTCTTCGTATTTTTGTGATTTTTTCATATCTTTAATACGTTGTATTTCATTCTTTTCGCGGGCTTTTTGCTCTTCTTTATGACGCTTTTCGATATTTTTTTGAAGTATTTTATTCATTTTATTAGCGTCTTTACGATTTTGTTTAGCTAATTTTTCGCCTTTTTTCTCAATATAGGCAGGATCATGTTCTCTAGCAAACTTTTTAAGTTCACGTTTATTTTCAAAATCTTGTTTTTTATCGCCGACATATTCTTTAACATCACTCGCTGTGTTACTGATTGCTGCAGATGTTTTTGAAGCAACTTTACTTGTAGCATCTGTAACTTTTTGTACGTCCGGATGTTGTTTGATACGTTTACGTTCAACAATTAACGGTACCAATACAATTGGTAATACATTAATCATAAATTTGATGACTTTTTTCTTATCCATAGATCTTGCCTCCATAATTACTTTATTAATTTTACATACCCTATGATACATCAATATAAACGATGATAGTAGTGAATCACTATTAAGTATTTCAGATGTTTTTTAAAAGAAGACAATAAAAACTGCCAATCAAGTGATTCCTTAATTGACAGTCTATATTTTAAAAGGAAATTAAATACCTTTACCAATGCCAAATCCGAAGTAAAGTATAGCAATAAAGATTACTAATACAATTCTGTAAATGGCAAATGGAATTAGTTTGATTTTGTTAATTAGATGCAAGAATGTTTTGATTGCAATTAGTCCAACAGTAAATGCAGCTAAAAAGCCTAAAATATAAAAAGGTATATCAGCAATCTGAATATCTTGATAATGTTTTAATAAAGATAAACCACTAGCTGCTAACATAATTGGAACAGCCATAATAAATGTAAAGTCCGATGCTGCTTTATGATTTAATTTCATTAATACCCCAGTTGAAATTGTTGAGCCTGAACGGCTGAAACCAGGCCACATAGCTACTGCTTGAGAGATACCAATTACAAATGCTTGGAAATAACTGATTTGATCTACTGTTTGTGGGTTTTTAACTTTAGCTGAGTATTTATCAGCAATAATCATATAGATAGCACCTACGAATAAGCCAATCATAACAGTTGGCACACTAAATAAATGTTCTTCGATGAAATCATCAAATAGTAAGCCTAAAATACCTGCTGGCACCATACCCACTAATACATGTAATAAATTTAAACGTCTTGGCTTTGAACGTCTTTGTTGATCGTTATCTCCTTCAACATGTTTGTGTTTACCAATATGTAAAATCTCTAAGAAGCGTTCGCGGAACACCCATGCTGCTGCAAAGACGGATCCTAATTGGATGACGATTTTAAATGTAAATGCTGACTGAGAACCTAAAAATTCAGATGATTTTAACCACATATCATCAACTAGGATCATATGTCCAGTAGAGGAAACAGGTGCAAATTCTGTTAATCCTTCGACGACCCCTAAGATAATACCTTTTATTAATTCAATGATAAACATAATGTACCCACTTTCATTACTCAATTTAATTTATTTAAATATCAAAATTACCATATCATGATAGCATATTCATTTAAAGACATGCTAGTTATAGTTATAATACTAGACTAAAGATGTATATATTCATTTTCTTTTACATGTAAAACTACAATATTTTATTGAGCTATTTAATTTGATTTTAAGGAAAACCTTTTATAATAGGTTTAGGTGATATAATTGTGAAAAAATTAACAACGATACTGTTTCAATATAAAATTTTTCCGGTACTCATGTTCTTGGTCAGTACTGGTCTCGGCATACTCGTTATAACGCAAAATATTTTAATAGCAGATTTTTTAGCTAAAATTATAAGACATCAATTTCAAGGTTTATGGATTGTATTATTTATTTTATTAGGTGTTTTATTTTTAAGAGCAACTGTGCAATTTCTAAATCAATGGTTAGGTGATACATTAGCATTTAAAGTTAAGCATATGCTTAGACAGCGGGTTATTTATAAAAATAATGGTCATCCAATCGGTGAACAAATGACTATACTCACAGAAAACATTGATGGTCTAGCACCTTTTTATAAGAGTTATTTGCCTCAAGTGTTCAAATCAATGATGGTTCCGCTCATCATAATCATTGCAATGTTTTTCATCCATTTCAATACCGCATTAATTATGTTAATAACTGCACCATTTATTCCTTTGTTTTATATTATTTTCGGTTTGAAAACCCGAGATGAGTCAAAAGATCAAATGACTTATTTGAATCAATTTAGTCAACGGTTTTTAAATATTGCTAAAGGTTTAGTGACGTTAAAGCTATTTAATCGTACAGAGCAAACAGAGAAGCATATTTACGACGATAGTACTCAGTTTAGAACTTTAACAATGCGCATTTTACGCAGTGCTTTTTTATCGGGTTTAATGCTCGAATTTATAAGTATGTTAGGTATTGGATTGGTTGCATTGGAAGCAACGCTAAGCTTAGTAGTATTTCATAATATTGATTTTAAAACTGCGGCAATTGCGATTATTTTAGCGCCTGAATTTTATAATGCAATTAAGGACTTAGGGCAAGCGTTCCATACTGGAAAACAAAGTGAAGGTGCCAGTGACGTTGTGTTTGAGTTTTTAGAACAACCGAACAATAATAATGAATTTCTATTAAAGTATGAGGAAAATCAAAAGCCATTTATTCAGTTAACAGACATATCATTTCGATATGATAATTCTGATAGATTGGTATTAAATGATTTAAATTTGGAAATATATAATGGTGATCAAATTGCACTTGTAGGTCCAAGCGGGGCAGGTAAATCCACTTTGACACATCTAATTGCAGGTGTTTATCAGCCAACAATAGGTACTATAAGTACAAACCAGCGTGATTTAAATATAGGAATACTTAGTCAACAGCCATATATTTTCAGTGCTTCTATAAAAGAGAATATTACGATGTTTAAAGATATAGAAAATAATACTATTGAAGAAGTGCTAGACGAAGTAGGTTTATTAGACAAAGTGCAATCTTTCACAAAAGGCATTAACACAATAATAGGTGAAGGAGGCGAAATGTTATCTGGTGGACAGATGAGACGCATAGAACTTTGCCGTCTTTTAGTTATGAAGCCAGATCTCGTTATATTTGATGAGCCTGCAACTGGTTTAGATATTCAAACAGAACACATGATTCAGAACGTTCTGTTTCAACATTTTAAAGATACAACGATGATTGTCATTGCACATAGAGATAATACAATTCGCCATTTACAACGACGTTTGTATATAGAAAATGGAAGACTGATTGCTGATGATCGCAATATTTCAGTAAATATAACAGAAAATGGTGATGACTTATGAAAACACGACTAAAATTTCAAGTAGATAAGGATTTATTGTTAGCTATAGTTGTTGGTGTTTGTGGAAGTTTAGTTGCGCTCGCCATGTTTTTCTTAAGTGGTTATATGGTGACACAAAGTGCACTTGGTGCGCCACTATACGCTCTGATGATTTTAGTCGTTACAGTAAAATTGTTTGGGTTTTTAAGAGCTATTACTCGATACGTAGAGCGCCTTATTTCTCATAAAGCTACATTTACAATGCTACGTGATATTCGGGTACAGTTTTTCGGTAAATTAGTAAATGTCATTCCTAATGTTTACCGTAAACTGAGTTCTAGTGATTTAATTTCACGTATGATTAGTCGTGTTGAGGCATTACAAAATATATATTTACGTGTTTATTATCCACCAGTCGTCATCGGTTTGACAGCGCTAGTTACAGTAATAGTATTGGCGTTCATTTCAATCGGCCATGCGCTATTGATTATGGTTAGCATGTTGTTTACTTTACTCATTGTTCCTTGGTTAAGCTCAAAAAAAGCACGTACTTTAAAGAAACATGCAGCTAATGAACAGGCCCGATTTTTAAATCATTTTTATGATTATAAAGCTGGTATGGATGAACTACGTCGATTTAATCAAATTAATCATTATCGAGATAATTTGATGGCTAAATTAAATCATTTTGATAAATTACAACTTAAAGAGCAACGCTTTTTAACGATTTATGATTTTATATTAAATATTATTGCTATGCTTTCGATTTTTGGTAGTTTAGTTCTAGGATTAATTCAAATTAATGCAGGCCAACTAAATATTATTTATATGACGAGTATAGTTTTAATGGTCTTAACTTTATTTGAACAAGCTGTACCAATGACAAATGTCGCGTATTATAAAGCGGATACTGACCAAGCATTGCATGATATTAATGAAGTGATATCTGTACCTTCTACTAATGGAAAAAACCGTCTTAATGATAAGTATGATGCAACGAACATTTATGAAGTTAAGGACGCTAGTTTTAAGTATTGGAACCAGCAAACGTATGTGTTGTCGGATATTAATTTTAATGTTAATAGAGGCGAAAAGATTGCGATTGTGGGGCCTTCTGGTTCAGGAAAAAGTACATTACTACAAATTATGGCTGGGTTATATCAATTAGATAGTGGCTCTATTCGTTTCGAAAATATGGATATGTTTGAAATAGATGACAAAGATAAGTTTGAATCGTTAAATGTCTTGCTACAATCTCAACAATTATTTGATGGTACAATACGTCAAAATTTATTTACCGATGAAAAAGATGAAGCGGTGCAAGCAATATTTAAGCAATTAGATTTAGAACATTTGGCACTAGAACGTCAAATTGACTTAGATGGTCATACATTATCTGGCGGAGAAATTCAGCGTTTAGCGATTGCAAGGATGTTATTAAAAGATACTGCATCAACATGGATTTTAGATGAACCAACAACTGCATTAGATAAACAAAATAGTTTAAAAGTTATGGATTTAATTGAAGCACATGCAGAAACATTAATTGTTGCTACACACGATTTAACTTTATTGTCACGTTTTGAGACCATCATTGTGATGATAAATGGTAAAATAGTTGAAAAGGGAAACTATCAACAATTACTCGCTAATCAAGGTGCTTTATGGAATATGATTCAATATAATGCATAAAAAAACTGCTTGATAGGCTAAGAAACCTTTCAAGCAGTTTTTTAACTAACAAGCTTACGCGTGCTAATTGTTTTTCTATTCTTAATAAATTCTAAACATTACTTTAATTGTCATGACAAAAGTTAATTATTTTTCCTTTGTTTCATCAAATGCATGAATGACTTTACCTAATAAGCGATTAAGTTCTTTAACTTCATCTTGAGATAAAGAAGAAGCTGAAGCGACTTTGTCAGATGCATTACTTAATTCTGGTCTAATAGTTTCACTTTTGTCAGTCAAGTGAATAAATACTTCACGTTGATCGACTTCGGAACGTTCACGCTTAATTAAGTCTACTTGTTCCATTCGTTTTAATAATGGTGATACTGTACCAGTATCGAGTGCTAATTCAGTTACGACTTTCTTGACGTTTACAGGAGATTCATCCCATAAAATTGTTAAGACAAGAAATTGTGGGTATGTTAGATTGTACTTCTTAAAAACTTTGTTAGAGTAGTAGCGATTAACTTGTCTTTGAGCATTGTACAAACTAAAGCATAGCTGTTCTTTTAAATTATGTTGATCAGACATTAAAGTTCTCCTCCAGACATACTATCCGTTTTTTTCTCTTTTCGGATTGGTAATCATTAAAAAGTTGATTGTTTATTAATTCACAACTTTCTTTGATTCAATGCCATGCTAAAATTAAAGTATGTTTAAAGTTTAGAAGATATTTTTGATTAAATCAAGCAAAAAGATAATTTAATATATATGTTATCATTTTTAAAAATAACTGTAATAGAAAAGAGAATATAAAATGAAAAATAATAAAGATGAAAAAATAAGAATATCCATAATTAACGGATTTTTGGGTAGTGGTAAAACCACGTTACTGACACATTATATTAGTGAATTATTAAAAAATGATGAGAAAATTAAAATCATCATGAATGAATTCGGTACTTTTGATATTGATAGCAATAGTATTTCAAATGAAATTGAAGTCCATTCATTGATTAATGGTTGTGTTTGTTGCGATCTTAAACAAGAACTTGTCTATGAACTAAAAGCCATTGCTTTAAAAGGGGACGTTAATCATGTCATCATAGAAGCGACAGGCATTGCGCATCCTTTGGAATTACTAGTTGCATGTCAAGATCCGCAAATCGTTAATTTCTTTGAAAAGCCGATTATTTATGGTGTATTAGATGCGACTCGATTTTTAGAACGTTATCAATATACCGAAAATACAGTTTCGCTGATGGAAGATCAGTTGAAACTAAGTGACATGATTATTATTAATAAAATTGATCTTATAACTGATGACAGTCTTGAGAAAATTGATAAGCAATTAGGTATGATTTGTGCAAGTATTCCAACTTATAAAACAACCTATGGAAAAGTTTCGTTGGAAGAATTGGACTTAACTGTTAAAGACAGAGAGATATCGTCTCATCATCACCATCATCATGGGATTAAAAGTATGACTTACACGTTTACAGGTCCGATTGATCGTCAATTGTTTTATCAATTTATAATGAAATTACCGGAATCTGTTCTACGTTTGAAAGGTTATGTGTCATTTAGAGATCAACCAAATGCAATTTATGAATTTCAATATGCATATGGTTTACCAGACTATGGAATAATTGACATGCAATTACCATTAACGATTGTTATTATTGGTGAAACTTTAGATACAAATCACATACGTAATCAATTGGATATGCTACAATTTACGTAAATCAGAAAATGTGTTGTTTCAATTTAACGGAAATAGCACATTAATTTCTTAATACTTTTATTGTGAATATTTTGTGACATTGAGGGATGGAGTGGATGAGATATGGAACAAATAATGATTAATCACTATGTTCATTTTTCTAGGCTTGTACAAGGTTTTTGGCGTGCAAATGAATGGAAGATGACTGCGAAAGAGTTAAATTATTTTATAAATGAATTAGTTGAACGTGGAATTACAACGATGGATCATGCTGATATTTATGGGGATTATCAATGTGAATCACTGTTTGGTAATGCTTTGGATTTATCACCCGAATTAAGAAATAAAATTCAAATTGTTACGAAATGTGGTATCATTTTGCCTTCTAAGCAATTTGATTTTACAAATGGACATCGTTATGATTTGAGTAGTAAGCACATCGTGAAATCTGTTGAACAGTCATTAATCAATTTGAATGTAGATTATTTAGATAGTCTACTCATTCATCGTCCTTCACCATTGATGGATCCAGAACAAGTTGCTGATGCATTAACTAAACTTGTTAAACAAGGTAAGTTGAAGTCATTCGGGGTGTCGAATTTTAATCATTCACAATACCAATTGTTAAATCAATATATTATGAAAGAAAGACTACATATTAGCATCAATCAATTAGAATTATCGCCATATCACGTTGATAGTTTACAAGATGGAACAATGGATTCAATGTATCAAAACCATGTTCAAATTATGGCTTGGAGTCCTTTTGCAGGCGGTAAAATTTTCGACAAGGAAGATATTAAAGCGCAACGTATTATGAAAGTTGTTCAATCAATAGCTGACAAATATGGTGTGAGTGACACAGCTGTGATGATAGCATGGTTAGTAAAAATACCGCATCGTATCATGCCGATACTTGGAACAAGTCAGTTAAAGCGTATTGATCAAGCAATCGAAGGGCTACAACTTAATTTAGATGATCAGTCGTGGTTTGACATTTACACCGCTATTATCGGACAAGATATTCCGTAAACTTATTTACTTTTAAATCATAAAGGAGCATATCATGACAAACGAAGATAAACGTTTCGAACAATTAAGATTTGAACGCAAATTTATAGTTATTCCGTATTTAATTTATGCAGTCATTGTATTACTATTAAATATTTTCTATTCTGATTTGAAAATAACAATGACATTATTCGGACTTTTCTTTGCGTATAATGTAGTCATTTTGTTCATAGCATTTATTAAACATTATAAACGCACATTGTTACTAAGTCTTATATTAACAGTGCTTAGTGGCGCGGCATTCTTTGGAATTATTTATGTTTATGGCATTAATCATTTTTAAACATTAAAAAGAGACTATCTACAATAATCTCATTTGCATTTTATCTAACTAAGTTTAACTTTTGCTTAGAAAAATGATGCTATGAGGATATTCAGTAGATAGTTTTTTTATGATCTAATATTTAAACTTAGATATCGTTTTGTAATTAACCGAGATAACTCATCACCTAGCAATATTATTTACAAAATATTTCGATAAAATTGTGTATTTTGCATAAATTAAAAATGTATGTTTTAAAAAATTGTTATAATTAAATTAAGATTAAACAAAGGGGTGACTGTTATGTCAGAAGAAAAACATGTAGTTGAACATGAACAACAAAAGAAAGAAAAGACAAAAAAGCAATACAAGACATTTTGGATTGTCATGAGTTTTATAATACTTATAGTTGTACTATTACTCCCGGCACCTTCAAGTCTGCCGATAATGGCTAAGGCAGTACTAGCTATTTTAGCTTTTGCAGTTATTATGTGGGTAACGGAAGCTGTATCATATCCGGTGTCAGCAACTTTAATTATTGGCTTAATGATATTACTTTTAGGATTTAGCCCGGTTCAAAATTTAGGGGAGAAGCTAGGTAATCCGAAAAGTGGCAGTGCTGTTTTAGCTGGAAGTGACCTTCTAGGAACTAATCATGCATTATCATTAGCGTTTAGTGGATTTGCAACTTCAGCTGTAGCTCTCGTTGCAGCCGCATTATTTTTGGCTGCTGCTATGCAAGAAACGAATTTGCATAAAAGACTAGCTCTTTTAGTGTTATCAATTGTTGGTAATAAAACTAGAAATATAGTTATTGGAGCAATTATCGTTTCAATTGTACTTGCATTTTTCGTTCCTTCTGCAACAGCTAGAGCAGGGGCAGTTGTACCAATCTTGCTGGGTATGATTGCGGCATTTAAAGTTTCCAAAGATAGCAAGTTAGCGTCTTTATTAATAATTACTTCGGTACAAGCTGTGTCAATTTGGAATATTGGTATCAAAACGGCGGCAGCACAAAATATCGTAGCGATTAATTTTATAAACCATCAATTAGGATTTGATGTTTCATGGGGCGAGTGGTTCTTATATGCAGCGCCTTGGTCCATAGTTATGTCTATAGCTTTATATTTCATCATGATTAAAGTGATGCCTCCCGAAATTAATACAATAGAGGGTGGCAAAGATTTAATAAAAGAAGAATTGCATAAACTTGGCCCCGTTAGCGCACGTGAATGGCGTTTAATTGTTATATCGATGTTATTATTACTGTTTTGGTCAACTGAAAAAGTATTACATCCGATTGACTCTGCATCCATTACTATTATTGCTTTAGGTGTTATGTTAATGCCGAAAATTGGTGTCATGACATGGAAACATGTTGAAAATAAAATACCATGGGGAACAATTATCGTGTTTGGTGTAGGTATTTCACTAGGTAACGTTCTTTTGAAAACAGGTGCAGCTCAATGGTTAAGTGATCAAACTTTTGGTGTTTTAGGTTTAAAACATTTACCTATTATCGCGACAATTGCACTTATCACGCTTTTTAATATATTGATTCATTTGGGCTTTGCGAGTGCAACAAGTTTATCATCAGCGTTAATACCTGTTTTTATTTCGCTAACCTCTACGTTACACTTAGGAGACCAGTCTATAGGATTTGTTTTAATTCAACAATTTGTTATTAGTTTTGGTTTCTTATTACCTGTTAGTGCACCTCAAAATATGTTGGCTTATGGCACTGGTACTTTTACGGTTAAAGATTTCTTGAAGGCAGGTATACCATTGACAATTGTAGGGTATATTCTAGTGATAGTTTTTAGCATGACTTATTGGAAATGGTTAGGTTTGCTTTAATTAAAAATATAAATAAGAATCTAGGTTATTTTAAAGTGACAAAAAGCTTAATAAAATAAAAAGATAATTGAAGGGTGTTTTGTTTATGGCAATTGCTGTGTTATTAAATCGAATGTTTCGAATGGAACACAATCCATTATTTGAATATATTTATCAACAAAAAGAAGACATTGATGCATGTTATTTTATCATTCCGGAAGAGGACATGTCTTCAGCTTCTGATTTGAAAGCACAGTTTTATCGCGGTACTTTGCAGCGCTTTTACCAATCGTTGCACGCAGAAAAGCTTACACCTTATGTTATGTCTTATGACGATATCATTTCATTTTGTAAAGAAAACAATATCTCTGAAGTAGTGACTGCGGGTGATATTATGAGTTATCATTTTGAAGAGTATGATATTTTACATCAACGTTCTTTATTCAATGAAGCACGCATTGCCGTTACTTTGATACGTGGGAATCATTACTTTAAAGCGAGTAAAACAATGAATCAACAAGGGGAGCCATACAAAGTTTTTACTAGTTTCTATAAAAAATGGCGACCTTACTTGAGGCATAGAGACGTATATCACTATGATTTAAAATCATTCGAAGACTTCGTCATTGCATCACCTGATGATTTAGTGTTTGATGACATAGCATTTGGATCCTCACAAATAATTGAACAGAATAAATGGCAACATTTTTTAGATCAAGATATACAGAATTACGAAAGCGGAAGAGACTATTTACCTGAAGTATTAACAAGTCAGCTAAGTGTTGCTTTAGCATATGGATTATTAGATATTATTGAAATTTTTAATGATTTATTGGCGCGTTATGATGAAGATGAGGCAAACTATGAAGCATTTATACGTGAACTCATTTTTAGAGAATTTTATTATGTGTTAATGACACAGTATCCTGAAACCTCATACCAAGCTTTCAAACCTAAATATCGACAGATAAAATGGTCGCAAAATGAAGCGAATTTTAATGCATGGTGCGAAGGGCAAACAGGATTTCCAATCATTGATGCAGCAATAATGGAATTGACACAAACTGGTTTTATGCATAATCGAATGAGAATGGTTGTGTCGCAATTTTTAACCAAAGATTTATTTATAGATTGGACATGGGGAGAAAAATTCTTTAGAAAGCACCTTATTGACTATGATGCAGCATCAAATATTCATGGATGGCAATGGTCTGCTTCTACAGGTACGGATGCAGTGCCGTATTTTAGAATGTTTAATCCAATAAGACAGAGTGAACGCTTTGATGCTAAAGCTTTGTATATCAAAACATATCTTCCGATTTTTAATCAAATTGATGCAAAATATTTGCATGATACGCAACGCAATGAGTCCAACCTTTTTGAACAGGGGATTGAATTAGGTCGTCATTATCCAAAACAAATAGTGGATCATCAAGAAAAGAGATCTCAAGTTTTAGCGACATTTAAAGCATTAGACTAATTCGTCTCAATTGATAGATCAGGCATGAGTAAAATCTGGAGCAGAATATAAAGTTCTTAAGCAATATAAATAAGCCAATTTCTATTATTGATGTGATAGAAATTGGCTTTCCTCAAATATATAAGTTGTATTTAGTTTTCTTATTAATTTGATGTTATCTTAGTATGTCCGTAAATAAAGTGAGGTATAGTACGACATACTCTAAAAACGTAGTGAGATAAATATATTTCAATCTAACTTTTATGTTTTGAGGCACTTGCCATTTAGGATATTGTCGTTCGTAATACGACACTTGTTGTATAAATACACCTAGTCCAAATGGCAGCATCATGAGTAAGATACTTCTTAAATAACTTAAACCAATATCATGCCATATGTGTCCAATAATCAATTGAAAGCCAATGATAGATACTATTAAAACGATTATATTTATTGTCACTTGTTCAAACGCACTCCTTTTCCAAATAATAGAATTGCTACTTGCATGACAACCATAAAACATACAAACATAGCAGTTTTAAGCGTTAGACTTTCTAGAATGTGATTTAAAACATGTAAGGGCTCATTAAAGAAATAAACGGAATGTAAGCGTAAGAAACGACCAATATAAATTCCGAATCCATTTAAAAACATTAGCACGACAACAATTAATCTATTAAGCCAACGGTGAGAAGTCAATGTTAGTATTTCAAAATAGATTAAAATCATCACATAAACCGCTAAGAAGACACCAAGCAGTAAATAGGTAAAGTATTTCCACTCACTTAAATTTAGTCCTGCGTAAAAGTTGAATTGAAATTGGTTCAAATGGATTAAATCAGTTACCATATAAAATGTATTTGGTAAAAGTAACACAAATATAAAACTATATATGATAAATAGTGGCCATTCATACTTTTTATTCGGTTTGAATAATCGTAATAATAGACTAAGCTCAAAAGGTATATATGCTAAAAACAAATTTAAAGTCATAAATTGAAAAATTTTAGTCTCAAAAAGTGAGACGATAAATAAAATTAAAAAGTAAATTCTAGCGATGTATCGAGATTGCATCAATAATAAACACTACTTTCTAATGAAAAAGTTATTCATTCAAATGTGATAGTTATAAACGCATTCAATTCCTAATTAAAAATTTAATTTAACTCGTTGAAGTATATTAATAAACGAGAATGCATTTATGATTAAGCACTTATGATAACTTGTAATAAAATTTGATTCAACTAAAAAGTAAAGTGCTATTGAGGATCAAGTAAATTTAAACCGACTGCATCTTTGAATGAACGTTGAATGTCCAAATCAGTTACAGTAAGAATGATTTCAGCAGTTGCAGAAACAATTGCTTTAGCGAGATGTCCGCTAAAAGTTTCATATGATTGAGTACCGAAAGTAGCATGCAAATGTGCAAAATGACCATTGTCTAGATGAGAAATATTACCTAATAAGCTCGTCAATTCCAGTGGCTCAGTAATATGTTTTTCTTCGTATTGTTTCGTTGTTAAATTGAAAAATTTTAATACAACGTCATCACATGCACCAATGCCGCTGACAGATGTAAATGTTAAGTCTTGGTCATCTGCAAAGGTTGTTATACATTCAACGATATCTTCTCCTTTTTCCAACACTAGTAGTATAGTATGATTACTTTTTTGCAATTTCATATGATCAATCCCCTTTATTTTAATATGTCATTAATTATACAATTAAATGGAAAATAGTGATAATTACAAAGAAAAAATATTGTCAAATGTAGCAATGTTGTAATACAATATAGAAACTTTTTACGAATATTTAGCATGAATTGCAATCTGTCGTGGAAAAGAAGAATAACAGCTTTAAGCATGACATGGAGAAAAAAGAGGTGAGCATATGAATAAACAGATTTTTGTCTTATATTTTAATATTTTCTTGATTTTTTTAGGTATCGGTTTAGTAATACCAGTCTTGCCTGTTTATTTAAAAGATTTGGGATTAACTGGTAGTGATTTAGGATTACTAGTTGCTGCTTTTGCGTTATCTCAAATGATTATATCGCCGTTTGGTGGTACGCTAGCTGACAAATTAGGGAAGAAATTAATTATATGTATAGGATTAATTTTGTTTTCAGTGTCAGAATTTATGTTTGCAGTTGGCCACAATTTTTCGGTATTGATGTTATCGAGAGTGATTGGTGGTATGAGTGCTGGTATGGTAATGCCTGGTGTGACAGGTTTAATAGCTGACATTTCACCAAGCCATCAAAAAGCAAAAAACTTTGGCTACATGTCAGCGATTATCAATTCTGGATTCATTTTAGGACCAGGGATTGGTGGATTTATGGCAGAAGTTTCACATCGTATGCCATTTTACTTTGCAGGAGCATTAGGTATTCTAGCATTTATAATGTCAATTGTATTGATTCACGATCCGAAAAAGTCTACGACAAGTGGTTTCCAAAAGTTAGAGCCACAATTGCTAACGAAAATTAACTGGAAAGTGTTTATTACACCAGTTATTTTAACACTTGTATTATCGTTTGGTTTATCTGCATTTGAAACATTGTATTCACTATACACAGCTGACAAGGTAAATTATTCACCTAAAGATATTTCGATTGCTATTACGGGTGGCGGTATATTTGGGGCACTTTTCCAAATCTATTTCTTCGATAAATTTATGAAGTATTTCTCAGAGTTAACATTTATAGCTTGGTCATTATTATATTCAGTTGTTGTCTTAATATTATTAGTTTTTGCTAATGGCTATTGGTCAATAATGTTAATCAGTTTTGTTGTCTTCATAGGTTTTGATATGATACGACCAGCCATTACAAATTATTTTTCTAATATTGCTGGAGAAAGGCAAGGCTTTGCAGGCGGATTGAACTCGACATTCACTAGTATGGGTAATTTCATAGGTCCTTTAATCGCAGGTGCGTTATTTGATGTACACATTGAAGCACCAATTTATATGGCTATAGGTGTTTCATTAGCAGGTGTTGTTATTGTTTTAATTGAAAAGCAACATAGAGCAAAATTGAAAGAACAAAATATGTAGCATAAGTATTTTGGTGTATATTGATATAAAGTAAAGCGTAATATTATGAATGATTAGCATCGTTTTTCTTATGAATTTTATTAAGAAAATTCGATGCTTTACATTTAAAAAGATTCGATTGACTAAATGTTTTACTCTTTATATTTAAATGTTATATGTAACAAAAAATGATTTTGAGTAATAAACATGTTACAAATATTACATTCTTTTTAAATTGCAATCCACATACCTAATTCATTAACGTTAATGTGTTAAGATGATAAAAAATGAGTAAGGAAATGTGGGTAAGGGGATGACAGTAAAAAATTTATTTTTAGGCTTTGTTGCTGTAATATTAACCGTTTGTTTAATTGGTTTATTAATATTAGCAACAAATGAAGATGCGCTTGCTAAGGTACATAAAACAATTAATACGCTTAACGCGATAAATGTATCAACTGAAGATACTTATAAAAAGAAAATGGATATTCTCAATATTCATACTGCTAAAGCATCTGAAGTGAATGAAAATGTGAAAAAGCAAAATCATTTTAAACATCGTGTGAATGCAAATAAATCAAATTCTTTTAACGAACAAGAGTGCCAAGTTATTGCTGATCGTTATGCAGATAAGCATATCAATGATAATTATGGTTTAGAAAGAATTTCTAAGACAAATCATGGATATAATTATGTGTATTCCAATGATAATTCAACTAGTAAGCAACATGTAAGTATTTCAAATCAAGGCATAATAACGAAATAATAGATGGAACAGTGTATTCTAATTGGATATACTGTTTTTATTTTGCAATAATTTAATTTAAAAAGGTGAATTCAACTTATAAAATGATGTAAATGTTATGTCAAAATCAACCAATCCGTAATGTATTTTAAAATGTTAATATAGTTCTGAAGAAGTATAAATGAGGTGTTGAAATGGCTAAAAATAAGAAAACGAACGCGATGCGTATGCTTGATCGTGCAAAAATTAAATACGAAGTTCATAGCTTTGAGGTACCAGAAGAACATTTATCTGGTCAAGAAGTCGCAGAACTCATACAAGCAAATGTTAAAACAGTATTTAAAACGCTTGTTCTAGAAAATACAAAACATGAACATTTTGTATTTGTTATCCCAGTAAGTGAAACTTTAGATATGAAAAAGGCAGCTGCTTTGGTTGGAGAGAAGAAATTGCAGCTTATGCCTTTAGATAATTTGAAAAATGTAACGGGGTACATTCGTGGTGGGTGTTCGCCTGTTGGTATGAAAACATTGTTTCCAACAGTCGTTGACAAATCGTGTGAAAATTATAGTCATATCAGTGTGAGTGGTGGGCTTCGAACAATGCAAATCACAATAGCTGTTGAGGATTTGATTACAATAACTAAAGGCAAAATTGGAGCAGTTATCCATGAATGATTAATAACAACAAAAAGTATGGGGCAAGATTAGGAGTGTGACAGAGATGAAATTTTTATAAAATTCATTTCTGCCACACTCCTTTTTGATTGAATTAGCATTTTACGATCATAAACAGTCATTATAATTGAGTATTTGAACATAAAAATGTAATTTTATCTTCACAATTTGAGTGTTTGTGATTGTTTTTGGTAATTTATGATTGAAAAGTGAAAGCGTACTCATTATAATACAGAGTGAGATGGGGTGATGATGATAATTACAGAAAAAAGACACGAGTTAATTTTAGAAGAACTTTCGCACAAAGATTTTTTGACTTTACAAGAATTAATAGATCGAACTGGGTGCAGTGCTTCAACAATACGAAGAGATTTATCTAAACTACAACAATTAGGGAAATTGCAACGTGTGCATGGTGGTGCAATGTTAAAAGAAAATCGTATGGTTGAGGCGAATTTAACTGAAAAATTAGCAACGAATCTTGATGAAAAGAAAATGATTGCTAAAATAGCAGCTAATCAAATCAACGATAATGAATGCTTATTTATCGATGCTGGTTCATCTACATTGGAGCTAATTAAATATATTCAAGCGAAAGATATCATTGTGGTAACCAATGGTTTAACACATGTAGAAGCTTTACTTAAAAAAGGTATTAAAACAATTATGCTAGGTGGTCAAGTTAAAGAAAATACACTTGCTACGATTGGTTCTAGTGCCATGGAGATATTAAGACGATATTGTTTCGATAAAGCTTTTATCGGGATGAATGGATTAGATATTGAACTTGGATTAACTACTCCCGATGAGCAAGAGGCATTAGTTAAACAAACAGCAATGTCATTAGCCAATCAATCATTTGTACTTATTGATCATTCTAAGTTTAATAAAGTATATTTTGCTCGTGTACCTTTGCTAGAAAGTACGACAATCATCACATCTGAAAAAGCATTAAATCAAGAATCGTTAAAAGAATACCAACAAAAGTATCACTTTATAGGAGGGACTTTATGATTTATACAGTGACTTTCAATCCTTCAATTGACTATGTCATTTTTACGAATGATTTTAAAATTGATGGTTTGAACAGAGCAACAGCAACATATAAATTCGCTGGGGGGAAAGGTATTAATGTCTCGCGCGTCTTAAAGACATTGGATGTTGAGTCAACTGCCTTGGGATTTGCAGGTGGATTTCCTGGAGAATTCATTATAGATACATTAAATAACAGTGCAATTCAATCGAATTTTATTGAAGTTGATGAAGATACACGTATTAATGTGAAATTAAAAACAGGACAAGAAACAGAAATCAATGCACCGGGTCCTCATATAACGTCAACACAATTTGAACAACTGTTACAACAAATTAAAAATACAACAAGCAAAGATATAGTTATTGTTGCTGGAAGTGTACCAAGTAGTATTCCAAGCGATGCGTATGCGCAAATTGCACAAATTACAGCACAGACAGGTGCTAAATTAGTAGTCGACGCTGAAAAAGAATTGGCTGAAAGCGTTTTACCATATCACCCACTATTTATTAAACCTAATAAAGATGAATTAGAAGTGATGTTTAATACAACAGTGAACTCAGACGCAGATGTTATTAAATATGGTCGTTTGTTAGTTGATAAAGGTGCGCAATCTGTTATTGTCTCGCTTGGCGGTGATGGTGCTATTTATATTGATAAAGAAATCAGTATTAAAGCAGTTAATCCACAAGGGAAAGTGGTTAATACAGTTGGCTCTGGTGATAGTACAGTTGCAGGCATGGTGGCTGGAATTGCTTCAGGTTTAACGATTGAAAAAGCATTCCAACAAGCAGTCGCATGCGGTACTGCCACGGCATTTGATGAGGACTTAGCAACACGGGACGCTATAGAAAAAATAAAATCACAAGTTACGATTAGCGTACTTGATGGGGAGTGAAAATAATGAGAGTAACAGAGTTATTAACAAAAGATACGATAGCAATGGATTTAATGGCAAATGACAAAAATGGTGTTATTGATGAGTTAGTAAATCAATTAGACAAAGCAGGTAAATTAAGTGATGTCGCGTCATTTAAGGAAGCGATTCACAATAGAGAATCACAAAGTACAACTGGTATCGGCGAAGGTATTGCCATTCCACATGCCAAAGTGGCCGCAGTTAAGTCACCAGCTATTGCATTTGGTAAATCTAAAGCAGGTGTAGATTATCAAAGTTTGGATATGCAACCAGCACACTTATTCTTTATGATAGCAGCGCCAGAAGGTGGCGCCCAAACACATTTAGATGCTTTAGCTAAGTTGTCTGGTATTTTAATGGATGAAAATGTACGTGAGAAATTATTACATGCTTCATCACCTGAAGAAGTACTAGCGATTATAGATGAGGCTGATGATGAAGTGACAAAAGAAGAAGAGGCAGAAGCTGAAGCACAACAAGTTGCAACTGCAGAACAATCATCTAAACAATCTAACGAGCCATATGTGTTAGCAGTAACTGCTTGTCCAACAGGTATTGCACATACGTACATGGCACGTGACGCATTGAAAAAACAAGCGGATAAGATGGGTATTAAAATTAAAGTAGAAACGAATGGTTCAAGCGGCATTAAAAACCATTTAACTGAACAAGATATTGAAAATGCAACAGGTATCATTGTTGCTGCTGATGTTCATGTTGAGACGGATCGCTTCGATGGTAAAAATGTCGTAGAAGTACCAGTAGCAGATGGTATTAAACGCCCAGAAGAATTAATTAATAAAGCATTAGATACAAGTCGTAAACCTTTTGTTGCCCGTGATGGTCAAAGAAAAGGTAACTCAAATGACAGTCAAGAAAAATTAAGCCCAGGTAAAGCATTCTATAAACACTTAATGAACGGTGTTTCTAACATGTTGCCACTTGTAATATCTGGTGGTATTTTAATGGCAATTGTATTTTTATTTGGAGCAAATTCATTTAATCCAAAAAGCTCAGAGTACAATGCGTTTGCAGAGCAGCTTTGGAACATAGGTAGTAAAAGTGCATTCGCGTTAATCATTCCAATTTTATCTGGATTCATTGCACGTAGTATTGCGGATAAACCTGGTTTCGCTTCAGGTCTTGTAGGTGGTATGTTAGCAATTTCAGGTGGTTCAGGATTTATTGGTGGTATTATTGCAGGTTTCTTAGCAGGTTACTTAACACAAGGTGTTAAAGCGATGACACGTAAGTTACCACAAGCATTAGAGGGATTAAAACCAACATTAATTTACCCACTATTGACAGTAACAGCTACAGGCTTATTGATGATTTATGCCTTTAATCCACCAGCATCTTGGTTAAATCATTTGTTATTAGATGGATTAAACAATTTATCAGGTTCTAATATTGTATTATTAGGTTTAGTTATTGGCGCTATGATGGCGATTGATATGGGCGGTCCATTCAACAAAGCGGCATATGTTTTTGCAACAGGTGCGTTGATTGAAGGTAATGCAGCACCAATTACAGCTGCAATGATTGGTGGTATGATTCCACCGTTAGCAATTGCGACAGCGATGTTAATTTTTAGACGTAAATTTACAAAAGAACAACGTGGTTCAATTATCCCTAACTATGTGATGGGTATGTCATTTATTACAGAAGGTGCGATTCCATTTGCAGCTGCCGATCCATTACGTGTTATTCCTTCAATGATGATTGGTTCAGGTATAGGTGGCGCAATTGCTTTAGGCTTAGGTTCACGAATTACTGCGCCACATGGTGGTATTATTGTAATTGTTGGTACTGATGGTGCACACTTACTTCAAACTCTTATTGCACTTCTAGTTGGCACATTAGTTTCAGCATTAATTTACGGTTTAATCAAACCAAAGTTAACTGAAACAGAAATCGAAGCTTCAAAATCAATGGACGAGTAGTTTTAATGATGTAAAATGATTGTTAGCAAAGAGCTTCATATTAAGTTGTATGTTCAATGAATATATGTTAGTTTTATATATCGTGTTAACGGTAGCTTATACAAAGCTGTAAAAACACTTTCTATTAATTCAGTTTTTATGAATTGATATGAAAGTGTTTTTATTTTTAGATAAATGAATGAAGAAATAGACACCACAAATGTATAGACTTTTTTAATATTTTGCAAAAAGTTATGCCAAACGAAGCAGATATAGTAAAATATGAGTGTCTTAAAGTGAAAATTTATAAATAAAGAAGGGTTTATACGTGTCAGAATTAATTATATATAACGGCAAAGTTTATACTGAAGATGGCAAAATCGATAATGGTTACATTCATGTGAAAGATGGACAGATTGTTGCAATTGGAGAAGTGGATGATAAAGCAGCAATTGATAATGATACGACAAATAAAATTCAAGTGATTGATGCTAAAGGTCATCATGTATTACCAGGTTTTATTGATATACATATTCATGGTGGTTATGGTCAAGATGCAATGGATGGGTCATACGATGGCTTAAAATATCTATCCGAAAATTTGTTGTCTGAAGGGACGACATCATACTTGGCCACTACAATGACGCAATCGACTGATAAAATAGATAATGCACTTACAAATATTGCTAAATATGAAGCGGAGCAAGATGTTCACAATGCAGCGGAAATTGTAGGTATACATTTAGAAGGACCATTTATATCTGAAAATAAAGTTGGTGCTCAACATCCGCAATACGTTGTACGCCCATTTATCGATAAAATTAAACATTTTCAAGAGACTGCTAACGGATTAATAAAGATTATGACGTTTGCACCTGAAGTTGAAGGTGCAAAAGAAGCGCTTGAAACGTATAAAGATGACATTATTTTTTCAATTGGTCATACAGTAGCAACATACGAAGAAGCAGTTGAAGCTGTTGAGCGAGGAGCTAAACATGTCACGCATTTATATAATGCAGCGACGCCATTCCAACATAGAGAACCAGGTGTTTTTGGAGCAGCATGGTTGAATGATGCTCTACATACCGAAATGATTGTTGATGGCACTCATTCTCATCCGGCATCGGTTGCAATTGCTTACCGTATGAAAGGTAATGAACGTTTTTATTTAATTACCGATGCAATGCGTGCAAAAGGTATGCCTGAAGGAGAATATGATTTGGGTGGACAAAAAGTAACTGTTCAATCGCAACAAGCACGTCTTGCAAATGGTGCGCTTGCTGGTAGTATTTTAAAAATGAATCATGGGTTACGTAACTTAATATCATTTACAGGTGATACATTAGATCATTTATGGCGAGTAACAAGTTTAAATCAAGCCATTGCATTAGGTATCGATGATAGAAAAGGTAGTATTAAAGTAAATAAGGATGCAGATCTTGTTATTCTAGATGATGATATGAATGTAAAATCTACAATAAAACAAGGCAAGGTTCACACATTTAGCTAATAAATAATCATAATTAAATGTATGCAATAGATTTAATCTGTTAACATAAGCACTTTATATTATGATAAAATAGAAGTAATAACATTTTTTTCTGGGGGTGTCTAAATGGGAAGGCGATAACATGTAGTTGTAATTTAAGTCATAGTGATAAATTTGAATGCGTGTTACCCATGAGTGACACATATAACATGGAGGTGAATCCCTAGAAATAGGGAATTAATTGGAAACTTCGACCATAATTAGTTTGATTATATTTATTCTATTAATTGCATTAACCACTGTATTTGTTGGTTCAGAATTTGCATTAGTAAAAATTAGAGCAACAAGAATTGAACAGCTAGCAGATGAAGGAAATAAACCTGCTAAAATAGTAAAAAAGATGATTGCTAATCTAGATTATTATCTTTCTGCTTGTCAGTTAGGTATAACAGTAACATCTTTAGGGTTAGGTTGGCTTGGTGAACCAACGTTTGAAAAGCTATTACACCCAATATTTGAAGCAATCAATTTACCAACTGCATTAACGACGACGATTTCGTTTGCAGTGTCATTTATAATCGTTACGTATTTGCATGTAGTACTTGGTGAATTAGCGCCTAAATCTATAGCTATTCAACATACTGAAAAGCTTGCTTTAGTATATGCAAGACCATTGTTCTATTTCGGTAACATTATGAAACCATTGATTTGGCTGATGAATGGTTCTGCACGTGTTATTATTAGAATGTTTGGTGTAAATCCTGATGCCCAAACTGATGCAATGTCAGAAGAAGAAATCAAAATTATTATTAACAATAGTTATAATGGTGGAGAAATCAACCAAACTGAATTGGCATATATGCAAAATATCTTTTCATTCGATGAAAGACATGCAAAAGATATAATGGTACCTAGAACTCAAATGATTACACTAAATGAACCTTTTAATGTAGACGAATTACTAGAAACAATAAAAGAACATCAATTTACGCGTTATCCAATTACTGATGATGGTGATAAAGACCACATTAAAGGATTTATTAACGTCAAAGAATTTTTAACTGAATACGCTTCTGGAAAAACGATTAAAATAGCAAACTATATACATGAGTTGCCAATGATTTCAGAGACAACACGTATCAGTGATGCATTAATTAGAATGCAACGTGAACATGTACATATGAGTCTTATTATAGATGAATATGGTGGAACGGCAGGTATTTTAACGATGGAAGATATTTTAGAAGAAATCGTTGGAGAAATTCGTGATGAATTTGATGATGATGAAGTGAATGATATCGTTAAAATTGATAATAAGACATTCCAAGTAAATGGCAGAGTACTATTGGATGATTTAACTGAAGAGTTCGGTATAGAATTTGATGACTCTGAGGATATTGATACGATAGGTGGATGGTTACAATCTCGTAATACCAATTTACAAAAAGATGATTACGTGGATACAACTTATGATCGCTGGGTTGTTTCAGAAATCGATAACCACCAAATTATTTGGGTGATATTAAACTATGAATTTAATGAAGCGAGACCTACTATCGGACAGTCTGATGAAGATGAAAAATCAGAATAGATATTAATATATAAACCAACTAAGAATGATTTAATTCATTTTTGGTTGGTTATTTTTTTGACTAAAATTAATGAAAAGTGAAAATAGTATTGGAACTCAATATCTTTAATGATTTAATGAATAATTTTTATTGAAAGCGATAATTCGTATTAATTGAGTTTATTGAAAAATTTAGGGTAATGTAAAGATATAAAAGATACATAGATTGGAGAGATATAAAGATGTTGAATGAGATACAAATATTAAATAATGGATACCCGATGCCTTCAGTTGGATTAGGTGTTTATAAAATCTCTGACGAAGATATGACTAAAGTTGTAAATGCTGCAATTGACGCAGGCTATAGAGCGTTTGATACAGCATACTTTTATGATAATGAGGCTTCACTAGGACGAGCATTAAAGGATAATGGCGTCGATAGAGAAGATTTGTTTATAACAACGAAGTTATGGAATGACTATCAAGGTTATGAGAAAACATTCGAATATTTCAACAAATCGATTGAAAATTTACAAACTGATTATCTTGATTTATTTCTAATACATTGGCCTTGTGAAGCAGATGGTCTATTTTTAGAAACATATAAAGCTATGGAAGAACTTTACGAGCAAGGTAAGGTAAAAGCAATAGGTGTATGTAATTTTAATGTTCATCATCTAGAAAAATTAATGGCTCAATCAAGTATCAAACCAATGGTGAATCAAATTGAGGTACATCCATATTTTAACCAACAAGAATTACAAGAATTTTGTGATCGTCACGATATTAAAGTGACTGCATGGATGCCTTTGATGAGAAATAGAGGACTACTAGACAACCCTGTCATTGTTAAAATTGCTGAAAAATATCATAAAACACCAGCACAAGTTGTATTACGTTGGCATTTAGCACACAATAGAATTATTATTCCAAAATCTCAGACACCTAAACGCATTCAAGAAAATATAGATATTTTAGATTTTAATTTAGAATTAACAGAAGTAGCTGAAATTGATGCTTTAAATAGAAATGCAAGACAAGGTAAAAATCCAGATGATGTGAAAATTGGGGATTTAAAATAACTGGATGTTAAATTTTACGTTTATGAATGCCTTTTAATGTGTACATTAAAATAAATGAGTTGGTTTTTACTATTTGATAAAACAATACTCAGGTACATTCAAAATCTTTTAAATAAAAAGGATGGACATAGATGAAAATTAGAGTCGTCATTCCTTGTTTTAATGAAGGGGAAGTCATTACACAAACACATCAACAATTAACTGAAATACTTTCACAAGATAGTAGTGTGAAAGGCTATGATTATAATATGCTTTTCATAGATGATGGTAGTACGGATACCACTATAGATGAAATGCAACATCTTGCCACAATAGATAGGCATGTCAGCTTTATTTCTTTTAGTAGAAATTTTGGAAAAGAAGCAGCTATGATTGCAGGTTACCAGCATAGTACTGAATTTGATGCAGTCATCATGATAGATTGTGATTTGCAACATCCACCTGAATATATTCCGAAAATGGTTGAAGGTTTTATGGAAGGCTATGATCAAGTGATTGCAAAGCGTGATAGAAGTGGTGAAAATTTTAGTCGCAAAACATTAAGCCATTTGTACTATAAGTTAGTTAATTGCTTTGTAGAAGAAGTACAATTTGATGATGGTGTTGGTGATTTTAGACTTTTAAGCCAAAGAGCTGTTAAATCCATTGCATCACTTGAAGAATATAATCGATTTTCAAAAGGGTTATTTGAATGGATAGGCTATAATACTAAAGTGTTTACGTATCAAAATGTTGAGAGACAAAAAGGGGAATCTAAGTGGTCCTTTAAAAAGTTATTTAATTATGGTATTGATGGATTGATTTCCTTTAATAGTAAACCTTTGAGAATGATGATTTATCTTGGCTTGTTTATCTTTTCAATAAGCGTGCTATATATTATCTATTTATTCATCAATATTATGATATCTGGTGTTAATATTCCAGGATATTTTTCAACGATTGCAGCTATTTTATTATTAGGCGGCATACAGTTAATTTCAATTGGTGTTGTAGGTGAATATATTGGCAGGATATATTATGAAGTTAAGGCACGTCCTAAATATATTATTCAAGCTACAAATCTTTCAAGTATTGAAAATGATGAGAAGGATACCCATAAAGTTTATTCTAAATAAACAAAAAAAGAAGCCCTCATTAATGGGAGCTTCTTTTTAGTCTTTGCATTTTATTTTATAAATAAATCGGATTATGACGTAATGTCTAATTTGTGTAATGTTACAGTCATCGTAGTTCCTACATCTATATCACTGCTTACACTGATTTTTGCGTTATTTTGTTGCGCGAGTTCATTAGCTATATATAAGCCTAATCCAGAACCACCCGTTTTTGTATTACGAGAGTTTTCTACTCTGAATGTACGTTCGAATATACGTTCTTGTAGTTCTGGTATAATGCCAATACCTTCATCGCTAATAGCAATGTCGATAGTATCTTGATCTTTGTTTTCACTAATATTAATATCAATGCGACTACCAACATTTGAAAATTTTAGCGCATTATCAAGTAAGTTTGTTAAAATACGCTCAAGTGGCGTTCGATATTGATAAAATGCATCAATTTCGCTACAGAAATTCACTTCTAATGTGCGGTTTTCATGTTTGATACGTTGCTCATATGGTTGCAATATTGATACAAGTAATTGGTCTAGTTGTATTAATTCTGGGGGATATGTTTTACCTGTATTTAAAGTGATAATATGAGTCATATCATCAAATAATGTTGATAATCTGTTTGCTTGTTTAATTAATATGTCGTATGACTCTTTAATCTCATGATCCTTAGTGATTATACCATCACGTAGTCCTTCAGAATATGAAATAATGCTTGCTAAAGGTGTTTTTAAATCATGGGCTAAGTTTTGAATCAGTTCTGTTTTTTCTTGTTGTTCGGATTTAATTTGATTCATTTGTTGCGTAATTTCAGAAGCCATTTTATTAAAAGATTGATTTAATTCATAAATTTCTTTTGGTGAATTAAACGTTTTATCATTGCTTGCGTAATTTCCGTTAGCAAATTGCTTAGTTTTTATATTAAACTGCTTAATTTTTTGTATAAGTGGATTAATAAAAATACTACATATTAATAAGGTTAAACAGCTTGTAATTATTGTCGTTAAGGTCAAAGTTAGTGTCATATGGCCGTTAAACCACATTAAAATATATGCAATTGCTAAAATAGTTGAAGTTAATAGTATACTCGATACGACGCCAATAATGATTTGACTTCTAATTGATAACACCATTATCGGCTCCTTTCAAATTTATATCCTAATCCCCATACAGTTGTGATGGTATATGTTGTAAAGCTCTCTTTTTCTAATTTTTCTCTAATACGGTGTATATGGACATTCACGGTATTAGCATCTTCGTAATAGTCATATCCCCAAACTTTTTCAAGTAATTCTGATTTAGAAATAACTTCATTTTCTCTAGAAGCTAAATACCACAATAACTCAAATTCCTTAATACGCATAGGGACTTCGTGACCATTTACAGTCACAACTTTACTTAAGTTAATAAGTGTTAATTCATCAAACGACAGTTGTTCAACTGGTTGATGATGGTATTTCTTCATTCTTGTAAGTAAATTATTAATACGTAAAACGAGTTCCCTTGGACTAAATGGTTTTTTGACATAGTCATCTGCACCTAAAGTTAAGGCGTAAATGGTATCATGTTCTTGTGTTTTGGCAGTTAAATAGATAAAGGGGATATCTAATTTTTGCCTTTTCATTTCTTTGACAATGTCGTAACCATTAACTTCTGGCATCATGATATCAAGTACCATGATATCAATATCATTTGATAGTAAAGAAATTGCTTCTTTACCGCTAGTTGTCGTTGTTACTTTGTAACCTTCATATTCAAAATAGGTTTGACAAATGTCTACAATGTCTTGTTCATCATCCACGATCAGTAAGTGGGTCATCTATTTTTTCACCTCTGTTCTTACGACCTCTAAAGTAATTAATGATTTCTTTAAGTGAAATCTGTTTTAACAATGAGTGACTCATTAGTAAAAGGATAAAGAAAGTTAATTGAAGAGGATACGTAAATATCATATCTGCTAAGATATAATTTATCATAACAAAGGCTCCAAAGAAACTAGCAGCATATGCAAAAACTCCAAAAATTAAACCTAATCCAATTGCAATCTCTCCGAGTGGGACAACAATATCAAATAATGACGTCGTATGTGCAACTATATTTGCGAAAAACCACTTATACCACTCTGGTGAATCAGTATTGTTAGCGATGACTGGTACTAAACCTTTCAGCGTAAATCCGCCCGTTAATTTTTCGTAGCCTTGCATTAACATAACAATACCTGAACCCACACGAATGATAAATGTAACGAGTAGCAATAATTTATTCATGATGTTCACATTCTTTCTATTTATTGTGTGTAATTTATATAAACATAAGATTAAGCAACATAATGCGATTTGTAGTGTTATGTGAACAGGAAGTGTTTGAGCTCATGGGTTGCTTAAGCTAAACAAACCTCAAGCTCTAAAAAAATTTACTTATGTGCTCTGCAATCTTATGGGATTTAATAGTTGTATATATATTGAAAAAAGGAAAGTATGATTTCTACAAGCTAGGGGGGCTGTGAAATCATACGCTTTCCATTGAGTAATGAGTGTAATGTATATTTTTAAAATTTGTAATGTATAGTAATAGTATGTTGTAAATAAAAGTTTAACTCAGAAATTGATTATTTTAATTTAGCGCCGCCGAAGATGACGTGAGCTTTTTTACAATAGATTGTTACTTCATCATATTTGCTTAAATCTATATTTTTAAGATCAAATGTTTGTTTTTCTTTATCGTAGTCAACCATTGCGATTTCTTTACCGTTTTTAATGTCGCCATTTTTTGTTAGGTAGACGTATAAATCTGGACCTTTTGATGATTTGTAGTTAGTAAGCATTAATTTACCATTTTTAATCTCAGCTTTACCTTCAACAGTTTCACCGTTTTTAGAACTGAATGTACCTGTTAGGTGTTTTGTTTTATCAGTTTTAACATTGCTATCTTCTGACTTTGTTTTTTGTTCAGTTTTGTTACCTTGATCTTGTGAATTAGAATTACCACAAGCGCCTAAAGTTAATACAGAGGCAACAGCACCAACTGCTAAAAAATATTTTGTATTCATGCTAACTCCTCATTTCTTCAATTTGATAAGTTAAGTTTAAAATGAAGGCAAATAATATGCCATTAACTAATTCTTAACTTCGTTTAAATATCGCTTAACTAATATTGAAGAAAGAATAATTTGAAAATGAAAATAATTGTCTGATTTAAATAAATAGGAGTCAAAATAAGAGGAGGGCATTTTTTTAGGTGAGAAAATATTTATCTGAACTAGATAACACTATAAAACACTTCTGATATTTTGAACTAAGAATATCAGAAGTGTTTTATAGTTTTGGTATTAAAATTTATAAACCTTTTGCCACAATAAAAACAACAAGAAAATAAGATAGACGATTAAATACAAGTACCAATATGGTGTTAAAACCATCATAACGATAAATGAAATGTTAATAATGATAAGTCCTTTAATCATTAGTTTCTTTATTTTGTTATTATTTTCAGCAGTTTCATCTAAGCTATTAAATGTTGAAATAAACAACATAATACCACCAATGATGAAAATTGCAGGGGCTAAAAATGGAATAGACATATATATTGATTGTGTACTTGAAAAGTCGGTAACACGTTGCGTTAAACTGACAACAATCGTTAATATGATAGCAATAAATTTTTGGTCTGTAATGTATACAGGTTTTAATTTTTTATCAATGTAAAACTGTAGTATCGTCCAAATGATAAACATCGTTATAGTACACAGAGTAATAAAGTTATATTTATCAATTATGAATGTATTTATAAAGGCGTTTATCGTAATAGATAACAACATTGCACTTAATGATAAATGTTGCATTTGATGCCTATATAAATTGAATCCAGTTATAAGTACGACGATAGCAATATTAATTAATATATATAAAATCATGATGGACTCCTGTTCGTTATACTTCAATCAACTATTATATCAATTAATATATTGTTATTCATTAGATATGACTTGTAAAAAGTAAAATAAGTTTTCCTTTATACACCTTTTTTATTACTCCAAAGTAATGTATGAAGTTGTGGTAACACATAAACGTGATTCATATCATTACTTTGCATAACTAAATCCACCAACTGCTCGTAGCGTTCTAACAACTTTTCGGTATGATTATCTACGCTGTCTGATAAATATGGGTTACCAACTTGTAAATAGAAGGGAATATCTGGATAACGGTGGTGTATCATTTTGGCAAAATCATAATCTTTATCGTCGAATACAACTACTTTTAAGTTTAATGAGGAAGGTACGCATTGTGTAATCACTTCATCTAACTTTTTTAAATCAGGTGTCATAGTTGAACTTGGTGGTTTTGGACTAATCGTTAAATCATCAATTTGTGTCATCCAAAGTTGGAATTTACTGCCTTGTGTCTCCAGTGCGCTGAAAATACCTTTATCTTGAAATAAGTCAACTAACTCTTGGATACCTTTAATTAATGCTGGGTTACCACCAGAAATTGTAACGTGATTAAATAAATCGCCACCAATTCGTTTTAATTCATCATAAATTTCTTCAGCGGTCATGAGTTTTATATCGCCTTTAGCACTACCATCCCAAGTAAATGCAGAATCACACCAGCTACAGCGATAATCACATCCAGCTGTTCTCACAAACATCGTTTTTCTACCGATTACTCGACCTTCACCCTGAATGGTTGGACCGAATATTTCGAGTACAGGAATTTTAGCCATTAGTTACACCTGTTCCTTTGGTCTAAATACAACATAACTTGTTGGTGTTTCTCTTACAAATACTTGAATACATTTTGGTTGGTGTTCGAGCGATGCCAAATTTTCTTTAACAATTTGATAAATTGTTTCCGCTACGATTTCAGTTGAAGGGATTTTATTTTTAAAAGCAGGTAAGTTATTTAACAGTTGATGGTCAAATTTACCGTGTATCATCTTTTTCAAATGGCTAAAGTTCACTAAGAAGCCAGTGTTATCTAGTTTATCACCGACAATTGTTAAATTAACAAAGTAAGTATGACCATGGACATTTTGACAAATACCTGCTTCTTCACAAGGAATGTGATGTGCAGCTGAAAAATTAAAATCTTTATTTAATTCGAATTGATATGGATGCGTTGTACTAGGATAGATTTGTTGTAACATTTTAAAGCGCTCCTTTACTTTCAAGATATTGATTTAGTCCACGTTGACGTAAATGACAAGCTGGACATTCACCACAGCCATCCCCAATGATACCGTTATAGCATGTTAATGTTTTTGTACGAATATAATCTAAAACTTCGAGTTCATCACTTAATTTCCACGTTTCTGCTTTGTTTAACCACATTAAAGGAGTATGAATGACAAAATCTTTGTCCATAGCTAGGCTTAATGTTACGTTCATTGATTTTATAAAACTATCACGACAGTCTGGGTAGCCTGAAAAGTCTGTTTCACATACGCCTGTAATAATATGCTTAGCCCCAATTTGATAAGCTAGAGCGCCTGCAAACGACAAGAAAAGTAAATTTCTAGCTGGAACAAATGTATTAGGTATACCATCTTCATTATTAGTAATTTCCATATCATGTTGTGTTAATGCGTTTGGAGTAAGTTGTGATAATAATGACATATCTAAAACGTGATGTTTCATTCCTTGATCTTGTGCAATTTGTTTTGCGACTTCAATTTCAGTATCATGTCTTTGGCCATAATTAAACGTTACGAGTTCAACTTCTTTGAAATGTTTTTTTGCATAAAAGAGACATGTTGTACTGTCTTGACCACCACTAAAGACAACGATGGCTTTTTCATTATTTAATACACTTTCCATTTTGTAATTGCTCCTATCATTAATAATATTAATAAAGAGGTTAATGGCATTGATAAGCCCGTTTTTAATTTATAAAATAAAAAAAGCCTATCTCCATAAAAGATAGACGAAAGAAATGGGTTGCTCCTATAATATATATTAAAGGTTTACCAACGAATGTTTGAAATTTCAATGTCTAGTTTTTTATAGAGGGTTTCAGCTAGGAACCTCTGATATTCATTTATGTACGATGAATAGAATATACTATATATTAGTTAAAATCAAGGTCAGGATAATGACAATGCTTTTAAAGTTTTAGCTACATCCAATACATATTATAAAAATAAAACACATTTAGAACGGAGTATACAATGATTCTAGTCATAGATAATAATGATTCATTTACATATAATTTAATAGACTATATTAAGACTCAAACGAAACTAACAGTTCAAGTTGTTGGTATTGATAATCTGCTGATAGAAGACGTCATTAATATGAAGCCAAAAGCAATTGTTATTTCACCTGGGCCGGGTAATCCGGATGATTATCCTATATTGAATGAAGTGTTAGAACAATTTTATCAGCGTGTACCTATACTAGGTGTATGCTTAGGATTTCAATGTATCGTGTCTTATTTTGGTGGAAATATCATTCACGGCTATCATCCTGTACACGGACATACTACACAGTTACGCCATACCAATGAAGGTATTTTTCAAGGACTGCCTCAAAATTTCAATGTAATGCGTTATCATTCATTAATTGCTGACGGAGCGACTTTTCCAAATTGCTTAAAGATTACAGCCAAAAACGATGAAGCGATTATTATGGCATTTGAGCATATTACATTTCCGGTTTTTGGTGTGCAATATCATCCTGAATCTATTTTGAGTGAATACGGTTATCGACAAGTTGAATTATTTTTATCGAAGGTAGGTGATTACTGTGAGAATAGAATATAATTATCGCTACTATTTAACTGAAAATGAATATAAGCAATACCATATTCAATTAAAGGGATTTATAAAGAAGTATGTTGCTACTAAGTTGGCTGATGTGGGAGAAGTGATACACTTTGCACAAGCGCAGCAACGACAAGGTAGATATGTCTCGTTATATTTAAGTTACGAAGCGGCAAAGTATTTTAATCATGTTATGTGTACACATTCATTAGCTAAAGATGATATTTATGCAGTAGCTTATAGTTTTGAAAAAGCGGAAAGCATAAATTCAACATATGAACATCAAACTTCTTATGTATCAAAGCATCATTTTTCATTTGTTGAATCTTCTGAGGTTATGATGACTAATATTAAACGTGTCCAACAAGCAATTGTTGAAGGCGAAACGTATCAAGTGAACTATACGGCGCGCTTAACGGATAACATTTATTATCCTATTAGTACTTTATATGAACGATTAACTCAATTTAGTAATGGTAATTATACTGCGTTATTACAAACAGATGAAATCCGAGTAGCGTCTATCTCACCAGAATTATTTTTTCAAAAAGGACAGTTTAACAATGTCGATAACGTTATCATAAGCAAACCGATGAAAGGGACAATGCCTAGAGGTAAAACGGAAGCTGAAGATCAACAGTATTATAAAACATTGCAAACTTCTTCGAAAGATCGTGCAGAAAATGTCATGATTGTTGATTTACTAAGAAACGATATAGGGAGAATATCACAGAGTGGCTCAATTAAGGTGTATAAACTATTTTTTATTGAGGCATATAAAACTGTATTTCAAATGACTTCGATGGTAAGTGGTACTTTAAAAACTAATACAGACCTAACTCAAATTTTAACATCGTTATTTCCTTGTGGTTCGATTACAGGTGCACCGAAACTGAATACAATGAAATATATTAAACAATTAGAAAGTTCACCTCGTGGTATATACTGCGGAGCAATTGGACTATTACTTCCAACTGAAGATGATAAAATGATTTTTAATATTCCGATTCGTACTATTGAGTATAAATATGGACAAGCGATTTATGGAGTCGGAGCAGGTATTACAATTGATTCTAAGCCAAAAGATGAAGTGAATGAATTTTACGCAAAAACCAAGATTTTGGAGATGTTATAATGCAATTATTTGAAACAATGAAAATTGATAATGGACATATCCCTAGACTTACTTATCATACTAATCGCATAAAATGTTCTTCTGAGCGATTAAACTTTAAATTTGATGAACATGCATGGCGAAATGAATTAAACGATGTAACAACAAAGTATCACAGTGGCCAATATAGACTTAAAATCGTATTAAATGCTGAAAGCGAATTTGAAACGATAGTGTCACCTTTACCTGAGAAAAGTAGTTTTACAGCAAAATTTCAAGTGTTGCCCAAAGTAGTTAATCCAACTTTTATAAATAATAAAACGACAGAACGAAAGCATTTAGCTCACAATCATGAAACAGATTTAATATTGCTAACTTCAGAGGACGGCAAGGTCCTTGAATTTGATATTGGCAACATTGTCATTGAAGAGGATGGAAAATGGTACACACCAAGTTATAAAGATGATTTCTTAAAAGGATGCATGCGTGATTATTTAATAGATAGTGACAAACTTGTTGAAAAAGACTTTAATAAAAACGAATTGATTTATAAATATCATAACAATGAGATACGTTTATTTTTGATAAATAGTTTACGAGAGGTTGCCGATGTCCACCTTTGCCTTTAAAATTATTATGATAATAATGTAGAAAATGATGTGAAAACAAATTTAAAAATTAAATGGGGCCAAATATGATTATTGTTTATATTGTGCTGTTGTTAATTCTTGTATACGTAAATTATCGATTAGTGAATCGATTGCTATCTGAAAATAGAATATATGTTGTTCGTTTGATAGCAACAATTACTACTGTTATAAGCTTTATCCTTGTATACGCATTAATTCACGAACTCATGCCTTTTGTTGTGCGGGCAATGGATTTAATGTATCACCAGTAAATTTAGTGAGTAGGTAAAATGAACTATTCAATCGATTCTATAATTAAAAATGAAAGTAAAGTAACCAAATATTGAAGAGGTGTACAAATGAAAATATATAGTCAAGGTGACCAAGCCATTGTAGTCGCAATTGAAAAAGAAGTATCTAAAAGTTTAACCGAAGATTTATTAACACTTCGCTCATATTTAATTGAACAAAATTATCCATTTATTATAGAAATTGTGCCATCAGAATCAGACATGATGATTGTCTATGACGCAAGGGATATGATTAAACACCATAATATACAATCACCTTTTTTATACATGAAAGCACTAATAGAATCGATTCATTTAAACATAAAACATGATTTTAACCAGCAAGATTTGATTGAAATACCAATTGTGTATGGTTCGAAATATGGTCCGGATTTAGAATCACTTTTAAAACATTACAAAATCAAGCTAGAAACTTTTATTGAATTACATTCTAAGGCGCAATATTTTGTTTCGATGATGGGATATTCACCTGGGTTTCCTTATTTAACTGGATTAAATAAGAAATTGTATATTAATCACACGAGTAAACAGAAAAAATTCATTCCAGCTGGTTCTGTAGTACTTGAAGGGAAAAAATGCGGTATTGTAACTACGGATACAATTAATGATTGGTTAGTTATTGGTTATACACCATTATCACTTTTTAATCCGAAAGAATCAGATTTCGCACGCTTAAAGTTAGGCGATAATATTAAATTTAGACCTATCAATGAAAATGAATTAGAAGTAGGAGCGTTTAAAGATGTCAATCATAATTGAAAAAAGTGGCTTATTCAGTAGCTTTCAGGACTTTGGCAGAAGGGGATATGAACATGATGGTGTAATTCCATGTGGTGCACTTGATACTTTAGCACATGAAATTGCTAATCGATTAGTTGCTAATGACAAGAATGAAGCAACTTTGGAAATGACTAATAAAATGGCAACGATTCGTTTTACAGAACCTACGCTGATTGCATTAGCAGGGGGTAATGTCAAAGCTTACACTGAGCATATGACTATATCTCCATATAAATTGTATTTGTTAGATAAAGGCGATGTTTTAAAGTTTAGAGAAACAAGTTATACATCGCGAGTGTATTTAGCTGTGGGAGGTGGATTTGAATTAGATGCATGGTTAGGATCTAATTCAACCGACTTTAATGTAAAAATTGGTGGTTTTAAAGGTAGAACATTACAAGATGGCGATGAAATAAAGCTTAAGAGAGATTATGCAGCTCGTCATCATAAGTTATTTGAAAACCTTGCTCACACGAAACAAACAGATTGGGGTATTGATGGATACGCCTTGTCATTTAATTATATGTCTGATGTATTTCATGTCGTTAAAAATAAAGGTACGGAAGATTTTAAAGAAGATGCCATTCAAAGATTTGTGAAACATGATTATAAAGTAACGAGCAAAGCAAATCGCATGGGGATGATGCTTGAAGGTGAAAAAATCAAAGCTTTTTATGAAGATATGCCACCGTATCAGACTGTCAAAAAAGGAACGATACAAATTAAGCGTGATGGCACACCTATTATCCTATTAAATGATCATTATACGCTAGGTAGCTACCCGCAAATCGGTACAATCGCAAGTTATCATTTAACGAAATTAGCACAAAAACCGCAAGGATCACGTTTGAAATTTCAATTTATAGATATTTTAACGGCTGAAAAGAACCTTGTTAAGTATAGTAACTGGTTAAACCAATTATTCCATGGAATAGAATATAGAATGCAATTAGAAATGATGAAATAATATTTGGTACGTAGCTCATACTCGAGTCCGATGCAAATAATTTCCTCCTAATGTATAATGAAATAATACTGTGTTTTATCTGCGAAATGTATCATTTTCTAATTCGTTTCACAGTAAAATGAAAAGATAAAGTGTGTTTTTACTTGAATTTTGACTAAAATTACTCTATATTTATTAATTGAGCTATGCTTATTATTACAATTTGATTACAAATTTTAAATTTGTTAATTGAATGATAATATTAAATAAAGAAACTTACACAAGCAAATATGAGTTGTAGCCCAAAATACTTGTTAAATCAAAGTTGAAAGCTACAAATAATGAAAATTATAAACTTGAATCTGAAAGTAATTACTATAATTATGACAATGTTAACTTTTAAACGCACTTATTAATTAACTACATAATGTTAATATCTAATTTATTCAAGTACTTTCGCAAGATTTATTATCTAAATAACGGGGGAAAGAATCATGAGTTCACAAAAAAAGAAAATTAGTCTTTTTGCGTTCTTCTTATTAACCGTAATAACGATTACCTTGAAGACGTATTTTTCTTATTATGTTGATTTTTCTTTAGGTGTTAAAGGTTTAGTACAAAACTTAATATTATTGATGAATCCTTATAGTTTAGTAGCACTGGTTTTAAGTGTGTTCCTATTCTTTAAAGGCAAAAAAGCATTTTGGTTCATGTTCATAGGCGGCTTCTTATTGACGTTCCTATTATATGCCAATGTTGTGTACTTTAGATTCTTCTCGGATTTTTTAACGTTTAGTACTTTAAACCAAGTAGGTAACGTAGAATCTATGGGTGGTGCGGTTAGTGCATCATTCAAATGGTATGACTTTGTTTATTTCATTGATACGTTAGTTTACTTATTCATTTTAATATTTAAAACAAAATGGTTAGACACAAAAGCATTTAGTAAGAAATTTGTTCCTGTCGTAATGGCGGCTTCAGTAGCATTATTCTTCTTAAACTTAGCTTTTGCTGAAACTGACAGACCAGAATTATTAACACGTACATTTGACCATAAATATTTAGTGAAATATTTAGGACCGTATAACTTTACAGTATACGATGGTGTTAAAACTATCGAAAATAATCAACAAAAAGCGTTAGCATCTGAAGATGACTTAACAAAAGTATTAAATTATACGAAACAACGTCAAACAGAGCCTAACCCAGAATATTATGGGGTGGCAAAGAAGAAAAATATTATTAAGATTCATTTAGAAAGTTTCCAAACCTTCTTAATTAATAAAAAGGTTAATGGTAAAGAAGTAACACCGTTTTTAAACAAATTATCAAGTGGGAAAGAGCAATTCACATACTTCCCTAACTTTTTCCATCAAACAGGTCAAGGTAAAACATCTGACTCTGAATTTACAATGGATAACAGTTTATACGGTTTACCGCAAGGTTCTGCCTTTTCATTAAAAGGAGATAATACGTATCAGTCACTACCAGCAATTTTAGATCAAAAGCAAGGCTACAAATCTGATGTCATGCACGGTGACTATAAAACATTCTGGAACAGAGACCAAGTATATAAACACTTTGGTATCGATAAATTCTATGATGCAACATACTATGACATGTCAGATAAAAACGTTGTAAACTTAGGCTTGAAAGACAAAATTTTCTTTAAAGATTCTGCTAATTATCAAGCTAAGATGAAATCACCATTCTATTCTCATTTAATTACATTGACTAACCACTATCCATTCACATTAGATGAAAAGGATGCGACTATTGAGAAGTCAAACACAGGTGATGCAACAGTTGATGGTTATATTCAAACAGCGCGTTATTTAGACGAAGCATTAGAAGAATATATTAATGACTTGAAGAAAAAAGGATTATATGACAATTCAGTGATTATGATTTATGGTGACCACTATGGTATCTCTGAAAACCATAACAATGCCATGGAAAAACTATTAGGTGAAAAAATCACACCAGCTAAATTTACAGATTTAAACAGAACTGGTTTCTGGATTAAAATCCCTGGTAAATCTGGTGGTATCAATAATGAATATGCTGGTCAAGTCGATGTAATGCCAACAATTTTACATTTGGCTGGTATAGATACGAAGAATTATTTAATGTTCGGTACTGATTTATTCTCTAAAGGTCATAATCAAGTAGTTCCATTCAGAAATGGTGACTTTATAACAAAAGATTATAAATATGTTAATGGTAAGATTTATTCTAATAAAAATAATGAACTCATAACTACTCAACCAGCTGATTTCGAAAAGAATAAAAAGCAAGTTGAAAAGGATCTCGAAATGAGTGACAACGTGCTTAATGGTGATTTGTTTAGATTCTACAAAAATCCAGACTTCAAAAAGGTAAATCCTTCGAAGTATAAATATGAAACAGGACCTAAAGCAAACTCTAAAAAATAATATTTAAACACGAACTCGGATTGATAAAATATCAATCCGGGTTTTATTATGTTCTTTTATATTATGTTTTACATTATATGTGTTGATAAAAAGGTATATTATAAAGATCGTTAGCATAGTCATCAAAGCCTTATCAAGTTTTATTTATAGTTGAAGCAACAATATATTAAATTATGACACTTAACAGTATCGATTTCTTTTGATTTCAAAAAGGTGTATAATGTATAGAACTGATTTAAGTACGTAGAGATTTCAACAGAAGAAGGAAGATGGGTATGGAAGCATATAAAATTGAACATTTAAATAAATCTTATGCCGATAAGATTATATTCGATAATCTAGATTTATCAATTTCAGAAGGTGAAAAAATAGGTTTAGTAGGCATAAATGGTACAGGGAAAAGTACGTTGTTAAAAGTAATTGGTGGTATTGATGATGATTTTACAGCCAATGTTATGCATCCAAATCAATATCGAATTCGATATTCGTCTCAGAAACAGGACCTTAATGAAGATATGACAGTTTTTGATGCAGTATTAAGTTCTGATACAACAACTTTACGCATCATCAAGCAATATGAGCAGACAGTACAAGCTTATGCGGATGACCAAAGTGATAAATTGTTCAAGCGAATGATGGATGCGCAAGATGCTATGGATCAACATGATGCTTGGGACTATAACGCTGAAATTAAAACAATCCTCTCAAAACTAGGTATACATGATACTACTAAATACATTAAAGAATTATCCGGCGGACAACAAAAACGTGTTGTACTTGCTAAAACATTAATAGAACAACCAGATTTATTGTTATTAGATGAACCTACGAACCATTTAGACTTCGAATCAATCAGCTGGTTGATCAATTATGTGAAGCAATATCCTCATACAGTTTTATTCGTAACCCATGATCGATATTTTTTAAATGAAGTTTCCACTAGAATTATTGAACTAAACAGAGGTAAGTTAGCGTCATATCCTGGCAACTATGAATCTTATATTGAAATGCGCGCTGAAAGAGA
Source organism: Staphylococcus sp. EG-SA-15 (assembly GCF_017151895.1). NCBI lineage: Bacteria > Bacillati > Bacillota > Bacilli > Caryophanales > Staphylococcaceae > Staphylococcus > Staphylococcus sp. EG-SA-15. The sequence goes on along the minus strand of NZ_JACVZN010000001.1, from coordinate 261,506 downwards.
AGTAACACTTCAAAAGCAACAACAAAAGCAACGAGCTTTATATAAGGAAGAACTTGCTTGGATGAGGGCTGGAGCTAAGGCTCGTACTACAAAGCAACAAGCTAGAATTAATCGATTTAATGACCTAGAAAATGAAGTTAACCAGCAATATAAAGACGATAAAGGTGAATTGAATCTTGCTTATTCAAGATTAGGTAAGCAAGTGTTCGAATTAGAAGACTTATCAAAGGCTATTAATGATAAAGTATTATTTGAACATCTGACGGAAATTATTCAAAAAGGTGAGCGTATTGGTGTTGTTGGGCCAAATGGAGCTGGTAAAACAACACTCTTAAATATTTTGAGTGGAGAAGACCAACAATTCGAAGGTAAATTGAAGACTGGGCAGACGGTTAAAGTAGCTTATTTTAAGCAAACTGATGAGACCCTGGATAGAGATATTCGTATGATTGATTATTTAAGAGAAGAAAGTGAGATCGCAAAAGAAAAAGATGGAACCTCGGTATCTATTACACAACTTCTTGAACGATTTTTATTTCCAAGTGCAACTCATGGTAAAAAAGTTTATAAATTATCTGGTGGAGAGCAAAAGCGCTTGTATTTATTACGTCTACTCGTACACCAGCCAAATGTTCTGTTGTTAGATGAACCGACAAATGATTTAGATACTGAGACTTTAACAATACTTGAAGATTATATTCATACTTTCGGTGGTACAGTGATTACCGTAAGCCATGATCGCTACTTCTTAAATAAAGTTGCACAGTCATATTGGTTTATTCATGATGGTCAGATGGAAAAGATTATCGGAACTTTTGAAGATTATGAAAGTTATAAAAAATCATTAGATAAAAATAAATCCACATTGAAGCAACAATCTAAATCTTCTACAACTGTACGTAAGAAAAATGGTTTATCATATAAAGAAAAATTAGAATATGAACAATTGATGAAACGCATAGAACAAGCGGAAGTAAGAATGGAAGAAATTGATGTGCTCATGATTGAGGCAAGTGCAGATTATGGGAAAATTAAAGAACTAAACGAAGAAAAAGAACAACTTGAAATTCAATATGATTTAGACATCACAAGATGGAGTGAGTTAGAAGAAATTAAAGAACAACAATAAGGGGTCAATTTATGATGCAACAAACATTATCGCATTACTTTGGGTATGAAACGTTTCGACCAGGACAAGAAGAAATTATTAGCAAAGTATTAGACCATCGTAATGTGCTTGGTGTCTTACCAACTGGTGGAGGTAAGTCTATATGCTATCAAGTACCAGGTTTATTGTTAGGTGGTACAACAATTGTAATAAGTCCACTAATATCATTAATGAAAGATCAAGTGGATCAATTAAAAGCGATGGGAATTCAAGCTGCTTTTTTAAATAGTAGTTTGACTCAAAAAGAGCAACAACGTATTGAAAAAGCATTATCAAATGGAGAAATTCAATTTTTGTATGTTGCACCAGAACGATTTGAAAACCGATATTTTTTAAATATGCTTCAGCGTATAAAGATTCACTTAGTCGCGTTTGATGAAGCGCATTGTATTTCTAAATGGGGTCATGATTTCAGACCGAGTTATCAAAACGTCATTTCTAAAGTATTTACGTTACCTCAAGATTTTACAATAATAGCGTTGACAGCAACTGCCACAGTTGAAGTACAGCAAGATATTAGAGAAAAGTTAAATATCGCTCAAACTGATCAAATTAAAACGAGTACTAAGCGTAGAAACTTAATTTTTAAAGTAAATCCTACTTATCAACGTCAAAAATTTATATTGGATTATATTAAAACACACGATGAAGATGCAGGTATTATTTATTGTTCTACACGTAAGCAAGTTGAAGAGCTTCAAGAAGCTTTAGAAAGCCAGAAAATTGAAAGTGTTATATATCATGCAGGTTTGAGCAATAAAGAAAGAGAAGAAGCGCAGAATGATTTCTTATTTGATCGTGTTAAAGTAGTTGTTGCTACAAATGCTTTTGGTATGGGTATTGATAAATCCAATGTACGCTTTGTTATTCATTATAATATGCCTGGAGATTTAGAATCTTATTATCAAGAAGCGGGTCGTGCAGGTCGTGACGGGTTAAAAAGTGAATGTATTTTGTTATTTAGCGAACGCGATATCAATTTACACGAGTATTTTATAACAGTCTCTCAAGCTGATGATGACTATAAAGATAAAATGGGCGAAAAGTTAACTAAAATGATTCAATATACAAAAACAAAAAAATGTTTAGAAGCAACAATTGTCCATTATTTTGAACCGAATGAAAAATTAGAAGAATGTGAACAATGTAGTAATTGTGTTCAACAAGATAAATCATATAATATGACACAAGATGCTAAGATGATTATTAGTTGCATCGCTCGTATGAAACAACAAGAGAGTTATAGTGTTATCATTCAAGTGCTAAGAGGAGAGTCAACAGATTATATTAAGTACAAAGGTTATGACCAAATTTCAACCCATGGTTTAATGAAAGGTTACACAACATCAGAATTAAGTCACTTAATAGATGAATTAAGATTCAAAGGGTTCTTAAATGAAAATGATGAAATATTAATGTGTGATACTTCAATTAAAAAATTACTCAGTAATGAAGTAGAAGTATTCACAACACCATTTAAGCAAAAAGCGACTGAAAAAGTATTTATAAATACGGTTGAAGGGGTTGACCGAGTATTATTCAGTCAGTTGGTAGAAGTTCGTAAAAAGTTAAGTGACAAATTAACGATAGCACCTGTAAGTATATTTTCTGATTACACGTTGGAGGAATTTGCTAAACGTAAGCCTGCTTCGAAACAAGATATGATTAATATTGATGGCGTAGGTAGTTACAAATTAAAACATTATTGTCCAGCATTTTTAGAAACGATTCAAAATTATAAAGCCAAAGTATAGTGAAGACACCTAGTAAGCATTCCTTGTTTTACTGGGTGTTTTTTTTGAATTCAAGGTAAAATAACACTATTTCTTAACTGGAGATTACCTATTATTCATTATTTTATTAAAAAAGTTCAAGGATAAATCATTTAAATTTGAAAATTGTAATAAACGTGGTTAAATAGGGAATACATACATATAATCTCGGTTTTATGCTATGAGAAAAAAAGAGGTGGCAAAGTGATTAAGTTTAAAAATGTAACTAAGCGTTATGGCAAACATGTTGCTGTCGATAACATTAGTTTCAATATTAATGAGGGTGAATTTTTTGTGCTAATTGGACCTTCAGGTTGTGGAAAAACTACGACATTAAAAATGATTAATCGACTCATTCACTTAAGTGAAGGTTATATTTATTTTAAAGATAAACCAATAAGTGATTATCCAGTATACGAAATGCGTTGGGATATTGGATACGTATTGCAGCAGATTGCATTATTCCCACATATGACAATCAAAGAAAATATTGCACAAGTGCCACAAATGAAAAAGTGGAAAGAAAAAGATATAGATAAAAGAGTAGATGAATTACTTGATATGGTTGGATTAGAACCTGAAAAATATAAAAACAGAAAACCTGATGAATTGTCAGGGGGGCAACGACAACGTGTAGGAGTTATACGTGCGTTAGCAGCTGATCCACCAGTTATTTTAATGGATGAACCGTTTAGTGCATTAGACCCAATCAGCCGAGAAAAACTTCAAGATGATTTAATTGAATTACAAACTAAAATTAAGAAGACAATCATATTTGTTACACATGATATTCAAGAGGCGATGAAACTTGGTGATAAGATTTGTCTTTTGAATGAAGGCCATATTGAACAAATTGACACACCAGAAGGATTTAAAAATAATCCTCAAAGTGAATTTGTTAAACAATTTATGGGTAGTCATTTAGAAGATGATGCGCCATGTGTTGAAGAGAACGCAATTATCCGTGACTTGGATATTATGAAACCAATCGATGAGGTTACATCTATGAGCGCTTATCCAATTGTTTATGACAATCAACCAATTGAAGTATTGTATCAACTTTTATCAGAGAGCGAGCGTGTCATTGTCATGCAAGAAGATAGCGTAGGTCAATATGTTATTGATAGGAAAGATATCTTCAAATATTTGTCCCAGAAAAAGGAGGTAGCTCAACATGACTAACTTTTTCGACATATTGAGTGAACGTAAGGGGCAACTCTTTTCGACAATGATAGAACATATTCAAATATCATTTATCGCATTATTGATTGCAACTGCTATTGCGGTACCATTAGGTATTTTATTAACGAAGACTAAAACGATATCTGAAATCGTAATGAATATTGCGGCAATTCTTCAAACCATACCATCGTTGGCATTATTAGGTTTAATGATTCCTTTATTTGGTATCGGTCGTGTGCCAGCAATTATTGCACTTGTAGTGTATGCGTTGTTACCAATTTTAAGGAATACGTATACTGGAATTAAAGAAGTTGATCCATCACTCATTGAAGCGGCTAAAGGTATAGGTATGAAACCATTTAGACGTTTAACTAAAGTCGAACTTCCGATAGCAATGCCTGTTATAATGGCTGGTGTAAGAACGGCTATGGTATTAATTATAGGTACAGCAACACTAGCAGCATTAATTGGTGCAGGCGGACTAGGAGATTTAATTTTATTAGGTATAGACCGTAACAATGCATCGTTGATATTATTAGGTGCAATTCCAGCAGCCTTATTGGCAATTATATTTGATTTAATTTTAAGATTTATGGCTAAATTATCTTATAAAAAGTTATTGATGACGTTAGGTGTTATAGTGATGATTATTATACTGGCTATCGCTATTCCTATGTTTGCACAAAAAGGTGATAAAATTACGTTAGCTGGAAAGCTTGGCTCCGAGCCATCGATTATTACAAATATGTATAAAATTTTAATAGAAGAAGAGACCAAAAATACTGTAGAAGTGAAAGATGGTATGGGCAAAACAGCATTTTTATTTAATGCTTTAAAATCTGACGATATAGATGGGTATTTAGAATTTACTGGAACAGTTTTAGGTGAATTAACAAAAGAACCATTGAAGTCAAAAGAAGAGAAAAAAGTTTATGAACAAGCTAAGCAAAGTCTTGAAAAGAAATATCAAATGACTATGTTAAAACCAATGAAGTATAACAATACGTATGCTTTAGCTGTAAAACGTGATTTTGCTAAACAACATAATATACGTACAATTGGTGATTTAAATAAGGTTAAAGATCAACTTAAACCAGGATTTACATTGGAATTTAATGATCGTCCAGATGGTTACAAAGCTGTTCAAAAGGCTTATAATTTAAATTTAGATAACATACGTACAATGGAACCTAAGTTGAGATATCAAGCGATCAATAAAGGTAATATTAATTTAATAGATGCATATTCAACTGACGCTGAATTAAAACAATATGATATGGTTGTGTTAAAAGATGATAAGCACGTATTTCCACCATATCAAGGAGCACCATTATTTAAAGAAAGCTTTTTAAAGAAACATCCAGAAATTAAGAAACCGTTAAACAAACTAGAAAACAAAATATCTGATGAAGATATGCAAATGATGAACTATAAAGTAACAGTTAAAAATGAAGACCCATATACAGTTGCGAAAGATTATTTAAAAGCAAAAGAGTTAATCAAATAACGACCAACGCCACATAAGATGCGTAACACCAAATTATATCTTATGTGGCGTTGTTATATTTAAATCTATAATTATGTTCAATTTAAACATGCAATAATGATTAAAAAATATGACATGTTAAACACAATGTAAGCTATTATGATGTGAAAATAGTAGCATTGCATTTTAGAAACATAGAGCGATATAATGAATATAAGTTTTTTAAAATTTCAGTTAATTCTAAGGAGGTTGTTTTTATTATGAAAGAACAACTTAATCAACTATCAGCATATCAGCCTGGTTTATCTCCAAGGGCATTGAAAGAAAAGTATGGCATTGAAGGAGATTTATATAAACTTGCATCAAATGAAAATTTGTATGGACCATCGCCTAAAGTTAAAGAAGCGATATCAGCACACTTAGATGAGTTATATTATTATCCTGAAACAGGATCACCGACATTAAAAGCGGCGATTAGTAAACATTTAAATGTAGATCAATCACGCATTTTATTTGGTGCGGGATTAGATGAAGTTATATTAATGATTTCTAGAGCTGTATTAACGCCAGGGGATACTATTGTTACAAGTGAAGCGACATTCGGTCAATATTATCACAATGCGATTGTTGAATCAGCTAATGTGATACAAGTACCTTTAAAAGATGGTGGCTTCGATTTAGAAGGTATTTTAAAAGAAGTTAATGAAGATACGTCATTGGTATGGTTATGTAATCCAAATAATCCTACAGGTACATATTTTAATCATGAGAGCGTAGATTCGTTTTTATCTCAAGTACCTCCACATGTACCAGTAATTATAGATGAAGCTTATTTTGAATTTGTGACAGCAGAGGACTACCCGGATACACTTGCTTTGCAACAAAAATATGACAATGCTTTCTTATTACGTACATTTTCAAAGGCGTATGGATTAGCGGGTTTACGTGTAGGATATGTGGTAGCAAGTGAACATGCGATTGAAAAATGGAACATCATTAGACCACCATTTAATGTGACACGTATATCTGAATACGCAGCAGTTGCAGCACTTGAAGATCAACAATATTTAAAAGAGGTAACACATAAAAATAGTGTTGAACGCGAAAGATTTTATCAATTACCTCAAAGTGAGTATTTCTTGCCAAGTCAAACGAATTTTATATTTGTAAAAACAAAGCGGGTAAATGAACTTTATGAAGCACTTTTAAATGTAGGGTGTATTACGCGACCATTTCCAACTGGTGTTAGAATTACAATTGGTTTTAAAGAACAAAATGATAAAATGTTAGAAGTTTTATCAAACTTTAAATACGAATAGTAAGTGGGGAGTGGGACAGAAATGATATTTTCTCAAAATTTATTTCGTCGTCCCACCCCAACTTGCATTGCCTGTAGAATTTCTTTTCGAAATTCTCTGTGTTGGGGCCCCTGACTAGAATTGAAAAAAGCTTGTTACAAGCGCATTTTCGTTCAGTCAACTACTGCCAATATAACTTTGTAGAGCATTGAACATTGATTTATGTCTCAAGCTCAATGCAGTGTGAATGATGAGGTGAGAGTATTCAGTGTAAAAAGCAACAATAGATGATATTGTTTTGTATCAATTGCTTTTTTGCTATACTGAATCAATACTGATATTTTGAGGAGAAGATTAAAATGACCCGTAAATCAATCGCGATTGATATGGATGAAGTATTGGCAGATACATTAGGAGAAATCATTGATGCTGTCAATTTTAGAGCGGATTTAGGTATTAAAATGGAAGCTTTGAATGGTCAAAAACTTAAACATGTTATTCCTGAACATGATGGATTAATTACAGAAGTATTGAGAGAACCAGGCTTCTTCAGACATCTTAAAGTGATGCCACATGCACAAGAAGTTGTGAAAAAATTAACTGAACATTATGATGTATATATTGCTACAGCAGCAATGGATGTACCAACATCATTTAGTGATAAATATGAATGGTTACTAGAGTTCTTTCCATTTTTAGATCCTCAGCATTTTGTTTTTTGTGGTAGAAAAAACATCGTTAAAGCTGATTATTTAATAGATGACAATCCTAGACAGCTTGAAATTTTTACTGGTACACCGATTATGTTTACAGCAGTGCATAATATTAATGATGATCGATTTGAACGCGTAAATAGCTGGAAAGATGTAGAACAGTATTTTTTAGATAATATTGAGAAATAAAATATATCACTTGAAAAATTTCATGTAGAAAAGATGATGGATAGGCTATAAAGTAATTGTGACTGAGATGAACTTTTATGTCTTAGACACTACAACACTATATTGGCAGTAGTTGACTGCGGGGCCCCAACATAAAGAAATACTTTTTCTTTAGAAATTAGTATTTCTTATGCATGAGTGTAACTCATGCATTCATATTTTTAAGTACACATTAGCTGTGACTAATGATAAAGAATCGCTACATAACCAATCATTAGTCGTTCTTTATCATTTCCGTCCCGCTCTCAATAAATGTTAGTCTATCTCATTATTATAAATCGGATGAATGTGTTAATCTATGGCAGATTACACGTCATCCGATTTTTTATAGAATTTGAAAAAGACGCATAAACCACTATGATTTAAAATACAACATCAATCATTTTAGTGGCATGCGCCAAAATTATATGTCTGTTTTTGAAACAGGGTAATAGCTTAAAGCTAATAAAAACGAATATAAGGTGCGTTGAATCTTATGATTACACTCCAAACCTAATATAATATCGGGTTAAGATCATTCCGGATGCTTACAAATCATTGACAGTAAGTAACTGAATGGCATTTGGTATAACCTCAATATCAATAGGTGTTTCTAATGAAATTTCGCCATCAATATCAACTTTCATTGCTGGATCTGTTGTAAGTGAAATCTTTTTACCAGGTATATGCTCAATACCTTGAGTGATTTCATTCCAATTCATGCTATCACGCTTTTTAAAAATATCATTTAAAATACTGAAACTTTGTTCATTAAAAATGAAAGTGTTCAGTTCACCATCTTGAGGAGACAAATCAGTCAATGGTATACGACTACCACCAATGAATGGGCCATTTGCTGTTAGTATCATGGTCGTTTCGCCAGAATATGTCTTATCATCTATTGATAATTGATAATTAAATTGTGTTGGATTTAGCAGTGTTTTGACAGTTGATCCAATATAACTCAATTTACCAAATATATCTTTTGAACCATCTTGTACGTTTTCAGCGTTTTGAACAATTAGACCTAACCCAACAAAGTTGAGTGCATATTGATTATTTATTTTAATTACATCGTATGTACCAACTTGTGCAGAAATCATTTGTTCACTAGCTTGTTTATGATTAGGTGCTATATTTAGCGTTTTTGTAAAATCATTAAAAGTACCGCCTGGTAAAATGCCAATAGGGAGTTGAAGGTCATGTGACATAACACCATTTATAAGTTCGTTAACCGTGCCATCACCGCCAAGAATAAATAATATATCTACATCTTTTGCATAGTTTTTAGTTTTGATTTCTTGGCAATATTTAATAATGTCACCTTCGTTTTCACTCAATTGAATAGAAAGATGCTTACAAATTGAACTTAATGCTGTTGTAACTTCCCCAATACCTTGATTAATATTTTTTAATCCACTGTGTTCATGGTAAAAGAGGACACCATGTGTATATTTATTTTCCATAGTTTAGCCTACTTTCTAAAAATTGGTTCATTAAATATATATACCCACTTTTAATTGTTAATACCAAAAATATGTTTTTAAATAGAGAAAATGGTAATAACTGACATTGATGTCTATAGAGTGGGACGAGAAAAAATAGTTATAGCTGTCTATAACGAGCATATTAAGCTTTTATTTATACTGATATCTTGAATTTAATTAATAGAAACCTATAAAAAAACAGTAAGCCATTTAAATGACTTACTGTTTTTTGAATTAGGCCAACAATATTAACGTATACCTTTCATCGCTTTGATGATTAAAGGTGAGAATGCTAATACAATTGTTGTAACAATAATTGCAACAACACCTAGGAAAATAAAGTAATTTGTTTGACCTAGTGGTTCTATTAACTTAACTAAAGTACCATTGATTGCTTGTGCAGAAGCGTTAGTTAAGTACCAAATACTCATCATTTGGGCATTAAATGCTTTAGGTGCTAACTTAACAGCAGCACTATTACCCGTTGGTGATAAGCATAGCTCACCGATAACACAAATAATGTACGATAAAATAACCCAGTTAACTGAGAAGTTTGATGAACCTGATGCATAACCTACAATACCAATTAGTATGTATGACGCACCTGCTAAGAACGTACCAATTGCAAATTTTACTGGCAGGCTAGGTTGTTTAGTTCCAAGCTTTTGCCATAAAAGTGAAATAATTGGAGCTAGTAATAAAATAAATAATGGGTTAATTGATTGGAAGATCGCTTCACCAAAGTTTGTTTTCCAACCAAATAAGTTTAATTTCATATCTGAATGTTCAATTCCATATATGTTTAATACATTAGACCCTTGTTCTTGAATAGCCCAGAACACCATTCCAAGAATAAATAATGGAATAAATGCTTTAACACGAGAACGTTCAGTATCAGTGACATCTTTACTTCTAATAATTAAAGTGAAGTAAATGATTGGTAATGCAATACCTAATACTAAAACAGTATTACTAACTAAGTTAAATGATAATGAATTAGTTAATGCACCAATAACGATAATTAATACAATTGCTAAAACAACACTTCCGATAATAAGACCATACTTTTTCTTTTCAGCTGGTGTCAATGGGTTAGTAGGTTTCATACCAACGCTACCTAAGTTTTTGCGGTTGAAAAGTACATACCATACTAAACCTAATGCCATACCAACTGCTGCAATCAAGAATCCGCCGTGGAAGTTTTTAACATTAACAAAGTGTTGCAAAATAATAGGTGATAATAATGCACCCATATTAACTGACATATAGAAAATAACAAAACCTGCATCCATACGTCTATCATTTTCAGGATATAAACGGCCAACGATATTTGAAATGTTTGGCTTCATTAAACCTGAACCAATAATGATGAAGAACATTGATGTGAATAAGCCGATTAATGCAAATGGTAAGCTTAAACAAATATGTCCGATAATAATAAAGACTGCACCTAATAAAGTAGCGCCTCTAGTACCTGTAATTCTGTCAGCAATCCATCCGCCTGGTATTGATGTCATATAGATTAATGAACCATAAACTGACATAATTGACATAGCTGTTGTTTTATCAATTCCAAGGCCATTATCTGTTACGGCAAAGTACATGTAGAAAATGAGTAGGGCACGCATGCCATAATAACTAAACCTTTCCCAGAACTCTACAAAGAAGAGTACGCCTAGTCCTCGAGGATGCCCGAAAAATCCTGTTTGAGGTATGTCTTGAATTTGATTTCCATGGGAGTTTTGTTGTGTCATGTATACATCCCATCCTTTCTTCCCCTAATACAATAGTTTAAGTAAATTTGATTGTGCCTTATCAACTAAATATTCCAACAAATCACAAAAAAATAAAAATATTGAGAATATTCTGTTATTAAGCGCGCACAATTAATTAGAGATAATATAAAAATATACTTATTGACGTTAAAGTGCAATAGGTTTCTATAAAAATGTTGTTTAATTCGTGTACTAATATTCTTTTGGTGTACTTTGGTATAAAATGTTATTTTAATGTAACCTATTATGTATGCTAAATGAAAAACACACCAATAAGTTAGGAAAATCAACTTATTGGTGTGTTTATTAAATGATACATTTAACGATTATCTATTTTTTCGGGATATAAATCATGATTCATCAAACGATGCTCAGCCATTTTTTCATATTTAGAATTTGGACGTCCATAGTTTGTATAAGGATCAATAGAAATTCCACCACGTGGTGTGAACTTGCCCCAGACTTCAATATAATGTGGGTCCATAAGCTCTATCAAATCATTCATAATAATATTCATACAATCTTCGTGAAAATCACCGTGATTTCTGAAACTAAATAAGTATAATTTCAAAGATTTTGATTCAACCATTTTAACATTTGGAATATATGAAATATAGATAGTTGCAAAATCTGGTTGCCCAGTAATTGGACATAATGATGTAAATTCTGGACAGTTGAATTTTACGAAATAGTCACGACCTTGATGCTTATTATCAAACGATTCTAATACATCAGGACGATAGTCAAAATTGTAAGTATTGTCTTGATTTCCTAATAAAGTTATATCTTGTAATTCATCTTGTTGACGGCCATGTGCCATATAAAGCGCTCCTTTAAATTTATTTTTTTATTATTTTGGCGTCTCGGCGTGCTTTTTCAAACATGTAATAACTTGCACCGATAATAACGACGTAACCTAATGTTGCATAGAAATCTGGAGATTCTCCGAATAGAATAAATCCAAGTATTGCTGTGAAAATTATAGATGCATACGTGAAAATAGAAATATCTTTTGCTGCTGCAAAACTATATGCTAATGTAACACCAATTTGACCCACAGCGGCAGCTAAGCCAGCCCCTAATAGATAAAGTATTTGCATCTGACTCATTGGTTCATAGGTATATGCAGTGAAAGGTATTAAAACGATGACAGAAAATAAGGAGAAGTAAAATACTATAGTATATGGTGCTTCTCTTGTACTAAGTGCTCGAACACATGTATATGCTGATGCTGCAAAAATACCTGAGAATAAGCCAGCTAATGATGGAATCATAGATGATGAAAATTCAGGTTTCACTATTAAAAGCATACCTAAAATAGCAATTATCATTGCTGTAATTTGATACTTCCTTACCTTTTCATGTAAGAAAACAATGCTTAATAAAATCGTCCAGAAAGGATTGAGTTTCATTAATGAATCGGCATCACTAAGTACCATATGATCAATGGCATAAATATTTAACAATACACCAATAAGTCCAAGTGTTGATCGTGTTATTAATAAGGGTTGACTTGAAAGTCTGCCAAACATTGGCTGATGGTATTTATATATAAAAAATAATGGAATAAACATTGCTACTAAGTTTCGTGCTAATGATTTTTGAAAAACAGGAAGGTCACCTGCAAGTCTGAAAAACACTGACATAAAACTGAAACCAATAGCCGAAATTAAAATGGCAATGATACCTTTTACTTTAGGATTCAATTTTATCGCCTCTTTTATATAAAATTAACGTATTTATATTAGCATAAAACAACATGTTGTGCATAAATAGTTGAAATTTACTATAAAAAGACTATAATAGACTGTACCGAACAAATGTTCTGTGTTTATTTGTCGGAATAATAGGGCATTACACTTTTATGAATGTTTGTGTTATTACATAAAACAAATATCAATTCAGTATCAAGCTAATAAGCTTTTTCTTGATTTCTGTTGATACAATTGAGATTGACACAGATTTAAAAAAATCAAGTGATATCTACTAAAAAATTTTTTTAAATTTGTTCAAGTTTTTCTAATTTAGTATTGGTGCCTAGTTGGAACGTTTTACGAACATTCGATTAGAAAATGGCACTTTAAATCATAGTGTGTCTTATGTATAATGAAACACATAATATAGTGTTGGTGAAACGAAAAAGACACAATATCTTGTGTTTTGTATGCAAATGCTTTATTTATGAAGAAATTACATTTAAAAGTAATTTAACACAGAAATTTAATAGTTATTATCAATTAATAGTCATATTTTTAGAAAATGTACTGAGCAAATGGAAGATATCCAATGATGTAAACACTACATATAGTGATTTTTATACATTCAACCCATATAAGCTACTATTTTCTCAAATATAAATCTATGCAATTGGTTTACATTTGAGAAAATAAGTAGCTTCATTATAGTTAATACAATGCTGAGATAACCATAGTAACCATGTTGTTAAAGCATTTTTTAATTGGAATGACTACTTTATTTAAAAGGGTTGAAGAAAGAAGGTGATCCAATGAAAATAATATATTTTTCATTTACTGGAAATGTCCGTCGTTTTATTAAGAGAACAGAACTTGAAAATACGCTTGAGATTACAGCAGAAAATTGTATGGAACCAGTTCATGAACCGTTTATTATCGTTACTGGCACTATTGGATTTGGAGAAGTACCAGAACCCGTTCAATCTTTTTTAGAAGTTAATCATCAATACATCAGAGGTGTGGCAGCTAGCGGTAATCGAAATTGGGGACTAAATTTCGCAAAAGCGGGTCGCACGATATCAGAAGAGTATAATGTCCCTTTATTAATGAAGTTTGAGTTACATGGAAAAAACAAAGACGTTATTGAATTTAAGAACAAGGTGGGTAATTTTAATGAAAACCATGGAAGAGAAAAAGTACAATCATATTGAATTAAATAATGAGGTCACTAAACGAAGAGAAGATGGATTCTTTAGTTTAGAAAAAGACCAAGAAGCTTTAGTAGCTTATTTAGAAGAAGTAAAAGACAAAACAATCTTCTTCGATACTGAAATCGAGCGTTTACGTTATTTAGTAGACAACGATTTTTATTTCAATGTGTTTGATATTTATAGTGAAGCGGATCTAATTGAAATCACTGATTATGCAAAATCAATCCCGTTTAATTTTGCAAGTTATATGTCAGCTAGTAAATTTTTCAAAGATTACGCTTTGAAAACAAATGATAAAAGTCAATACTTAGAAGACTATAATCAACACGTTGCCATTGTTGCTTTATACCTAGCAAATGGTAATAAAGCACAAGCTAAACAATTTATTTCTGCTATGGTTGAACAAAGATATCAACCAGCGACACCAACATTTTTAAACGCAGGCCGTGCGCGTCGTGGTGAGCTAGTGTCATGTTTCTTATTAGAAGTGGATGACAGCTTAAATTCAATTAACTTTATTGATTCAACTGCAAAACAATTAAGTAAAATTGGGGGCGGCGTTGCAATTAACTTATCTAAATTGCGTGCACGTGGTGAAGCAATTAAAGGAATTAAAGGCGTAGCGAAAGGCGTTTTACCTATTGCTAAGTCACTTGAAGGTGGCTTTAGCTATGCAGATCAACTTGGTCAACGCCCTGGTGCTGGTGCTGTGTACTTAAATATCTTCCATTATGATGTAGAAGAATTTTTAGATACTAAAAAAGTAAATGCGGATGAAGATTTACGTTTATCTACAATATCAACTGGTTTAATTGTTCCATCTAAATTCTTCGATTTAGCTAAAGAAGGTAAGGACTTTTATATGTTTGCACCTCATACAGTTAAAGAAGAATATGGTGTGACATTAGACGATATCGATTTAGAAAAATATTATGATGACATGGTTGCAAACCCAAATGTTGAGAAAAAGAAAAAGAATGCGCGTGAAATGTTGAATTTAATTGCGCAAACACAATTACAATCAGGTTATCCATATTTAATGTTTAAAGATAATGCTAACAGAGTGCATCCGAATTCAAACATTGGACAAATTAAAATGAGTAACTTATGTACGGAAATTTTCCAACTACAAGAAACTTCAATTATTAATGACTATGGTATTGAAGACGAAATTAAACGTGATATTTCTTGTAACTTGGGCTCATTAAATATTGTTAATGTAATGGAAAGCGGAAAATTCAGAGATTCAGTTCACTCTGGTATGGACGCATTAACTGTTGTGAGTGATGTAGCAAATATTCAAAATGCACCAGGAGTTAGAAAAGCTAACAGTGAATTACATTCAGTTGGTCTTGGTGTGATGAATTTACACGGTTACCTAGCAAAAAATAAAATTGGTTATGAGTCAGAAGAAGCAAAAGATTTTGCAAATATCTTCTTTATGATGATGAATTTCTACTCAATCGAACGTTCAATGGAAATCGCTAAAGAGCGTGGTATCAAATATCAAGACTTTGAAAAGTCTGATTATGCTAATGGCAAATATTTCGAGTTCTATACAACTCAAGAATTTGAACCTCAATTCGAAAAAGTACGTGAATTATTCGATGGTATGGCTATTCCTACTTCTGAGGATTGGAAGAAACTACAACAAGATGTTGAACAATATGGTTTATATCATGCATATAGATTAGCAATTGCTCCAACACAAAGTATTTCTTATGTTCAAAATGCAACAAGTTCTGTAATGCCAATCGTTGACCAAATTGAACGTCGTACTTATGGTAATGCGGAAACATTTTACCCTATGCCATTCTTATCACCACAAACAATGTGGTACTACAAATCAGCATTCAATACTGATCAGATGAAATTAATCGATTTAATTGCGACAATTCAAACGCATATTGACCAAGGTATCTCAACGATCCTTTATGTTAATTCTGAAATTTCTACACGTGAGTTAGCAAGATTATATGTATATGCGCACTATAAAGGATTAAAATCACTTTACTATACTAGAAATAAATTATTAAGTGTAGAAGAATGTACAAGTTGTTCTATCTAACAATTAAATGTTGAAAATGACAAACAGCTAATCATCTGGTCTGAATTAGCAGATGATTAGACTGCTATGTCTGTATTTGTCAATTATTGAGTAACATTACAGGAGGAAATTATATTCATGATAGCTGTTAATTGGAACACACAAGAAGATATGACGAATATGTTTTGGAGACAAAATATATCTCAAATGTGGGTTGAAACAGAATTTAAAGTATCAAAAGACATTGCAAGTTGGAAGACTTTATCTGAAGCTGAACAAGACACATTTAAAAAAGCATTAGCTGGTTTAACAGGCTTAGATACACATCAAGCAGATGATGGCATGCCTTTAGTTATGCTACATACGACTGACTTAAGGAAAAAAGCAGTTTATTCATTTATGGCGATGATGGAGCAAATACACGCGAAAAGCTATTCACATATTTTCACAACACTATTACCATCTAGTGAAACAAACTACCTATTAGATGAATGGGTTTTAGAGGAACCCCATTTAAAATATAAATCTGATAAAATTGTTGCTAATTATCACAAACTTTGGGGTAAAGAAGCTTCGATATACGACCAATATATGGCCAGAGTTACGAGTGTATTTTTAGAAACATTCTTATTCTTCTCAGGTTTCTATTATCCACTATATCTTGCTGGTCAAGGGAAAATGACGACATCAGGTGAAATCATTCGTAAAATTCTTTTAGATGAATCTATTCATGGTGTATTTACCGGTTTAGATGCACAGCATTTACGAAATGAACTATCTGAAAGTGAGAAACAAAAAGCAGATCAAGAAATGTATAAATTGCTAAATGACTTGTATTTAAATGAAGAGTCATACACAAAAATGTTATACGATGATCTTGGAATCACTGAAGATGTGCTAAACTATGTTAAATATAATGGAAACAAAGCACTTTCAAACTTAGGCTTTGAACCTTATTTTGAGGAACGTGAATTTAACCCAATCATTGAGAATGCCTTAGATACAACAACTAAAAACCATGACTTCTTCTCAGTAAAAGGTGATGGTTATGTATTAGCATTAAACGTAGAAGCATTACAAGATGATGACTTTGTATTTGACAACAAATAACAATTAAATTAAAAGACCTTCACATGTAAAGGGAAATAGCGATTCGTTTCGTCTTGCCTCCTACATGTTGAAGGTCTTTTCTCTATGCTTAAAAGCGTATGCATATTTTGAAAAAGTAAAAATTGTATTTAATGATGTCAATGAGGCTAGAAAGTATACAAGATATTGCATTACAAAAGGGTGTTCTATTTTACTTTAAGCAAACAAAATACACATTCCGAAAAATTAAATTTCAGTTTAATTGCAAATATCAATAAAATTGACACTAAATTATTTGAAAGGCTATTGAAATTATGGTCAAAAAACGCTACTATTAATGAGAAATATTATCAATGATAATGATTATCATTAATTTAAAGGGAGAAAAATTTGTAATGAAGTATTTATTAAAGGGAAATATTTTGCTTCTATTACTAATATTGTTGACAATTATTTCGTTGTTCATAGGTGTGAGTGAACTATCAATTAAAGATTTACTACATTTAACTGAGTCACAGCGGAATATTTTATTCTCAAGCCGAATACCAAGGACGATGAGTATTTTAATTGCTGGAAGTTCGTTGGCTTTAGCAGGCTTGATAATGCAACAAATGATGCAAAATAAGTTTGTTAGTCCGACTACAGCTGGAACGATGGAATGGGCTAAACTAGGTATTTTAATTGCTTTATTGTTCTTTCCAACCGGTCATATTTTATTAAAACTAGTATTTGCTGTTATTTGCAGTATTTGCGGTACGTTTTTATTTGTTAAAATCATTGATTTTATAAAAGTGAAAGATGTCATTTTTGTACCGCTTCTAGGAATTATGATGGGTGGGATTGTTGCAAGTTTCACAACCTTCATCTCATTGCGCACGAATGCTGTTCAAAGCATTGGTAACTGGCTTAACGGGAACTTTGCCATTATCACAAGTGGACGCTATGAAATTTTATATTTAAGTATTCCTCTTTTAGCATTGACATATCTTTTTGTTAATCATTTCACGATTGTAGGAATGGGTAAAGACTTTACTAATAATTTAGGTTTGAGTTACGAAAAATTAATTAACATCGCATTGTTTATTACTGCAACTATTACAGCATTGGTAGTGGTGACTGTTGGAACATTACCGTTCTTAGGACTAGTAATACCAAATATTATTTCAATTTATCGAGGTGATCATTTGAAAAATGCTATCCCTCATACGATGATGTTAGGTGCCATCTTTGTATTATTTTCTGATATAGTTGGCAGAATTGTTGTTTATCCATATGAAATAAATATTGGTTTAACAATAGGTGTATTTGGAACAATCATTTTCCTTATCTTGCTTATGAAAGGTAGGAAAAATTATGCGCAACAATAATAAAAAAATAATGCTTTTAATTGCAGTAACGTTATTAATTAGTATGCTGTACTTATTTGTAGGTATTGATTTTGAAATATTTGAATATCAATTTTCAAGTCGTTTAAGAAAGTTCATATTAATTATTTTAGTAGGTGCTGCCATTGCAACTTCAGTGGTGATTTTTCAAGCGATTACAAATAACCGTCTATTGACACCATCAATAATGGGGTTAGATGCAGTTTATTTATTTATCAAAGTATTGCCAGTCTTTTTATTTGGAATTCAATCGGTATGGGTTACTAATGTATATTTGAACTTTATATTAACACTTATAACGATGGTGTTATTCGCACTAATCCTATTCCAAGGTATCTTTAAAATTGGACATTTTTCAATTTATTTTATCTTACTTATTGGTGTCCTTTTAGGAACATTTTTTAGAAGCATAACAGGTTTTATTCAACTGATTATGGATCCTGAGTCATTTTTAGCAATACAAAGTAGTATGTTTGCTAATTTTAATGCTTCTAATTCGAATTTAGTTACTTTCTCAGCAGTGCTATTAGTAATCTTATTAGTCATTACAATTTTACTATTGCCTTATTTAGATGTATTGCTTTTAGGTCGTGCTGAAGCAATTAATCTTGGGATATCGTATGAAAAATTAACGCGAATTCTACTTGTAATAGTCTCAGTTTTAGTTTCTGTGTCAACTGCATTAGTAGGACCAATTACATTTTTAGGTTTATTAACTGTAAATCTAGCGCATGAACTAATGAAGACGTATGAACATAAGTATATTTTAATTGCGACAATTTGCTTGAGTTGGATTAGTTTATTTAGTGCGCAATGGGTAGTTGAAAATGTGTTTGAAGCTACGACAGAAATGAGTATACTTATTGATTTGATTGGTGGAAGTTATTTCATTTATCTATTAGTTAGAAGGAGAAATGCGCAATGATTCAAGTTGAAAATTTAACTAAAACTATAAATAATCAAATGATATTGGAAGATATTAGCATAGATATCGAAAAAGGTAAATTGACTTCTTTAATTGGACCTAATGGTGCGGGTAAGAGTACTTTACTTTCAGCGATATGTAGGTTAATTCGTTTTGATAACGGTGAAGTGAAAATAGATGGACAGCTCATGTCTGATTATAAAAATAATGACTTGTCGAAAAAAATATCTATATTAAAACAAACAAACCATACTGAAATGAATATTACGGTAGAGCAGTTGGTAAACTTTGGACGATTCCCTTATTCTAAAGGTCGTTTGACGAAAGAGGATCATGATATTGTCAATGATGCGCTAGATTTGTTGCAACTACAAGATATCAGAAATCGTAATATTAAGTCATTATCTGGTGGACAACGTCAGCGTGCATACATTGCAATGACAATAGCACAAGATACTGAATATATTTTGCTAGATGAACCATTAAATAATTTAGATATGAAGCATGCTGTTCAAATTATGCAAACGTTAAAAATGTTAGCGCATAAAATGAATAAAGCGATTGTCATTGTGTTACATGATATTAACTTTGCGTCCTGTTATTCAGATCAGATTGTAGCATTGAAAAACGGACAACTAGTTAAGTCAGATTTGAAAGATAATGTCATTCAAAGTAGTGTTTTAAGTGATTTATATGACATGAATATTCAAATTGAACATATAAGAAATCAAAGGATTTGTTTATATTTTAAGGATTGATAATTTGGAGACACTTTAAAGGGGTGATGCGCCAATTAAAGAAGGGTTAAACGTAAAGCATTTATTTATATTTCACATCAAGCACACAGATTAAGCCAAAAGAGGAGAATATTATATTATGAAGAAAACAGTCTTATATTTAGTATTAGCAGTAATGTTTTTATTAGCGGCATGCGGTAACAATTCTGATAAAGAACAATCAAAATCAGAAACTAAAGGTTCTAAAGATACAGTGAAAATTGAAAATAACTATAAAATGCGTGGCGAGAAAAAAGATGGTAGTGACGCTAAAAAAGTTAAAGAAACTGTTGAAGTACCAAAAAATCCTAAAAATGCAGTTGTGTTAGACTATGGCGCATTAGATGTAATGAAAGAAATGGGCTTATCAGATAAAGTAAAAGCATTACCTAAAGGGGAAGGCGGTAAGTCATTACCGAATTTCTTAGAATCATTTAAAGATGATAAATATACAAACGTTGGTAATTTAAAAGAAGTGAATTTTGATAAAATTGCTGCGACGAAACCCGAAGTAATCTTTATCTCTGGACGTACAGCTAATCAAAAGAATTTAGATGAATTCAAAAAAGCTGCACCTAAAGCGAAAATTGTTTATGTTGGTGCAGATGAAAAGAACTTAATTGGTTCAATGAAACAAAACACTGAAAATATCGGTAAAATTTACGATAAAGAAGATAAAGCTAAAGAATTAAATAAAGATTTAGATAACAAAATTGCTTCAATGAAAGATAAAACGAAAAACTTCAATAAAACTGTTATGTATTTACTAGTTAACGAAGGTGAATTATCAACATTTGGACCTAAAGGTCGTTTTGGTGGATTAGTTTACGATACATTAGGATTCAATGCAGTTGATAAAAAAGTAAGTAATAGCAATCATGGACAAAATGTTTCTAACGAATATGTTAATAAAGAAAATCCAGATGTTATTTTAGCGATGGATAGAGGTCAAGCGATAAGTGGTAAATCAACTGCGAAACAAGCATTAAATAATCCTGTATTAAAAAATGTTAAAGCAATTAAAGAAGACAAAGTATATAATTTAGATCCTAAATTATGGTACTTTGCTGCTGGATCAACTACAACTACAATTAAACAAATTGAGGAACTTGATAAAGTTGTAAAATAATTTTAAAAGAGGGGAACAATGGTTAAAGGTCTTAATCATTGCTCCCCTCTTTTCTTTAAAAAAGGAAATCTGGGACGTCAATCAATGTCCTAGACTCTAAAATGTTCTGTTGTCAGTCGTTGGTTGAATGAACATGTACTTGTAACAAGTTCATTTCAATACCAGTGGGCTCCAAACATAGAGAAATTTGATTTTCAATTTCTACTGACAATGCAAGTTGGCGGGGCCCAAACATAGAGAATTTCAAAAAGGAATTCTACAGAAGTGGTGCTTTATCATGTCTGACCCACTCCCTATAATGTTTTGACTATGTTGTTTAAATTTCAAAATAAATATGATAGTGATATTTACAGCGATTGTTAAACCGAGATTGGCAATTTGGACAACGCTCTACCATCATATATTCATTGATTGTTAATTCGTGTTTGCATACACCGCATAAGATTGCTTTTTCGTTAAATGAAGGCTCAGACCAACGCTTAATGGCGTGCTTTTCAAACTCATTATGGCACTTATAGCATGGATAGTATTTATTACAACATTTAAATTTAATAGCAATAATATCTTCTTCGGTAAAATAATGGCGACAGCGTGTTTCAGTATCGATTAATGAACCATAAACTTTAGGCATAGACAAAGCTCCTTAACTTACGATTCCTTTGGATGTTCACCAATAATGCGAACTTCACGATTTAATTCAATGCCAAATTTTTCTTTGACGGTCTTTTGTACATAATGAATAAGGTTTTCATAATCTGTAGCAGTTCCATTGTCTACATTTACCATAAAACCAGCGTGTTTAGTTGAAACTTCAACGCCGCCAATACGGTGACCTTGCAAATTAGAATCTTGTATCAATTTACCTGCAAAATGACCAGGCGGTCTTTGGAATACACTACCACATGAAGGATACTCTAAAGGTTGTTTAGATTCTCTACGTTCTGTTAAATCATCCATTTTAGCTTGTATTTCAGTCATTTTACCAGGAGCTAAAGTAAATGCAGCTTCTAATACAACTAAGTGTTCTTTTTGAATAATGCTATTACGATAATCTAACTCTAATTCTTTTGTTGTAAGTTTAATTAACGAGCCTTGTTCGTTTACGCAAAGCGCATAGTCTATACAATCTTTAACTTCGCCACCATAAGCGCCAGCATTCATATACACTGCACCACCGATTGAACCTGGAATACCACATGCAAATTCAAGGCCAGTAAGTGCGTAATCACGAGCAACACGTGAGACATCAATAATTGCAGCGCCGCTACCGGCTATTATCGCATCATCAGATACTTCGATATGATCTAGTGATAATAAACTAATTACAATGCCACGAATACCACCTTCACGGATAATAATATTTGAGCCATTTCCTAAATATGTAACAGGAATCTCATTTTGATAGGCATATTTAACAACTGCTTGTACTTCTTCATTTTTAGTAGGGGTAATATAAAAGTCGGCATTACCACCTGTTTTAGTATAAGTGTATCGTTTTAAAGGTTCATCAACTTTAATTTTTTCATTTGGGATAAGTTGTTGTAAAGCTTGATAGATGTCTTTATTTATCACTTCTCAGTACATCCTTTCTCATGTCTTTAATATCATATAGTATTATACCAATTTTAAAATTCATTTGCGAAAATTGAAAAGAAAGTATTAGAATTAGTATAATTATAAAATACGGAATTATTGTCGTTATAAGTATTTTTTACATAGTTTTTCAAAGTATTGTTGCTTTTGCATCTCATATTGTCTAATTGTTAAGCTATGTTGCAATATTTGGTGCTTTTTTGTATGGAATTGCAAAGCAATATCATCATTAGTTGATAAGAGGTAATCAAGTGCAAGATAAGATTCAAATGTTTGGGTATTCATTTGAATGATATGTAGACGCACCTGTTGTTTTAGTTCATGAAAATTGTTAAACTTCGCCATCATAACTTTCTTATTATATTTATGATGCAAGCGATAAAACCCTACATAATTTAAGCGTTTTTCATCTAAGGATGTAATATCATGCAAATTTTCTACACCTACTAAAATATCTAAAATTGGCTCTGTTGAATATTTAAAATGATGCGTACCGCCAATATGTTTTGTATATTTTACTGGGCTGTCTAAGAGGTTGAATAATAATGATTCAATTTCAGTGTATTGTGATTGAAAACAATTAGTTAAATCACTATTAATGAATGGTTGAACATTTGAATACATGATAAACTCCTTTGATATTGAAATTTAATTTAATCACGATAAAGTCTGGAATACTATAACATAATTCATTTTCATAATAAACATGTTTTTGTATAATGAATCTGTTAAGGAGTGCAATCATGAAAAAAATTGTTATTATCGCTGTTTTAGCGATTTTATTTGTAGTAATAAGTGCTTGTGGTAATAAAGAAAAAGAGGCACAACATCAATTTACTAAGCAATTTAAAGATGTTGAGCAAAAACAAAAAGAATTACAACATGTCATGGATAATATACATTTGAAAGAAATTGATCATCTAAGTAAAACTGATACAACTGATAAAAATAGTAAAGAATTTAAGGCACTACAAGAAGATGTTAAAAACCATCTCATACCTAAATTTGAAGCATATTATAAGTCAGCAAAAAATTTGCCTGATGATACAATGAAAGTTAAGAAATTAAAAAAAGAATATATGACGCTTGCAAATGAGAAGAAGGATGCGATATATCAATTAAAAAAATTCATAGGTTTATGTAATCAATCTATCAAGTATAACGAAGACATTTTAGATTATACGAAACAATTTGAAAAAAATAGATACAAAGTTGAATCAGAAATTAAATTAGCTGATAATAAAAGTGAAGCAACTAATCTTACGACAAAATTAGAACATAATAATAAAGCGTTAAGAGATACTGCGAAGAAGAACCTAGATGATAGTAAAGAAAATGAAGTAAAAGGCGCGATTAAAAATCACATTATGCCAATGATTGAAAAGCAAATTACCGATATTAACCAAACTAATATTAGTGATAAGCATGTTAATAATGCAAGGAAAAACGCAATAGAAATGTATTACAGTCTGCAGAACTATTATAATACACGTATTGAAACAATAAAGGTTAGTGAGAAGTTATCAAAAGTCGATGTAGATAAGTTGCCGAAAAAGGGTATAGATATAACTCACGGCGATAAAGCCTTTGAAAAAAAGCTTGAAAAATTAGAAGAAAAATAACTATAATCATTTTTCAAAGTTAAAAATTTTGAATTTATGGTTAACATGTCAACTTACTATGTGTATAATGGTAAACATTGATATTAACTATATGTATAAAAATGTCACGCAGATGCTATTTAAATGTGATAAATATTTTTAGAGGTGAATAGAGTGGCTATAAAGCTAAGTTCAATTGACCAATTTGAACAGGTTATTGAGGAAAATAAATATGTTTTTGTATTAAAACATAGTGAAACTTGTCCAATATCGGCAAATGCGTACGATCAATTTAATAAATTTTTATATGAACGCGATATGGACGGTTATTATTTGATTGTCCAACAAGAACGCGATTTGTCAGATTATATTGCTAAAAAAACGAACGTTAAACATGAATCACCTCAAGCATTTTATTTTGTAAATGGTGAAATGGTTTGGAATCGAGACCACGGTGATATCAATGTGTCGTCATTAGCACAAGCAGAAGAATAATGAAACTATAGGGTTGGAACATTTTGCCTTACACTACTAGACGTGAATAGCACAACTTAAATTCGTGTGAATCAGAGTAGTTTGGCTATAATGATGTTCTGACCTTTTATTTTATGTCACCTTTAGAAGCAGTTAAGTTAGTACTTTTTTACAAACATATGTATAATGTATTCGAGTATTTTTATTGAAAATATTTTGGAAAACGACGAATCCAATAAGAAAATTTAAACATGATTTGTAAGTTAGTTTAATAGGAAATATATGCTAAACCAAAAGAAGCATACTGTTATTTACTGGAATAATTAATAATCATGTCATGTTAAATGTTCGCATATAATCACGAGATAAAATCTAAAATTTAAGATTAATCTTTTATGAATAAAAAACGTATCACAACAAATAATAAAGTAAGGTGGTCAAGGTTATGAAAGTATTAGTAGCCATGGATGAGTTTCATGGAATTATTTCGAGTTATCAAGCTAATAGATATGTTGAAGAGGCAGTTGCAAGCCAAATTGAAACTGCAGATGTAGTTCAAGTACCATTGTTTAATGGAAGACATGAATTATTAGATTCTGTATTTTTATGGCAATCTGGGCAAAAGTATCGTATACCAGTACATGATGCAGATATGAATGAAGTTGAAGGTGTTTACGGACAAACTGATACAGGGATGACCGTTATCGAGGGGAATTTATTTTTAAAAGGTAAAAAACCAATTGTTGAACGAACAAGTTATGGTTTAGGAGAAATGATTAAACATGCATTAGATAATGACGCAAAACATGTTGTAATTTCACTAGGTGGGATTGATAGTTTTGATGCTGGTGCAGGTATGTTACAAGCATTAGGTGCTCAATTCTATGATGACGAAGGGCGTGTCGTAGATATGAGACAAGGTGCTGGTGTAATTAAATATATTCGTCGTATGGATATGTCGAACTTACACCCTAAAATGGAAACAGCAAGAATTCAAGTAATGTCGGATTTTTCAAGTCGATTATATGGTAAGCAAAGTGAAATCATGCAAACTTATGATGCGCATCAGTTGAATCATAATCAAGCAGCAGAAATCGATAATTTAATTTGGTATTTTAGTGAGTTATTTAAAAGTGAATTGAAAATTGCAATTGGTCCAGTTGAACGTGGTGGTGCTGGTGGTGGAATTGCAGCAGTCTTGAATGGACTGTATAAAGCTGAAATATTAACCAGTCATGCATTAGTAGACCAACTAACACATTTAGAAAATTTAGTTGAACAAGCGGATTTAATTATTTTTGGAGAAGGATTAAATGAAAATGATCAGTTGCTAGAAACGACAACATTGCGTATTGCAGAACTTTGTCATAAACATCAAAAGGTTGCCATTGCAATTTGTGCAACTGCTGAAAAGTTTGATTTATTTGAATCACAAGGGGTTACAGCAATGTTTAATACATTTATCGATATGCCAGAAACTTATACTGACTTTAAAATGGGATTACAAATTAGGCATTATACGGTTCAGTCTTTAAAACTGTTGAAAACACATTTTAATGTTGAGGTTTAGTAAAGAAGGACTAAATTGGTGATGCTGTCATGTTGGTTAATAACATTTATGATGGTTAGCAAAACGAATTAGAAGATCGAAAGTATACGTAAAAAATATGAAAAATCACGCTATCATTGCACTGAATGTTAGCGTGATTTTTTTATTAATTAAGCCTGAGTTGGTATATAATCGTTGGTTTTTAGTGATTTTCAGCGATATCTTCTACAATTCCAATGATTACTTGTACTGCTTTTTCCATAACATCAATGGATGCATATTCATATGGGCCGTGGAAGTTACCGCAACCTGTAAAGATGTTTGGAGTTGGTAACCCCATAAATGACAATTGTGAACCATCTGTACCACCGCGAATAGGTTCAGTGTTTGCTGGAATATCTAATTTGGCAAAGACACGTTTAGGTATATCAATAATATGAGGCAATGGTAATATTTTTTCTGCCATATTGAAATATTGATCCGATATATCAACTTTAACTGGATAATTTTCAAAATGGGCATTGATATCGTCACGTATTTCTAAAATACGTTTCTTACGCAATTCGAATTGTTTTTTATCATGATCACGAATAATGTATTGCAAAGTTGCTTTTTCAACAGTTCCTTCAAAGTTCATTAAGTGATAAAAGCCTTCGTATCCTTCTGTTCGCTCCGGAACTTCACTATCAGGTAGCAAACTATCGAATTGTTCACCTAAACGTATTGCGTTTACCATTGCATTTTTAGCTGAACCAGGATGAACATTTACACCGTGGCATGTAATAACCGCTTCAGCAGCGTTAAAGCTTTCATATTGTAATTCTCCATATTGACTACCATCCATAGTATAAGCAAAATCAGCATTGAAGCGGTCAACATCAAATTTATGTGGACCACGACCGATTTCTTCGTCTGGTGTAAATCCAATGCGAATGGTACCATGTTTAATTTCTGGATGTTCTTGTAAATAACAAATAGCTTCCATAATTTCCACAATACCCGCTTTATCGTCTGCACCTAGTAACGATGTACCATCAGTTACCATTAATGTATGACCAACTAAACTGTTAAGTTCTGGAAATACTTTAGGATCTAAGACACGTTTAGTATTGCCTAGTTTGTATGGCTTACCATCATAGTTTTCAATAATTTGCGGTTTAACATTTGAAGCATTGAAATCAGGTGATGTATCAACATGCGCCAAAAATCCAACTGTTGGGACGTCGACATCGATGTTACTTTCTAATGTAGCAAATAAGTAGCCATTTTCATCTAAATCAGTTGGCAATCCTAATTGTTGTAATTCTTTTTCTAATAAATGTAACAAATCCCATTGCTTTTCAGTTGAAGGTGTTGTTGTAGATTTTGGATCAGATTGCGTATCAATTGTCGTATATCTTGTTAATCTATCTATCAATTGGTTCTTCATTATATTCGACCCCTTAAACTCTATTATTCATGTTGTAAGATTTTTTATATGTCTTACCTTTGATTTTACCATACAGTTGTTTGATACGTGTGTATAGGTAATATAGAATTTCAGAAACTAATATACCGAAAGCAATCGCACCTGAAATCAGTGTAACTTCTAAAAATGTATTTACAGCACTTGTATAATCATTTGATACTAAAAAACGAGTCGCTTGATAAGCTGCACCACCAGGTACTAATGGTATAATGCCTGGCACTATGAATATAATTACCGGTCGTTTATATCTGCGACTCATAGTATGACTCATTAAGCCTAAAATTAAGCTTCCCAAAAATGAAGCGCCAACTTTTCCAAACTCTAAATCTACCGTTAATTGGTAAATCGTCCATGCAATGGCACCCACAAATCCACATGCTACTAAGAGGCGTTTGGGTGCATTGAAAATGATAGAGAAAAGTACTGTTGATATAAAGCTGATTGTAAAATGAAATAAATAAAATAGCATGCTTTAACAGTCCTTCCTTAAATGATTAATAAAACGATTGCGACACCAGCACCGATTGCGAATGCTGTTAATGCAGCTTCAACACCACGAGACATACCTGCAAGTAATTCACCCGCTAATAAATCTCGAATGGCATTGGTAATTAATATACCAGGGACAAGTGGCATGACACTGGCTATAGTAATGATATCTTGATTGGTTGCAATGCCTAATTTAGTAAATGTGGCTGCAATGGATATGACCACAGCGGCTGCAACAAACTCTGAGAAAAATTTAATTTGTATATAGCGTTGCACAAAGCTGAATGTTAAAAATGCGGATCCGCCAGCAATGACTGCAATCCAACAATCTGATGCGACACCACCAAACATAAATAGGAAGAAGCCACATGCAATGGCAGCTGCAAAGAAATTCGTTAAAAAAGAATATTGTAATGATGCATGCTGTAAATGAATAAATTCAGATTTAGCTTCATCAATTGTGAGTTCTTTATTTGATATTTTACGTGAAAGACTATTCGTTAAAGCAATTTTCTCTAAATCTGTTGTACGCTCTTGTACACGAATTAATCTTGTACTTGTTCGATCATTTAATGAAAAAATAATTGCAGTTGAACTGACAAAACTATATGTATTATGAAGACCATAACTATGTGCGATACGGTTCATTGTATCTTCAACTCGATATGTTTCAGCACCTGATTCAAGTAAAATTCTACCTGCAATTAATACAACATCAATCACTTTGTTTTCATCTATAATTGTGATTGAATCTGGCATATCAATTCACCTCCAATGATATGTGTTATTTATTTGAACAATTGAAGTTTACAACTTGTTGTTACAACTTTCAATAGTGAGACTTTGTGTTAGTATGATGAACTTGTATGGTTCAAATTTAAATAAGAAAAACTGTTAATCTTTGCTATTATACTATGATTTAATAATAGCAAAGGATTAACAGTTTTGTCGTTGTTATAAATTGATAATAGGGTTAAACATTACTTTGTTTCGCCCTTGATTTTTGGCTACATGCACCATATCGTCTGCATCTTTAAACACTTTACGCTGTGATTTTGGATCGTCATCTGTTAAATAACCAACACCGATAGACACTGACAATTTAATAACTTCTTTGTTTGGTAAATGGAATGATGATTTTTCAACACCCGAACGAATATTTTCAGCTAATTTAACACTTTGATCAAGTGAATAATTGTGAATGACAACTGAGAACTCTTCGCCACCATTTCTAAAAATTTTAAATTGATTCGGCACATAGTTTTTAAGTAATTGAGACATTTGTTTTAATACAGCATCACCTGATTTGTGTGAGTAGGTATCATTGACATCTTTAAATCCATCGATATCGATTAATAATAAAGCGATACTTTGATGTTCTTTTTCAGCTTTTCGTGAAATTTCATTTAAATGTCTATCAAATTCTTTTACATTACCTAAGCCTGTTAAGTAATCATATTTATCTTCGTTTTCATAACGATTTACGAGTGAGAAGAAATGCCAAATATCGACAAATGTTATCGCTGAAGCTAAAGTGATAATTAATGAAATTGGTATTAAAATGATAACTTCCGATAGTGTGTAAATAGGACTCACTAACGCGACACCAAATAAAATGATTATTGTAACAACATTAAGTATTAATAATGATAGCACATCATTTTGTTTTAAAAATGGTCCAATAGCACTTGTTACTGCAGCAATAACAATCAACGTAACACCGTACATAATCGAGTTGTTAAATACTACAATTTCAACAATTGCTACAATTACTGTGGCAGATAATGTATAGACCATATTTGTAAATCTACCTAAAAACAATAAAGGAACGAATGTTAAGTGAATTAAATAATCTTCACGATAAGGGATAGGGTAGACAGATAATAATAATGATACGATTGTCATTAAAACAGTGACATAAGCCTTAGAAAAAACCATACGTTTGTTTTCTGAATACTGTAAGCGATGGAATAAATAGATTCCAGCGACTATAACAGATATATTGTATATAAATGCTTCGAACATGTCTGAATCGACTCCTTTAATTGACCACTAGCTATTGTAAGTGAAAACTTACAATTTGTCATTAGTTTACATATAAAATTAATGTATGATATAGACTTTGATGTTAAAATGTTGCCTTAAATGATATGATGAAAAAATGAATAATAGGCGATATATAAGAAATGAATCGTATAGTTGTAAATATGATATCATTGATTGAGCGAATTAATTTATAATAAAGCTATAAGATATACGTAGAAAATAGATATATCATTCTATAAAGACAATATTAAATAAATATAACGTTAAAAACAATTAATATCGATGAAGGTGAATAAATGGTTACATTATTACTAGTTGCAGTAACAATGATTGTCAGTTTGACGATAACACCAATTGTTATTGCAATATCGAAAAGATTAAATTTAGTTGATAAACCAAATTTTAGAAAAGTACACACTAAACCTATTTCAGTTATGGGTGGTACAGTGATTCTCTTTTCATTTTTAATAGGTATTTGGATTGGTCATCCTATTGAAACAGAAATCAAACCACTTATTATTGGTGCGATTATTATGTACGTACTTGGGCTTGTAGATGATATCTACGATTTGAAACCGTATATAAAATTGGCTGGTCAAATTGCCGCTGCCTTAGTAGTTGCTTTTTATGGTGTGACTATTGATTTTATTTCGTTGCCAATGGGTACAACGATTCATTTTGGATTTCTTAGTATTCCAATTACTGTGATTTGGATTGTTGCTATTACAAATGCAATTAACTTAATTGATGGACTCGATGGTTTGGCGTCGGGTGTTTCTGCAATCGGACTCATTACAATAGGATTCATTGCAATTTTACAAGCTAATATTTTCATAACGATGATTTGTTGTGTTTTATTAGGCTCTTTAATTGGGTTTTTATTTTACAATTTCCATCCTGCCAAAATATTTTTAGGTGATAGTGGGGCTTTAATGATTGGATTTATCATCGGATTCCTTTCTTTACTCGGATTCAAAAATATTACAATTATTGCATTGTTCTTCCCAATTGTTATCTTAGCAGTTCCATTCATTGATACTTTGTTCGCAATGATTCGACGTGTGAAAAAAGGGCAGCATATAATGCAAGCTGATAAATCGCATTTGCATCATAAACTATTAGCTTTAGGCTACACACATAGACAAACAGTATTATTAATCTATTCAATCTCTATTTTATTTAGTCTTTCGAGCATTATTTTGTATGTATCGCCACCATTAGGTGTTGTATTAATGTTTGTATTAATCATATTTAGTATTGAATTAATTGTTGAATTTACAGGATTAATAGATAACAACTACCGACCAATATTAAATTTAATTAGTCGGAAATCGTCACACAAAGAGGAATAGGGAATGAAAGCATAGCTGTATGGGATAATTTGTATTATATGGCTTTACTCTTTGCAATTTTTTATGTATTAAATTTCAAATATAAAAAAGCACTGCCATAAACGTGTACTTCAATTGTCGTTTAATAATACGCAATTGATATTTACCGTCTTATGATAGTGCTTTTTATTTTTATTCAGTTGGTATATCGAAAGGTAACTGCTTTGGAGTTTCTTCAGTCAAATCGAAATTTCCTGCAGTCATTTGATTTAAAAAGTTAATAAACGCTTCATAGTCACTTTTAACGACATCGATATAGTAGCTTACCTTATCAGTGTAAGTTTGGTTTCTTAACATAAAATGAGTTGAAGCTAATTCATATTCAAATTTACCAGTTTGATCATAATTCAGTGTTACTATACATGGTACTGCTTCTCGTAGTTCGACACGTCCGACATCATAAATGACGTCTCTAACAGCACCGCTATAGGCGCGAATTAAACCGCCACCACCTAATTTAATACCACCAAAATATCTTGTTACTACGACACACGCATTATGAACATCGAGCTTTTTTAATATGTCTAACATTGGGACACCGGCAGTTCCTGTCGGTTCACCATCATCATTCGCTTTTTGAATATTCATTTCAGGTCCAATAGTATATGCAGAACAATTATGAGTGGCATCTTTATGTTCTTTTTTTATTGCAGCAATAAATGCTTTAGCTTCATCTTCATTTTGAACAGGCTTGATGTGAGCAATGAATCTTGATTTACTAATCACATTTTCAATAATGTGTTCTTTTTTAACAGTAATGATATTTTGTGTCATAATAACTCCTTAATTCATAAGCTTAAGATTATTTAATCTTCATTATACACTGAAAATGACATGACTATAAATCGTTTGATTGCCATTTTCTTTTTAACTGAAATATTGTATCATTGCTATGAGTATATTTTAGGAGGACGACTATGAAAATTGCTGTGATGACCGATTCTACAAGTTATCTTTCGCAGGACTTAATCGATAAATATAATATTCAAATAGCGCCATTAAGTGTGACTTTTGATGATGGGAAGAACTTTACAGAAAGTAATGAAATAGCAATTGAAGAATTTTATAATAAAATGGCATCGTCTCAAACGATTCCAACAACAAGCCAACCAGCAATTGGCGAATGGATTACTAAATATGAAATGCTAAGAGATCAAGGTTACACAGATATCATTGTCATTTGCTTATCAAGTGGAATTAGTGGAAGTTATCAATCTAGTTATCAAGCAGGGGAAATGGTTGAAGGTGTTAATGTACATGCATTTGATAGTAAGCTTGCAGCAATGATTGAAGGATGCTATGTATTACGTGCTATTGAAATGGTTGAAGAAGGATACGAACCACAGCAAATTATTGATGATTTAACTAATATGCGTGAACACACAGGTGCATATTTAATTGTTGATGACTTAAAGAATTTACAAAAAAGTGGTCGAATTACTGGTGCTCAAGCATGGGTTGGAACATTATTGAAAATGAAGCCAGTTCTTAAGTTTGAAGATGGCAAGATTATACCAGAAGAAAAAGTTCGTACTAAAAAGCGTGCCATTCAAACATTAGAAAAGAAAGTATTAGATATTGTAAAAGACTTTGAAGAAGTAACTTTATTTGTCATAAATGGAGATCATTTCGAAGATGGTCAAGCGTTATACAAAAAGTTACAAGATGATTGTCCTTCAGCTTATCAAGTAGCATACTCTGAGTTTGGTCCAGTTGTTGCAGCACATTTAGGTTCTGGTGGATTAGGTTTAGGCTATGTTGGCAGAAAAATAAGATTAACATAATTATAAAATTTTAATAAAAGAGTCTATATTGTAATTGGAAATTATCTCTCGTATACATGGCTTTAAATGTTCATCATTTGAAAGCCAAAATGCTAAAGATATAAGAAAATCATTATAATATTAGGCTCTTTTTTACGTTGAAATGAGGTTTTAAGCATTAAACATTACGGGAAATTAATTCATCCTCAAACTTCACTTACTAATGAAAAAATTAAAAAAGAAGTAACAGGTGTCATCAAACAAAATTCAAACTATTATTGTGTTCAATGTGAAAGTACAAATCCAAAGCATTTTTATCAGTATGCTTCCTCAGTACATTCCAAGAAAATTGTATATTGCAGAAATTGTATATCACTGGGTCGAATGGATAATGTAACAAGATATAAAATAACAGAGAGTTCGCAAAGTTCATCACAAGCATATTATCATCTCTCATTTGCATTGTCGGAACAGCAGTCTTATGCCTCAGAACATATTGTTCGAGCCATTAGAAAGAGACAAACGATTTTGTTATATGCCGTAACAGGTGCAGGTAAGACAGAAATGATGTTTCAAGGCATTCAATATGCAAGAATACAGGGAGATAATATAGCTATTGTGTCACCACGTGTAGATGTTGTTGTAGAAATTAGTAAACGTATTAAAGACGCATTTCTTAATGAAGATATAGACATACTACACCAGCAATCAAGACAACAATTTGAAGGGCATTTTGTTGTATGCACAGTGCATCAACTTTACCGATTCAAACAGCACTTTGATACTATTTTTATTGATGAAGTCGATGCCTTTCCTATATCAATGGATAAAAATCTACAACAAGCATTGAAGTCATCTTCTAAAGTTGAACATGCAACAATTTATATGACAGCAACACCACCGAAACAACTTCTGTCAGAGATTCCCCACGAAAATATAATTAAATTGCCAGCTCGCTTTCATAAAAAATCACTTCCAGTTCCTAAATATTGCTATTTCAAACTTAATAATAATAAGATTCAGAAAATGTTATACCGAATTTTACAAGATCAAATTAATAATCAACGTTATACACTGGTGTTTTTTAACAATATAGAAACAATGATTAAAACATTTTCGGTTTATAAGCAGAAAATTACTAAATTAACATACGTCCATAGCGAGGATGTTTTTCGCTTTGAAAAAGTTGAACAATTAAGGAATGGACATTTCGATGTCATTTTTACTACGACAATATTAGAACGTGGATTTACAATGGCAAATTTGGATGTTGTTGTTATCGATGCACATCAATATACTCAAGAGGCTTTAATACAAATTGCTGGACGTGTTGGACGAAAATTAGAATGTCCTACTGGAAAAGTATTGTTTTTCCATGAAGGAGTAAGTATGAATATGATTCAAGCTAAAAAAGAGATTCAAAAGATGAACAAATTAGCATTAAAAAGAGGTTGGATTGATGAATAATTGTTTGAGTTGTGGTGCTAAGTTATATGAAAATATAACCATTTATAATTTGTTCAAGAAACCTAATAGATTATGTGACAGATGCAAAGAGAATTGGGACAATATTAAACTTGATATTAAAGCAAGGCGATGTTCAAGGTGCTTAAAACACTTAAATCAAAATGAAGCGTATTGTTTAGACTGCAAGTTTCTATCGGCACACTTTAATTTAATGGAACAATTATATTGTCAATTTCAATATGACGGTTTAATGAAAGAGATGATACATCAGTATAAATTTTTGAAAGACTATTATTTATGTGAATTATTGGCACATTTGATTGAAATACCACAAACATCTTATGACTATATTGTGCCAATTCCTTCTTCGCCGGCACATGATTTATCTAGAACATTTAACCCGGTAGAAGCAGTACTAAAAGCTAAAGGGATTCGCTTTGATAAGATTTTAAAGATGTCAAATAGACCAAAACAGTCTCATTTAACTAAGAAAGAGCGTCTGGCAGATGAAAATCCATTTATTATTGATACGGAATTAGATTTAAATGGCAAGGAAATATTACTCGTTGACGATATTTATACAACTGGATTAACAATTCATCGTGCAGGGTGTAAATTATATGCTAAAAATATCAGAAAATTCAAAGTGTTTGCGTTTGCACGATAGCGTAAAAATGTTAAAATATAATAAAGAGTTACCAATAAAGAGGTTTAAGGAGAGATTACTATGATTAGATTTGAAATTCATGGAGATAACCTCACTATCACAGATGCTATTCGCAACTATATTGAGGAAAAAATTGGTAAGTTGGAACGTTATTTTAATGACGTACCAAATGCAGTGGCGCATGTTAAAGTTAAAACTTATTCAAATTCAGCTACTAAAATTGAAGTAACAATTCCATTGAAAAATGTTACGTTAAGAGCTGAAGAGCGAAACGATGATTTATACGCAGGTATTGATTTAATTAATAATAAACTTGAAAGACAAGTTCGAAAATATAAAACACGTATTAATCGTAAGAGCCGTGATCGAGGAGATCAAGAAGTGTTTGTTGCCGAATTACAAGAAATGCAAGAAACACAAGTTGATAATGACGCTTACGATGATAACGAGATAGAAATTATTCGTTCAAAAGAATTCAGCTTAAAACCAATGGATTCAGAAGAAGCGGTATTACAAATGAATCTATTAGGTCATGACTTCTTTGTATTCACAGACAGAGAAACTGATGGAACAAGTATCGTTTACCGCCGTAAAGACGGTAAATATGGCTTGATTCAAACTAGTGAACAATAAATTAAGTTTAAAGCACTTGTGTTTTTGCACAAGTGCTTTTTTATACTCCAAAAGCAAATTATGATTATTTCATAGTTCGGTAATGTAATTTGTTGAATGAAACATAGTGATTATGCTAATGTTAATGGATGTATATATTTGAATGTTAAGTTAATAATAGTATGTCAGTCTATTGTATAGTCCGAGTCGAAAATCGTAAAATATTTATAATATAATTTATTAGGAAGTATAATTGCGTATTGAGAATATATTTATTAGTGATAAACTTGTTGACAACAGAATGTGAATGAAGTATGTCATAAATATATTTATATTGATTCTACAAATGAGTAAATAAGTATAATTTTCTAACTATAAATGATAAGATATATTGTTGTAGGCCAAACAGTTTTTTAGCTAAAGGAGCGAACGAAATGGGATTTTTATCAAAAATTCTTGATGGCAATAATAAAGAAATTAAACAGTTAGGTAAACTTGCTGATAAAGTAATCGCTTTAGAAGAAAAAACGGCAATTTTAACTGATGAAGAAATTCGTAATAAAACGAAACAATTCCAAACAGAATTAGCTGACATTGATAATGTCAAAAAGCAAAATGATTATTTAGATAAAATTTTACCAGAAGCATATGCACTTGTTAGAGAAGGCTCTAAACGTGTATTCAATATGACACCATATAAAGTTCAAATTATGGGTGGTATTGCAATTCATAAAGGTGATATCGCTGAGATGAGAACAGGTGAAGGTAAAACATTAACAGCGACAATGCCAACATACTTAAATGCATTAGCTGGTAGAGGTGTTCACGTTATTACAGTCAATGAATACTTATCAAGTGTTCAAAGTGAAGAAATGGCTGAGTTATATAACTTCTTAGGTTTGACTGTCGGATTAAACTTAAACAGTAAGACGACAGAAGAAAAACGTGAAGCATACGCACAAGACATTACTTACAGTACTAATAATGAGCTAGGTTTTGATTACTTACGAGATAACATGGTGAATTATTCTGAAGATAGAGTAATGCGTCCATTACATTTTGCAATCATTGATGAGGTTGACTCAATTTTAATCGACGAGGCACGTACGCCATTAATTATTTCTGGTGAAGCTGAAAAGTCAACGTCACTTTATACACAAGCAAATGTTTTTGCGAAAATGTTAAAACAGGACGAAGATTATAAATACGATGAAAAAACGAAAGCTGTACATTTAACAGAACAAGGTGCGGATAAAGCAGAACGTATGTTCAAAGTTGAAAACTTATATGATGTACAAAATGTTGATGTTATTAGTCATATCAACACAGCTTTACGTGCGCACGTTACATTACAACGTGACGTAGACTATATGGTTGTTGATGGCGAAGTATTAATTGTCGATCAATTTACAGGACGTACAATGCCAGGCCGTCGTTTCTCGGAAGGTTTACACCAAG
The DNA here is from genome assembly GCF_017151895.1 of Staphylococcus sp. EG-SA-15. Taxonomy (NCBI): domain Bacteria; kingdom Bacillati; phylum Bacillota; class Bacilli; order Caryophanales; family Staphylococcaceae; genus Staphylococcus; species Staphylococcus sp. EG-SA-15. The sequence goes on along the minus strand of NZ_JACVZN010000001.1, from coordinate 223,584 downwards.
CTATTGAAGCGAAGGAAGGCGTTCAAATTCAAAATGAATCTAAAACTATGGCGTCTATTACATTCCAAAACTATTTCAGAATGTACAATAAACTTGCGGGTATGACAGGTACAGCTAAAACTGAAGAAGAAGAATTTAGAAATATTTATAACATGACAGTAACTCAAATTCCGACAAATAAACCTGTGCAACGTAACGATAAGTCTGATTTAATTTACATTAGCCAAAAAGGTAAATTTGATGCAGTAGTAGAAGATGTTGTTGAAAAACACAAGGCAGGGCAACCAGTGCTATTAGGTACTGTTGCAGTTGAGACTTCTGAATATATTTCAAATTTACTTAAAAAACGTGGTATCCGTCATGATGTGTTAAATGCGAAAAATCATGAACGTGAAGCTGAAATTGTTGCAGGCGCTGGACAAAAAGGTGCCGTTACTATTGCCACTAACATGGCTGGTCGTGGTACAGATATCAAATTAGGTGAAGGCGTAGAGGAATTAGGCGGTTTAGCAGTAATAGGTACAGAACGACATGAATCTCGTCGTATTGATGACCAGTTACGTGGTCGTTCTGGACGTCAAGGTGATAAAGGGGATAGTCGCTTCTATTTATCATTACAAGATGAATTAATGATTCGTTTTGGTTCTGAACGTTTACAGAAAATGATGAGCCGACTAGGTTTAGATGACTCTACACCAATTGAATCAAAAATGGTATCAAGAGCTGTAGAATCAGCACAAAAACGTGTAGAAGGTAATAACTTCGACGCGCGTAAACGTATCTTAGAATACGATGAAGTATTACGTAAACAACGTGAAATTATCTATAACGAAAGAAATAGTATTATTGATGAAGAAGACAGCTCTCAAGTTGTAGATGCAATGCTACGTTCAACGTTACAACGTAGTATCAATTACTATATTAATACAGCAGATGACGAGCCTGAATATCAACCATTCATCGACTACATTAATGACATCTTCTTACAAGAAGGTGACATTACAGAGGATGATATCAAAGGTAAAGATGCTGAAGATATTTTCGAAGTCGTTTGGGCTAAGATTGAAGCAGCATATCAAAGTCAAAAAGATATCTTAGAAGAACAAATGAATGAGTTTGAGCGTATGATTTTACTTCGTTCTATTGATAGCCATTGGACTGATCATATCGACACAATGGATCAATTACGTCAAGGTATTCACTTACGTTCTTATGCACAGCAAAATCCATTACGTGACTATCAAAATGAAGGTCATGAATTATTTGATATCATGATGCAAAATATTGAAGAAGATACTTGTAAATTCATTTTAAAATCTGTAGTACAAGTTGAAGATAATATTGAACGTGAAAAAACAACAGAGTTTGGTGAAGCGAAGCACGTTTCAGCTGAAGATGGTAAAGAAAAAGTGAAACCGAAACCAATCGTTAAAGGCGATCAAGTTGGTCGTAACGATGATTGTCCATGTGGTAGTGGTAAAAAATTCAAAAATTGCCATGGAAAATAAATGATATAAAATAACTCCTTCCAATTAAACACCTATAGTTTGTGTTATGGGAGGAGTCTTTTTATTTTACAAGCGTTAAATACTTTAAAAAATGTGAAGAAGTTGTTAAACGTTGTTATGTACTTAGTTTTAAAAAATCGGTTTAGGCATATGTCGATGATAAATGTACTGATTTTTAACAATAAATGCATAAACTAATTGTCAGTGTGCTTATATTTCTTAACATTGTTATTTAACAAAATTATGTTAAAATTTAGCATTATAAAAGATACAAATCAATGACTTGAATTGAAATATAAATAGGAGCGAATGCTATGGAATTATCAGAAATCAAACGAAATATAGATAAGTATAATCAAGATTTAACACAAATTAGGGGGTCTCTTTGACTTAGAGAACAAAGAAACTAATATTCAAGAATATGAAGAAATGATGGCAGAACCTAATTTTTGGGATAACCAAACGAAAGCGCAAGATATTATAGATAAAAATAATGCGTTAAAAGCAATAGTTAATGGTTATAAAACACTACAAGCAGAAGTAGATGACATGGATGCTACTTGGGATTTATTACAAGAAGAATTTGATGAAGAAATGAAAGAAGACTTAGAGCAAGAGGTCATTAATTTTAAGGCTAAAGTGGATGAATACGAATTGCAATTATTATTAGATGGGCCTCACGATGCCAATAACGCAATTCTAGAGTTACATCCTGGTGCAGGTGGCACGGAGTCTCAAGATTGGGCTAATATGCTATTTAGAATGTATCAACGTTATTGTGAGAAGAAAGGCTTTAAAGTTGAAACTGTTGATTATCTACCTGGGGATGAAGCAGGGATTAAAAGTGTAACATTGCTCATCAAAGGGCATAATGCTTATGGTTATTTAAAAGCTGAAAAAGGTGTACACCGACTAGTACGAATTTCTCCATTTGATTCATCAGGACGTCGTCATACATCATTTGCATCATGCGACGTTATTCCAGATTTTAATAATGATGAAATAGAGATTGAAATCAATCCGGATGATATTACAGTTGATACATTCAGAGCTTCTGGTGCAGGTGGTCAGCATATTAACAAAACTGAATCGGCAATACGAATTACCCACCACCCCTCAGGTATAGTTGTTAATAACCAAAATGAACGTTCTCAAATTAAAAACCGTGAAGCAGCTATGAAAATGTTAAAGTCTAAATTATATCAATTAAAATTGGAAGAGCAGGCACGTGAAATGGCTGAAATTCGTGGCGAACAAAAAGAAATCGGCTGGGGAAGCCAAATTAGATCATATGTTTTCCATCCATACTCAATGGTGAAAGATCATCGTACGAACGAAGAAACAGGTAAGGTTGATGCAGTGATGGATGGAGACATTGGACCATTTATCGAATCATATTTAAGACAGACAATGTCGCACGATTAATATATATTTTAAAACCGAGGCTCTAAAAGGGCGTCGGTTTTTGGTTTTTTTAAAGGTAGCTAAATAAATTGTAAATTAGATTTTGGAATATGATTTGTTTATGAATATTTAAGTACAATTCGGTAGATAGAGTTAGAATATATTTTTTGAAAGTTGTATTTGTTAAAACAACATATGCAGTGTGCATTTAGTAATATTACCTATGGCGATTTTCAAGGTATTGAATTAATCGTTGAAAACGTTCTCAATTACATGGTATGAATACATTTTACACTATGATAAAAGGTTGTATTCTTTTTATATTGTTAACCATTTGATTACATCGTTATAACAATAGCTTTTGACAAAATGTATTGTGCTATAGTATTTGCATACTTAAAATACTAACAGCAAAGGAATGACAGCAAGATGAAAAAAACTCTTACAGTGACGGTTTCGTCAGTGTTAGCTTTTTTAGCTTTAAATAATGCAGCACATGCACAACAACATGGCACACAAGTAAAAACACCTGTTCAACATAATTATGTATCAAATGTTCAAGCACAAACGCAATCACCGACAACTTATACAGTAGTTGCTGGCGATTCATTATATAAGATTGCATTAGAGCATCACTTAACGTTGAATCAATTATATTCATACAATCCTGGTGTAACACCTTTAATTTTTCCTGGTGACGTGATTTCACTTGTGCCTCAAAATAAAGTGAAACAAACTAAAGCGGTTAAAACACCAGTAAGAAAAGCAAGCCAAGCTAAAAAGGTAGTAAAACAACCTGTACAACAAGCGTCTAAAAAAGTAGTAGTTAAGCAAGCACCTAAGCAAGCAGTAGCTAAGACAGTTAATGTAGCATACAAACCTGCTCAAGTACAAAAATCAGTACCAACTGTACCTGTTGCACATAACTACAATAAATCAGTTGCTAACAGAGGGAACTTATATGCTTATGGAAACTGCACATATTATGCTTTCGATCGTCGTGCACAATTAGGTAGAAGTATAGGAAGTTTATGGGGCAATGCAAATAACTGGAATTACGCAGCAAAAGTTGCAGGATTTAAAGTAGATAAAACACCAGAAGTTGGCGCTATTTTCCAAACAGCTGCTGGCCCATATGGACATGTTGGTGTTGTTGAATCTGTAAACCCTAATGGAACAATTACTGTTTCTGAAATGAACTATGCTGGATTTAATGTTAAATCTTCAAGAACAATTTTAAATCCAGGAAAATATAATTACATCCACTAAGTAATATATCAAGACAAGACTATCCTCTTAGCCTGTTTAAGTAACAGGTTGAGAGGATTTTTTGGTATCATTTAATCAGAGTTATATAAAGAAGATATTTAAATGATATTTAATTGATTGATATGTAAAAAGAAAGTATAATTTATGATTAATTAATGGAGGAGGTAATTGAAATGGGTGTACATCAATATTTTAAAAGATTATCAGATATGGAAAGACTTATAAGATTACCTGGAAAATTTAAATATTTTGAACACAATGTTGCAGCACACTCCTTTAAAGTAACTAAAATTGCTCAATATCTAGCAACAGTTGAAGAATATCATGGACGAAAGATTAATTGGAAAAGCTTATATGAAAAAGCATTAAATCATGATTTCGCCGAAGTGTTTACTGGTGATATAAAAACACCTGTTAAATATGCGAGTAGTGAATTAAAAAAATTATTTTCGCAAGTTGAAGAAGAAATGGTAGAGACCTTTATTGAAGAAGAAATTCCACTACAATATAGAGATGTTTATAAGCAACGACTGCAAGAAGGTAAAGATGATTCATTAGAAGGCCAAATACTTTCAGTTGCTGATAAAATTGATTTGCTTTATGAAACATTTGGAGAAATACAAAAACGTAATCCCGAAGAATTATTTTTCGAAATTTATGAAATGAGTCTAGAAACAATTATTCAATTTGACCATTTAGCATCTGTACAAGATTTTATTAATAATATCATTCCAGAAATGTTGACTGAAAACTTTATACCTAGAACAGAATTAAGAGAAACAACCATGAACATTTTAAATAAAAGAAAAGAGGAAAATGAATGATATGGTATTTTAGCGCAGCATTCTTTCCATGTGTCTTGGTAGTATTATTTAGTGTAATAACAAGAAGTAAATGGGTCGGTACTATTCTGACATTAATTTTAATTGGTGCCTCAATCTATAAAGAGTATTTCCATAACGAGTGGATTATTTTTATTGATGTAGTGTCATTATTAGCTGGTTATTTAATTATAGATCAACTCGAATTTCATAAACATCAAGATGAAGATCGCTAAGATTAACTTTAAAATAATGTTTCAAACAAATTTGTTGAAACAAAATGATGATTAATATAATGTGTATTTACATACTAAAAATAACAAGATAAACGATTTGATTTAAGGCAAGCATAGTTAGCACAACTATGTTTGTTTTTCTTTGTTCGACATTTTTACGAACAAACGTTTGCTTTTTGTGTGACTACTTTGCTAAAATATGTAATGAGAAAGCAAAGAGTTGAGCGGAAATATAAATAATACGTTGAAAGAGGAGGCATATGTGACAATGGTTGAACATTATCCTTTTAAAATACATTCTGATTTTGAGCCTCAAGGTGATCAACCGCAAGCAATTGAAGAAATCGTGGAAGGTATTAAAGCGGGGAAAAGACATCAAACTTTATTAGGTGCTACTGGCACAGGGAAAACATTTACGATGAGTAATGTTATTAAAGAAGTTGGGAAACCAACGTTAATTATCGCGCATAACAAAACATTAGCAGGACAATTATATAGTGAGTTTAAAGAATTTTTTCCTGAAAACAGGGTGGAATACTTTGTAAGTTACTATGATTATTATCAACCAGAGGCATACGTACCGTCTACTGACACTTTTATTGAAAAAGATGCCTCAATCAATGATGAAATTGATCAACTACGACATTCTGCTACAAGTGCATTATTTGAACGCGATGATGTAATTATTATTGCTAGTGTAAGTTGTATATATGGTTTAGGTAATCCTGAAGAATATAAAGATTTAGTAGTAAGTGTTCGAGTTGGTATGGAAATGGATAGAAGTGAATTACTTAGAAAACTTGTAGATGTGCAATATACACGAAATGACATCGATTTCCAACGAGGAACGTTTCGAGTGCGTGGTGATGTAGTTGAAATATTCCCAGCCTCTAAAGAAGAACTTTGTATAAGGGTTGAGTTTTTCGGCGATGAGATTGACCGTATCCGAGAAGTTAACTACCTAACAGGTGAAGTGTTGAAAGAAAGAGAACATTTTGCGATATTCCCAGCTTCTCACTTCGTAACACGTGAAGAAAAGTTGAAAGTTGCGATTGAACGTATTGAAAAAGAATTGGAAGAACGATTGAAAGAATTACGAGATGAGAATAAATTACTAGAAGCGCAAAGGTTAGAACAGCGTACCAACTATGATTTAGAAATGATGCGAGAGATGGGATTCTGTTCAGGAATTGAAAACTATTCCGTACATTTAACTTTGCGACCACTGGGTTCGACACCATATACTTTATTGGATTACTTTGGCGATGATTGGTTAGTAATGATTGATGAATCACATGTGACATTACCGCAAGTTCGAGGCATGTATAACGGAGACAGAGCGCGTAAACAAGTTTTGGTGGATCATGGGTTTAGATTACCGAGTGCATTAGATAACCGTCCACTTAAATTTGAAGAATTTGAAGAAAAGACAAAACAACTTGTGTATGTATCTGCAACGCCTGGACCATACGAAATTGAACATACGGATAAGATGGTTGAACAAATTATTCGTCCTACTGGTTTACTGGATCCTAAGATTGAGGTTAGACCTACTGAAAATCAAATTGACGATTTATTAAGTGAAATTCAAATAAGGGTTGAGCGTAATGAACGCGTACTTGTTACAACGCTCACTAAAAAGATGAGTGAAGATTTAACCACATACATGAAAGAAGCGGGTATTAAAGTTAATTATCTGCATTCAGAAATCAAGACATTAGAACGAATCGAAATAATTAGAGACTTACGAATGGGTACATATGATGTTATCGTAGGTATTAATTTATTAAGAGAGGGTATTGATATACCAGAAGTTTCTCTAGTTGTCATATTAGATGCAGATAAAGAAGGATTTTTACGTTCTAACCGCTCATTAATTCAAACAATAGGTAGAGCTGCGCGTAACGATAAAGGTGAAGTCATTATGTATGCCGATAAAATGACTGATTCGATGAAGTATGCAATTGATGAGACACAACGTCGTCGAGAAATACAGATGAAACATAATGAAAAACATGGTATTACACCTAAAACAATTAATAAAAAAATACATGATTTAATTAGTGCTACTGTTGAAAATGACGAAAATAATGACAAAGCACAAACTGTGATACCTAAGAAGATGACGAAAAAAGAACGTCAAAAGACAATCGACAATATAGAAAAAGAAATGAAACAAGCAGCGAAAGATTTAGATTTCGAGAAAGCTACAGAATTAAGAGATATGTTATTTGAATTAAAAGCAGAAGGGTGACAAGTAAATGAAAGAACCATCCATAGTAGTAAAAGGTGCTCGTGCGCATAACTTGAAAGATATTGATATCGAACTACCTAAAAATAAATTAATTGTTATGACAGGTTTATCTGGGTCAGGTAAATCGTCATTAGCATTCGATACTATATATGCTGAAGGACAACGACGTTATGTTGAATCATTAAGTGCCTATGCGCGTCAATTTTTAGGCCAAATGGACAAACCAGATGTTGATACAATTGAAGGATTATCGCCAGCAATTTCAATAGATCAAAAAACAACAAGTAAAAATCCAAGATCAACTGTAGCAACAGTAACAGAAATATATGATTATATACGTTTGTTATATGCACGTGTTGGTAAACCTTACTGTCCAAATCACAATATAGAAATTGAATCGCAAACAGTACAACAAATGGTTGACCGCATTATGGAATTAGAGGCACGTACAAAGATTCAATTATTAGCACCTGTCATCGCTCATCGTAAAGGTAGTCATGAAAAGCTAATCGAAGATATTGGTAAAAAAGGTTATGTACGTTTAAGAATCGATGGCGAAATTGTTGATGTAAATGATGTACCTACTTTAGATAAGAACAAGAATCATACAATAGAAGTTGTTGTAGACCGATTAGTTGTTAAAGATGGAATTGAAACACGACTAGCTGACTCTATAGAAACTGCCTTAGAGCTTTCAGAAGGACAATTAACAGTCGATGTCATTGACGGGGAAGACCTTAAGTTTTCAGAAAGCCATGCTTGTCCTATATGTGGATTTTCAATCGGAGAGTTAGAACCAAGAATGTTTAGCTTTAACAGTCCTTTTGGTGCTTGTCCGACATGTGATGGCTTAGGCCAAAAGTTAACAGTCGATGTAGACTTGGTTGTTCCCGACAAAGATAAGACGCTAAACGAAGGTGCAATAGAACCTTGGATACCGACGAGTTCTGATTTTTATCCAACATTGTTAAAACGTGTTTGTGAAGTTTATAAAATCAATATGGATAAACCTTTTAAAAAGTTAACAGAACGTCAACGTGATATTTTATTGTATGGTTCTGGTGACAAAGAAATTGAATTTACATTTACACAACGTCAAGGTGGTACTAGAAAACGAACAATGGTTTTCGAGGGTGTAGTTCCTAATATAAGTAGACGATTCCATGAATCTCCTTCAGAATATACACGTGAAATGATGAGTAAATATATGACTGAACTACCTTGCGAAACTTGTCATGGAAAGCGATTGAGTCGTGAAGCGTTATCTGTTTATGTAGGTGGTTTAAATATTGGTGAAGTAGTCGAATATTCAATCAGTCAAGCGCTGAACTATTATAAAAACATTGATTTGTCAGAACAAGATCAAGCGATTGCAAATCAAATATTGAAAGAAATTATTTCCCGACTTACTTTTTTAAATAATGTGGGACTTGAATATTTAACGTTAAACAGAGCTTCAGGTACACTTTCAGGTGGTGAAGCACAACGTATTCGATTAGCAACGCAAATTGGATCGCGTTTGACTGGTGTCTTATATGTATTAGATGAGCCATCAATTGGACTGCATCAAAGAGATAATGATCGATTAATTAATACACTTAAAGAAATGAGAGATTTAGGAAATACTTTAATTGTAGTTGAACACGATGATGATACAATGCGTGCGGCTGATTACTTAGTGGATATAGGTCCTGGTGCTGGTGAACATGGAGGACAGATTGTGTCTAGTGGTACTCCTCAAAAGGTAATGAAAGATAAAAAATCATTAACAGGACAATACTTGAGTGGTAAGAAACGTATTGAAGTACCTGAATATCGCAGACCGGCTTCAGATCGTAAAATTTCTATACGTGGAGCTAGAAGCAACAATCTTAAAGGGGTTGATGTGGACATACCACTATCAATCATGACGGTTGTTACAGGTGTATCAGGTTCTGGTAAAAGCTCATTAGTAAATGAAGTATTATACAAATCATTAGCTCAAAAAATTAATAAATCTAAAGTAAAGCCAGGATTGTACGATAAGATTGAAGGTATTGATCAACTTGATAAAATTATTGATATTGATCAATCACCGATAGGTAGAACGCCACGCTCTAATCCAGCAACATATACTGGTGTGTTTGATGATATACGTGATGTGTTTGCGCAAACAAATGAAGCTAAAATTCGAGGATATCAAAAAGGGCGTTTTAGTTTTAATGTAAAAGGTGGACGCTGTGAAGCTTGTAAAGGTGACGGTATTATTAAAATTGAAATGCATTTTTTACCTGATGTTTATGTTCCTTGTGAAGTGTGTGATGGTAAACGATATAATCGTGAGACACTAGAGGTTACTTACAAAGGTAAAAATATTGCTGACATTTTAGAAATGACTGTTGAAGAAGCAACACAATTTTTTGAAAATATTCCTAAGATTAAGCGCAAGTTACAAACACTAGTTGATGTTGGTCTTGGATACGTCACATTAGGTCAACAAGCTACAACGTTATCAGGTGGTGAGGCTCAACGTGTGAAACTTGCATCTGAACTTCATAAACGTTCAACTGGTAAATCTATTTATATCCTAGATGAACCGACAACAGGGTTACATGTTGACGATATTAGTAGATTATTAAAAGTATTAAACCGATTAGTTGAAAATGGTGATACTGTTGTAATTATTGAACATAACCTAGATGTTATCAAAACAGCAGACTATATTATCGACTTAGGTCCTGAAGGTGGTAGTGGCGGTGGTACTATTGTTGCGACTGGCACACCCGAAGATATTGCTCAGACAAAGTCATCATATACAGGAAAGTATTTAAAAGAAGTACTTGAACGAGATAAACAAAATACTGAAGATAAATAAGATTAAAAGAAGTGAAGGATGTTATAAATTTATCCTTCGCTTCTTTTTATTAATTTAGTAATGAATAGTAGAAAGAAAAGATGCGTAAAAAGAATTATGTTAAGATAGGGTCAATCTAGAGTAGTTAAACATAAATCGAACTGGGAGTGGGACAGAAATGATAAAGAATCACTAATGATTTATTATGTAGTGGTTCTTTGTCATTAGCCACAGCTATTGTGTACTTAAAAATAGGAATGCATGAGTGCAACTCATGCATAAGAAATACTAATTTCTAAAGAAAAAGTATTTCTTTATGTTGGGGCCCACCCCAACTTGCATTGTTTGTAGAATTTCTTTTCGAAATTCTCTGTGTTGGGGCCCCGCCAACTAATTCCAATATATCATTGTGGAGCTTAGGTCCATTGATTTATGGCTCGGACTTTTATGGCGATATGAACCATGTAAATTAAGCAAGCAATAAATTAATGATTGATATTGACTTGTAAAATAATAACAATAATGAACAATTAATATTTATTTTAGCTTTTCAATGTAGATTGGTGTTATATTTTTGATATGATAAGAAGAGATGTAAGAGTAGGGATAAATACAATTGAGGTGAACCCATGTTAACGACAGAAAAACTAGTTGAAACATTAAAGTTAGATTTAATCGCTGGTGAAGAAGGACTATCGAAGCCAATTAAAAATGCTGATATATCAAGACCGGGCTTAGAGATGGCAGGTTATTTTTCACATTATGCGTCAGATAGAATACAACTATTAGGAACAACGGAACTATCGTTTTACAATTTATTACCAGATAAGGATCGCGCAGGTCGTATGCGTAAACTATGCAGACCAGAAACGCCTGCAATTATTGTGACACGTGGATTGCAGCCACCAGAAGAATTAGTTGAAGCTGCAAAAGAATTAAATACCCCACTTATAGTTGCTAAAGATGCGACTACAAGTTTAATGAGTCGCTTAACAACGTTTTTAGAGCATGCACTTGCAAAGACGACATCTTTACATGGTGTTCTAGTAGATGTTTACGGTGTTGGTGTACTAATTACCGGTGATTCAGGAATAGGTAAAAGTGAGACTGCGTTGGAATTAGTTAAACGTGGGCATAGATTAGTAGCAGATGATAATGTAGAAATACGTCAAATTAATAAAGATGAACTAATAGGGAAACCACCAAAGTTAATAGAACATCTATTAGAAATACGTGGACTAGGTATTATCAATGTTATGACTTTATTTGGCGCGGGTTCAATATTAACTGAAAAACGAATTAGATTAAATATTAATTTGGAAAACTGGAACAAGCAAAAGTTATATGACCGCGTAGGTCTTAATGAAGAGACGCTAAGTATTTTAGATACTGAAATCACTAAAAAAACAATCCCTGTAAGACCTGGTAGAAATGTTGCGGTAATTATTGAGGTCGCTGCAATGAACTATCGATTAAATATCATGGGCATTAACACGGCCGAAGAATTTAGTGAAAGATTAAATGAAGAAATTATCAAGAACAGTCATAAGAGTGAGGAGTAGGTTGAATGGGTATTGTATTTAACTATATAGATCCTGTGGCATTTAACTTAGGACCACTGAGTGTACGATGGTATGGAATTATCATTGCTGTCGGAATATTACTTGGTTACTTTGTTGCACAACGTGCACTAGTTAAAGCAGGATTACATAAAGATACTTTAGTAGATATTATTTTTTATAGTGCACTATTTGGATTTATCGCGGCACGCATCTATTTTGTGATTTTCCAATGGCCATATTACGCGGAAAATCCAAGTGAAATTATTAAAATATGGCATGGTGGAATAGCAATACATGGTGGTTTAATAGGTGGCTTTATTGCTGGTGTTATTGTATGTAAAGTGAAAAATTTAAACCCATTTCAAATTGGTGATATCGTTGCGCCAAGTATAATTTTAGCGCAAGGAATTGGACGCTGGGGTAACTTTATGAATCACGAGGCACATGGTGGACCTGTGTCACGCGCTTTTTTAGAACAATTACATTTGCCAAATTTTATAATAGAAAATATGTATATTAACGGCCAATATTATCATCCAACATTCTTATATGAATCCATTTGGGATGTCGCTGGATTTATTATCTTAGTTAATATTCGTAAACATTTAAAATTAGGAGAAACATTCTTTTTATATTTAACTTGGTATTCAATTGGTCGATTCTTTATAGAAGGATTACGTACAGATAGCTTAATGCTCACAAGTAATATTAGAGTTGCACAATTAGTATCAATTCTTTTAATTTTAATAAGTATAAGTTTAATTGTATATAGAAGGATTAAGTATAATCCACCGTTGTATAGCAAAGTTGGGGCGCTTCCATGGCCAACAAAAAAAGTGAAGTAGTGATAGTTTGAGGAAATTTTTATCAAAAACACATCATCATACAAACCCTTTATGGCGTGTATACCGTCTTGTTAAATTTTCGAAAGTTTTTAAGAATGTAATTATCATTGAATTTTCGAAATTTATTCCAAGTATGGTACTGAAAAGACATATATATAAACAACTTTTAAATATTAATATCGGTAATCAATCGTCGATAGCTTATAAAGTAATGTTAGATATTTTTTACCCAGAACTGATTACGATTGGTAGTAACAGTGTTATTGGTTACAATGTAACAATTTTGACGCATGAAGCATTAGTTGATGAATTTCGTTATGGACCAGTGACGATAGGATCTAACACTTTGATTGGTGCAAATGCTACCATTTTACCCGGTATAACGATTGGTGACAATGTAAAAGTTGCAGCTGGTACGGTTGTTTCAAAAGATATACCGGATAATGGATTTGCATATGGCAACCCTATGTATATAAAAATGATTAGGAGGTGACAATTTTATGGCGCAAAAGAATAATAATGTAATTCCAATGACTTTTGATGATGCATTTTATCGTAAAATGGCTAAACAGAAGTTTAAACAAAGAGAATATAAACGAGCTGCTGAATACTTTGAAAAAGTGTTAGAATTGTCACCTGATGATCTGGAAATTCAAATTGATTATGCACAATGTCTAGTGCAACTTGGTATTGCTAAAAAAGCAGAACATTTATTTTATGACAATATTATTTATAATAGGCATCTAGAAGATAGCTTTTATGAATTGAGTCAGCTCAACATTGAAGTTAACGAACCAAACAAGGCATTCTTGTTTGGTATTAATTATGTTATTGTTAGCGACGACCAAGATTATAGAGATGAATTAGATCAAATGTTTGATGTGAAATATCAAAGTGAAGAACAAATTGAACTTGAAGCTCAATTGTTTGTAGTTCAAATACTATTCCAATATCTTTTTTCTCAAGGTCGATTAAAAGATGCAAAGAATTATGTCTTACATCAACCACAAGAAGTTCAAGATCATCGTGTCGTACGTAATTTATTGGCAATGTGTTATTTATATCTCGGCGAATATGATACGGCTAAAGCATTGTACGAAGCACTATTACAAGAGGATAGTACAGATATATATGCATTATGCCATTATACTTTGCTACTTTATAACACTAAGGAAAATGAACAATACCAAAAATATTTAAAAATATTAAATAAAGTTGTACCTATGAATGACGATGAAAGTTTTAAATTAGGTATTGTTTTAAGTTATTTAAAGCAGTATCGTGCATCACAACAATTGTTGTACCCTTTATATAAAAAAGGAAAATTTTTATCAATTCAAATGTACAATGCTTTAGCATATAATTATTATTATTTAGGTGAAGAAGACGAAAGTCATTACTACTGGGATAAATTGAAGCAAATTTCTAAAGTGGAAATTGGACATGCGCCTTGGGTAATTGAAAATAGCAAAGAAGTTTTTGACCAACATATTTTGCCATTACTTCAAAGTGATGACAGTCATTATCGTTTATATGGTATTTTTTTATTGGATCAATTAAATGGTAAAGAAATTGTGATGACGGAAAGTATTTGGCAGGTTCTGGAAAATCTAAATAATTATGAGAAATTGTATTTAACGTATTTAGTTCAAGGTTTAACGCTCAATAAATTAGACTTCATTCATCGCGGCTTGTTAACGCTTTACCAAAATGAATTATTTGTAAGTGAAAATGATTTAATGGTTGCATGGATTAATCAAGGTGAACTCATAATTGCTGAAAAAGTAGATTTAACTGATGTTGAGCCATATATCGGTGCGTTTATTTATTTGTATTTTAAAAATCAACCTCGAAACGTTACAAAGAAGCAAATTACAACATGGTTAGGCATAACACAATATAAACTGAACAAAATGATTGAATTTCTCTTGAGCATATAGATTTATGAAAAGTTAGATTTATTATATAATGCGCATAATGATTAATAATGAGGAGGCGTTAATAAAATGACTGAAATAGATTTTGATATAGCAATTATCGGTGCAGGTCCAGCTGGTATGACTGCTGCAGTATACGCATCACGTGCTAATTTAAAAACAGTTATGATTGAAAGAGGTATTCCAGGCGGTCAAATGGCTAATACAGAAGAAGTAGAGAACTTCCCTGGTTTCGAAATGATTACAGGTCCAGATTTATCTACAAAAATGTTTGAACACGCTAAAAAGTTTGGTGCAGTTTATCAATATGGAGATATTAAATCTGTAGAAGATAAAGGCGAATATAAAGTGATTAACTTTGGTAATAAAGAATTAACAGCGAAAGCGGTCATTATTGCTACAGGTGCAGAATACAAGAAAATTGGTGTTCCGGGTGAACAAGAACTTGGTGGACGCGGTGTAAGTTATTGTGCAGTATGTGATGGTGCATTCTTTAAAAATAAACGCCTATTCGTTATCGGTGGTGGTGACTCAGCAGTAGAAGAGGGAACATTCTTAACTAAATTTGCTGACAAAGTAACAATCGTTCACCGTCGTGATGAGTTACGTGCACAGCGTATTTTACAAGATAGAGCATTCAAAAATGATAAAATCGACTTTATTTGGAGTCATACTTTGAAATCAATTAATGAAAAAGACGGCAAAGTGGGTTCTGTGACATTAACGTCTACAAAAGATGGTTCAGAAGAAACACACGAGGCTGATGGTGTATTCATCTATATTGGTATGAAACCATTAACAGCGCCATTTAAAGACTTAGGTATTACGAATGATGTTGGTTATATTGTGACAAAAGATGATATGACAACATCAGTACCAGGTATTTTTGCAGCAGGAGATGTTCGTGACAAAGGTTTACGCCAAATTGTCACTGCTACTGGCGATGGTAGTATTGCAGCGCAAAGTGCAGCGGAATATATTGAACATTTAAACGATCAAGCTTAATTCGAAGTCGAATTAAGATGTTGAGCTGTAAATTATTTGGATATTTATTTTAATAGTGTCATCACATTGTTAATATAATGTCTTACTTTTAAATTAAAGCAAATTATATAGAAAACTAGAACTTAGTACGTATCATTTGTGCGTTTCAATGAGTTCTAGTTTTTTTATATGTTATATTAAACTTATAACTTTATGGGAGTGAGACAGAAATGATATTTTTACAAAATTTATTTCGTTGTCCCACCCCAACTCGCACATTATCGTAAGCTGACTTTTCGTAAGCTTCTGTGTTGGGGCCCCGCCAACTTGCATTGTCTGTAGAAATTCTTTTCGAAATTCTCTGTGTTGGGGCCCACACCCCAACTTGCATTGTCTGTAGAAATTGGAAATCCAATTTCTCTGTGTTGGGGCCCACACCCCAACTCGCATTGCCTGTAGAATTTCTTTTCGAAATTCTCTGTGTTGGGGCCCCTGACTAGAGTTGAAAAAAGCTTGTTTCAAGCGCATTTTCATTCAGTCAACTACTAGCAATATAATATTATAGACCCTAGGACATTGATTTATGTCCCAAGCTCCTTTTAAATGATGTATATTTTTAGAAATTTAATCTAGACATAGTTGGAAATAAATATAAAACATCGTTGCTTAATTTTGTCATAGAACATTTAAATTAACATCATGAAATTCGTTTTGGCGGTGAAAAAATAATGGATAATAATGAAAAAGAAAAAAGTAAAAGTGAACTATTAGTTGTAACAGGTTTATCTGGCGCAGGTAAATCTTTGGTTATTCAATGTTTAGAAGACATGGGATATTTTTGTGTAGATAATCTACCACCAGTGTTATTACCTAAATTTGTAGAGTTGATGGAACAAGGAAATCCATCCTTAAGAAAAGTGGCAATTGCAATTGATTTAAGAGGTAAGGAACTATTTAATTCATTAGTTGCAGTAGTGGATAAAGTTAAAAGTGAAAGTGACGTCATCATTGATGTTATGTTTTTAGAAGCAAGTACTGAAAAATTAATTTCAAGATATAAGGAAACGCGTCGTGCACATCCTTTGATGGAACAAGGTAAAAGATCCTTAATTAATGCAATTAATGATGAGCGAGAGCATTTGTCTCAAATTAGAAGTATAGCTAATTTTGTTATAGATACTACAAAGTTATCACCTAAAGAATTAAAAGAACGCATTCGTCGATACTATGAAGATGAAGAGTTTGAAACTTTTACAATTAATGTCACAAGTTTCGGTTTTAAACATGGGATTCAGATGGATGCAGATTTAGTATTTGATGTACGATTTTTACCAAATCCATATTATGTAGTAGATTTAAGACCTTTAACAGGATTAGATAAAGACGTTTATAATTATGTTATGAAATGGAAAGAGACGGAGATTTTCTTTGAAAAATTAACTGATTTGTTAGATTTTATGATACCCGGGTATAAAAAAGAAGGGAAATCTCAATTAGTAATTGCCATCGGTTGTACGGGTGGACAACATCGATCTGTAGCATTAGCAGAACGACTAGGTAATTATCTAAATGAAGTATTTGAATATAATGTTTATGTGCATCATAGGGACGCACATATTGAAAGTGGCGAGAAAAAATGAGACAAATAAAAGTTGTACTTATCGGTGGTGGCACTGGCTTATCAGTTATGGCTAGGGGATTAAGAGAATTCCCAATTGATATTACGGCGATTGTAACAGTTGCTGATAATGGTGGGAGTACAGGGAAAATCAGAGATGAAATGGATATACCAGCACCAGGAGACATCAGAAATGTGATTGCAGCTTTAAGTGATTCTGAGTCAGTTTTAAGCCAACTTTTTCAGTATCGCTTTGAAGAAAATCAAATTAGCGGTCACTCATTAGGTAATTTATTAATCGCAGGTATGACTAATATTACGAATGATTTCGGACATGCCATTAAAGCATTAAGTAAAATTTTAAATATTAAAGGTAGAGTCATTCCATCTACAAATACAAGTGTGCAATTAAATGCTGTTATGGAAGATGGAGAAATTGTTTTTGGAGAAACAAATATTCCTAAAAAACATAAAAAAATTGATCGTGTGTTTTTAGAACCTAACGATGTGCAACCAATGGAAGAAGCAATCGATGCTTTAAGGGAAGCAGATTTAATCGTTCTTGGACCAGGGTCATTATATACGAGCGTTATTTCTAACTTATGTGTCAATGGTATTTCAGATGCGTTAATTCATTCTGATGCGCCTAAGCTATATGTTTCTAATGTGATGACGCAACCTGGGGAAACAGATGGTTATAGCGTGAAAGATCATATCGATGCGATTCATAGACAAGCTGGACAACCGTTTATTGATTATGTCATTTGTAGTACACAAACTTTCAATGCTCAAGTTTTGAAAAAATATGAAGAAAAACATTCTAAACCAGTTGAAGTTAATAAGGCTGAACTTGAAAAAGAAAGCATAAATGTAAAAACATCTTCAAATTTAGTTGAAATTTCTGAAAATCATTTAGTAAGACATAATACTAAAGTGTTATCGACAATGATTTATGACATAGCTTTAGAATTAATTAGTACTATTCCTTTCGTACCAAGTGATAAACGTAAATAATATAGAACGTAATCATATTATGATATGATAATAGAGCTGTGTAAAAAAATGAAAATAGACAGTGGTTCTAAGGTGAATCATGTTTTAAATAAGAAAGGAATGACTGTACGATGAGCTTTGCATCAGAAATGAAAAATGAATTAACTAGAATAGACGTCGATGAAATGAATGCAAAAGCAGAGCTCAGTGCACTGATTCGAATGAATGGTGCACTTAGTCTTTCAAATCAACAATTTGTTATAAATGTTCAAACGGAAAATGCAACAACGGCAAGACGTATTTATTCGTTGATTAAACGTGTCTTTAATGTGGAAGTTGAAATATTAGTCCGTAAAAAAATGAAACTTAAAAAAAATAATATTTATATTTGTCGTACAAAGATGAAAGCGAAAGAAATTCTTGATGAATTAGGAATTTTAAAAGACGGCATTTTTACGCATGAAATTGATCATTCAATGATTCAAGATGACGAAATGAGACGCAGTTACTTGAGAGGAGCTTTTCTGGCAGGTGGCTCAGTGAATAACCCTGAAACATCTTCGTACCATTTGGAAATTTTTTCTCAAAATGAGAGTCATGCAGAAGGCTTAACGAAACTAATGAATAGTTATGAGTTGAATGCCAAACATTTAGAGCGAAAAAAAGGAAGTATTACGTATTTAAAAGAAGCGGAAAAGATTTCGGATTTTCTTAGTTTGATAGGTGGCTATCAAGCGTTATTAAAATTTGAAGACGTACGTATTGTAAGAGATATGCGTAATTCTGTTAACCGACTCGTTAATTGTGAAACGGCCAATCTAAATAAAACAGTTAGTGCTGCGATGAAACAAGTTGAGAGCATTAAATTGATTGATAAAGAAATTGGTATTGAAAATTTACCAGACAGGTTGAGAGAGATTGCTAGAATTCGAGTAGAACATCAAGAAATTTCGTTGAAAGAGCTTGGAGAAATGGTATCAACTGGTCCAATTTCAAAATCAGGTGTAAATCACCGATTAAGAAAACTTAATGATTTAGCCGATAAGATTAGAAATGGTGAACAAATAGAATTATAAGTAAGAAGGTGTTTTTGGTAGTGAATTATCAAAAATACCTTTTTTATGATTAAAAAGTGTTTAATGAATAATAGTCGACTAACTATTAAATTGAGCTGGAAAGTTTAATGAAGGAAATTCAATAACCAAGCGTTACCTAATTTTCTCATTAAGTAGCATCATATGTATCAATTTGGTCATAAGAAAATATGAATGTGATAATTAATTGAGTCACTGATCATAGACAAAAACAAAATCAGCATAAAAAAGAATCCCGACTTTGCGGGATTCTCTGTATTGAAAAGTATTGTATTTTATTAAAACAGCCTCCTTGAAGGGAATTGAACCCCTATCTTAAGAACCGGAATCTTACGTGTTATCCATTACACCACAAGGAGCAAATATGTAATCATATCTCTGTACTATGAGAAGTAAAATAAGTACAATCTAAAATAGATATTATCAGTTTACAAAGGAAAGAGAAAAGCGTCAAACAATGTAACTATTTAAAGTCAAAGTGTTTGACCAAATTTGACTTAATATGTAAAATAATGAGTAACAGTTATTACAAGGAGGAAATATAGATGAATTTAATTCCTACAGTTATTGAAACAACAAACCGCGGTGAACGTGCATATGATATATACTCACGTTTATTAAAAGACCGTATTATTATGTTAGGTTCACAAATTGATGACAACGTAGCAAATTCAATCGTATCACAGTTATTATTCTTACAAGCGCAAGACTCAGAGAAAGATATTTATTTATACATTAATTCACCAGGTGGAAGTGTAACAGCTGGTTTTGCGATTTATGATACAATTCAACACATTAAACCTGATGTTCAAACAATTTGTATTGGTATGGCTGCATCAATGGGATCATTCTTATTAGCAGCTGGTGCAAAAGGTAAACGTTTCGCGTTACCAAATGCAGAAGTAATGATTCACCAACCATTAGGTGGTGCTCAAGGACAAGCAACTGAAATCGAAATTGCTGCAAATCACATTTTAAAAACACGTGAAAAATTAAACCGCATTTTATCAGAGCGTACTGGTCAAAGTATTGAAAAAATACAGAAAGACACAGATCGTGATAACTTCTTAACTGCAGAAGAAGCTAAAGAATATGGCTTAATTGATGAAGTGATGGTACCTGAAACAAAATAATTCAAAGTAAAGAGTAGACTAAGCAGTCTGCTCTTTTTGTATGAGTAAACCGAGGTGTCAATAAATTGTTTACTATACTTTGAGCGGAAATATGATTGAATGAAGCTAGTTGAATCGTAACTATATGAAATGTTCCCTTCAAAGTAGACATTGAAAGGAACATTTCAATCCTTTGTTTGTAAGTCGCTCTAGACATTACATTTAGTACATATGTTGTTTCTAATGCTCATTAATGGTATTGATTATTCTTTGATTAAATCTTCAAGTGCCATTTTTAAATTACTATATTTAAATTGGAATCCCAATGCTTGAATTTTATTAGGTAATACTTTTTGAGTATCCAATACTACTGTTGACATTTGACCAAGTATGAGACGCATTGCAAGACTTGGTGCCCAAGTTTCATGGGGCTTATGCATAGCTCTTGCTAAAGTGTAGCCAAATAAATTTTGACGCTCAGGTATAGGTGCAGTTAAATTAAACGGACCACTAGCTGACTCGTTATTTATTAAAAATAAAATAGCTTGAATTAAATCATTGATATGAATCCATGAATACCATTGTTGACCAGAACCTAATTTACCACCAATGTAATATTTGTATGGTAGTTTCATTGTTTGTAACGCACCGCCTTCATTCGATAAAATCATACCGAAACGACCGATGACAACTCGCGTACCTAATTGTTCAAATTGTTGTGCGAAACGTTCCCATTGATACACAATATCTGATAAGAAATCAAATGGTAAAGTTTTATAAACTTCTGTGTAACTCATAAATAAATCAGGAGGATAGTAACCAGTGGCACTAGCATTAAATAAAACTTTAGGTGCTTTATTGCGTGATTTAAACAATTCATATAAAGCTTGCGTAGATTGAATTCTACTTAGCATTAGCGTTTGTTTATATTCCGGTGTCCATCGTTTATTCAATGTAGCACCTGCTAAGTTGATGACCACATCGATATTTTGAGGAACTTTGTGTTCCCACCCAGATTTAGCCCAGTTGACATATGAAATTTTCTTATCATTTGAAATTTGGTCGTGTCGCGTTAATATCGTGATATGTGAATCTGATTTTTTAATTTCATTAACTAATTGAGATCCAACCATACCAGTCCCACCAGTAATTAAGTATTGTTTCATTATCATTCACCCCATGTAATTTTGTATTTAGTTACTATTTAATAATCATTATTGTTGTTCAAAGGTTATACATTATTTAGACAATAATATGTCAATAACTTTTTTTGAATTGTATTTTAATAAAAATGATATAAGTTATAATAAAGGTGTACCTTCGATAACGAATAAACATCTCTTAAAAGTATGTGTAAAACGCTGCATGATACAAACGAAGGTAAAAATTTGACTCCCTTTAGTAGTGGACCCGTACGTTTATCGTGCGGGTCGTTTTTATTTATTTCTTATTCCCATTATACATCAATTTAAAGCATTAATTTTTTAAACAAATTTAAGAATACATAGTAATATAACAATCTAAACATAAAAACTTTTAACACAACACTTAAACCAATGCTTTAATTTTCAATACGTAGCTATAATTTGTTGTAAAATCAAAAAGGTTAAAATGTTAATTTTCAAAAAAAGGCTCAAAATATGTTTGATTTAGTTATTAAATGTTAAGATATATAAGACTACTATTTCTTTGTAAAAATGAATCCGATTTACGAGTGAGTAATAGTGAAGGCAGTTTTAAGTTGAAGAAGGCAAAAAGAGTAAATGTTTATTAATATTTGTAGAAACTAGGTAAGCAAATTAGTTGTGAAAATGTTAATGGTTGCGTGATAATTTCTATATTTAAATTAGTTTGAAGTGAGGGAGAGTATGTCGAATCAAAATTACGACTACAATAAAAATGAAGATGGAAGTAAGAAGAAAATGAGTACAACAGCGAAAGTAGTTAGCATTGCGACGGTATTGCTATTACTCGGAGGATTAGTATTTGCAATTTTTGCATATGTAGATCATTCGAATAAAGCTAAAGAACGTATGTTGAACGAACAAAAGCAGGAACAAAAAGAAAAGCGTCAAAAAGAAAATGCAGAAAAAGAGAGAAAGAAAAAGCAACAAGAGGAAAAAGAGCAGAATGAGCTAGATTCACAAGCAAACCAATATCAGCAATTGCCACAGCAGAATCAATATCAATATGTGCCACCTCAGCAACAAGCACCTACAAAGCAACGTCCTGCTAAAGAAGAGAATGATGATAAAGCATCAAAGGATGAGTCGAAAGATAAGGATGACAATGCATCTCAAGATAAATCAGATGATAATCAGAAGAAAACTGATGATAATAAACAACCAGCTCAGCCTAAACCACAGCCGCAACAACCAACACCAAAGCCAAATAATAATCAACAAAATAATCAATCAAATCAGCAAGCAAAACCACAAGCACCACAACAAAATAGCCAATCAACAACAAATAAACAAAATAATGCTAATGATAAGTAGTATTTAGTCAAACAAAAATGAACCAGTATGACAGACAACACAATTAATTAGGTTGTCTCGAATATTGGTTCTTATTTTTATAATTGTTAATTAGGGGAGAGATGATACTTAAATAGTTAGTTGTTTATTTTACGGATAGTGAAATTTATTTTGAGTGAGGTGGGACAGAAATGATATTTTCGCAAAATTTATTTCGTCGTCTGACCCCAACTTCCATTGCCTGTAGAATTTCATTTCGAAATTCTCTATGTTGGGGCCCCACCCCAACTTGCATTGCCTGTAGAAATTGGGAGGAGCCAATTTCACTATGTTGGGGCCCCTGACTTTAATTGGAAAAAGCTTGTTACAAGTGCATTTTCGTTCGGTCAACTACTACTAATGTAACTTTTTGGATTCTAGAGCATTGATTTATGTCCTAGTCTCAAATAATAAGCAAATGATTATCGAGTCAGTATAAGGGTATACATTTGACTACAGCGAATAAAATAAAACGTTTTGTTGCATAACAAATCGAAAATGTATTGCAAGCGCTTTATCAAATTATTTAGAAAATTTAAGTTTTATGCTTGCAATTTTTGAAATAGAATAGTACTATTGCAAGTGTAAAGAGGTTAATTTTTGTCCCACGCGGGACTTAAAAAGGCAACCACTGGTTGTGACATATCCTTATTTACATTTATAAATATAAGGAGGAGGTAGTAGTGAAAGACTTATTGCAAGCACAGCAAAAGCTTATACCGGATCTCATAGATAAAATGTATAAACGTTTTTCTATTCTTACTACTATCTCAAAAAATCAGCCTGTCGGACGTCGAAGTTTAAGCGAACATATGGATATGACTGAACGTGTACTGCGTTCTGAAACAGATATGCTTAAGAAACAAGATTTGATAAAAGTTAAGCCTACCGGAATGGAAATTACAGCTGAAGGTGAGCAACTGATTTCGCAATTGAAAGGTTACTTTGATATCTATGCAGATGACAATCGTCTGTCAGAAGGTATTAAGAATAAATTTCAAATTAAGGAAGTTCATGTTGTTCCTGGTGATGCTGATAATAGTCAATCTGTTAAAACAGAATTAGGTAGACAAGCAGGTCAATTACTTGAAGGCATATTACAAGAAGACGCGATAGTTGCTGTAACTGGCGGATCCACGATGGCATGTGTTAGTGAAGCAATTCATTTATTACCATATAATGTATTCTTCGTACCAGCCAGAGGTGGACTAGGCGAAAATGTTGTCTTTCAGGCAAACACAATTGCAGCCAGTATGGCACAACAAGCTGGCGGTTATTATACGACGATGTATGTACCTGATAATGTCAGTGAAACAACATATAACACATTGTTGTTAGAGCCATCAGTCATAAACACTTTAGACAAAATTAAACAAGCAAACGTTATATTACACGGCATTGGTGATGCGCTGAAGATGGCGCATCGACGTCAATCACCTGAAAAGGTCATTGAACAACTTCAACATCATCAAGCTGTCGGAGAGGCATTTGGTTATTATTTTGATACACAAGGTCAAATTGTCCATAAGGTTAAAACAATTGGACTTCAATTAGAAGACCTTGAATCAAAAGACTTTATTTTTGCAGTTGCAGGAGGCAAATCGAAAGGTGAAGCAATTAAAGCATACTTGACGATTGCACCCAAGAATACAGTGTTAATCACTGATGAAGCCGCAGCAAAGATAATACTTGAATAAGAGATAAAAAGTTTAATACTTTTTAAATATCATTTTAAAGGAGGCCATTATAATGGCAGTAAAAGTAGCAATTAATGGTTTTGGTAGAATTGGTCGTTTAGCATTCAGAAGAATTCAAGAAGTAGAAGGTCTTGAAGTTGTAGCAGTAAACGACTTAACAGATGACGACATGTTAGCGCATTTATTAAAATATGACACTATGCAAGGTCGTTTCACAGGTGAAGTAGAGGTAGTTGATGGTGGTTTCCGCGTAAATGGTAAAGAAGTTAAATCATTCAGTGAACCAGATGCAAGCAAATTACCTTGGAAAGACTTAAATATCGATGTAGTATTAGAATGTACTGGTTTCTACACTGATAAAGATAAAGCACAAGCTCATATTGAAGCAGGCGCTAAAAAAGTATTAATCTCAGCACCAGCTACTGGTGACTTAAAAACAATCGTATTCAACACTAACCACCAAGAGTTAGACGGTTCTGAAACAGTTGTTTCAGGTGCTTCATGTACTACAAACTCATTAGCACCAGTTGCTAAAGTTTTAAACGATGACTTTGGTTTAGTTGAAGGTTTAATGACTACAATTCACGCTTACACAGGTGATCAAAATACACAAGACGCACCTCACAGAAAAGGTGACAAACGTCGTGCTCGTGCAGCAGCAGAAAACATCATCCCTAACTCAACAGGTGCTGCTAAAGCTATCGGTAAAGTTATTCCTGAAATCGATGGTAAATTAGATGGTGGTGCACAACGTGTTCCTGTAGCTACAGGTTCATTAACTGAATTAACAGTAGTATTAGAAAAACAAGACGTAACAGTTGAACAAGTTAACGAAGCTATGAAAAATGCTTCAAACGAATCATTCGGTTACACTGAAGACGAAATCGTTTCTTCAGACGTTGTAGGTATGACTTACGGTTCATTATTCGACGCTACACAAACTCGTGTAATGTCAGTTGGCGACCGTCAATTAGTTAAAGTTGCAGCTTGGTATGATAACGAAATGTCATATACTGCACAATTAGTTCGTACATTAGCATACTTAGCTGAACTTTCTAAATAATTTTAGTATAGTTTTTATTCAAATACGCTAGTGCTCAGAACTATTTAGCATTAATTAAAGCTTATGAGTAAGCGGGGAGCACAAACGCTTCTCCGCTTATTTTTATATAAAATTTCCTAATTACAAGGAGGAAACACCATGGCTAAAAAAATTGTTTCTGATTTAGATCTTAAAGGTAAAACAGTCTTAGTACGTGCTGATTTTAACGTACCTTTAAAAGACGGTGAAATTACTAATGACAACCGTATCGTTCAAGCTTTACCTACAATTCAATACATCATCGAACAAGGTGGTAAAATCGTACTATTTTCACATTTAGGTAAAGTAAAAGAAGAAAGTGATAAAGCAAAATTAACTTTACGTCCAGTTGCTGAAGACTTATCTAAGAAATTAGATAAAGATGTTGTTTTCGTACCAGAAACACGCGGTGAAAAACTTGAAGCAGCTATTAAAGACCTTAAAGAAGGCGACGTATTATTAGTTGAAAATACACGTTATGAAGATTTAGACGGTAAAAAAGAATCTAAAAATGATCCAGAATTAGGTAAATACTGGGCATCTTTAGGTGATGTGTTTGTAAATGATGCTTTTGGTACTGCGCATCGTGAGCATGCATCTAATGTTGGTATTTCTACACATTTAGAAACTGCAGCTGGATTCTTAATGGATAAAGAAATTAAGTTTATCGGTGGCGTAGTTAACGATCCACATAAACCAGTTGTTGCTATTTTAGGTGGAGCAAAAGTATCTGACAAAATTAATGTCATCAAAAACTTAGTTAACATAGCTGATAAAATTATCATCGGCGGAGGTATGGCTTATACTTTCTTAAAAGCGCAAGGTAAAGAAATTGGTATTTCATTATTAGAAGAAGATAAAATCGACTTCGCAAAAGATTTATTAGAAAAACATGGTGATAAAATTGTATTACCAGTAGACACTAAAGTTGCTAAAGAATTTTCTAATGATGCCAAAATTACTGTAGTACCATCTGATTCAATTCCAGCAGACCAAGAAGGTATGGATATTGGACCAAACACTGTAAAATTATTTGCAGATGAATTAGAAGGTGCGCACACTGTTGTATGGAATGGACCTATGGGTGTATTCGAGTTCAGTAACTTTGCACAAGGTACAATTGGTGTATGTAAAGCAATTGCAAACCTTAAAGATGCAATTACGATTATCGGTGGCGGTGATTCAGCTGCAGCAGCAATCTCTTTAGGTTTTGAAAATGACTTCACTCATATTTCAACTGGTGGCGGAGCGTCATTAGAGTACCTAGAAGGTAAAGAATTGCCTGGTATCAAAGCAATCAATAATAAATAATAAAGTGATAGTTTAAAGTGATGTGGCGTGTTTGTTTAACATTGTTACGGGAAAACAGTCACAAGATGACATCGTGTTTCATCACTTTTCAAAAATATTTACAAAACAAGGAGTGTCTTTAATGAGAACACCAATTATAGCTGGTAACTGGAAAATGAACAAAACAGTACAAGAAGCAAAAGACTTCGTCAATGCATTGCCAACATTACCAGATTCAAAAGAAGTAGAATCAGTAATTTGTGCACCAGCAATTCAATTAGATGCATTAACTACTGCAGTTAAAGAAGGAAAAGCACAAGGTTTAGAAATCGGTGCTCAAAATACGTATTTCGAAGATAATGGTGCGTTCACAGGTGAAACGTCTCCAGTTGCATTAGCAGATTTAGGCGTTAAATACGTTGTTATCGGTCATTCTGAACGTCGTGAATTATTCCACGAATCAGATGAAGAAATTAACAAAAAAGCGCACGCTATTTTCAAACATGGAATGACTCCAATTATATGTGTTGGTGAAACAGACGAAGAGCGTGAAAGTGGTAAAGCTAACGATGTTGTAGGTGAGCAAGTTAAGAAAGCTGTTGCAGGTTTATCTGAAGATCAACTAAAATCAGTTGTAATTGCTTATGAACCAATCTGGGCAATCGGAACTGGTAAATCATCAACATCTGAAGATGCGAATGAAATGTGTGCATTTGTACGTCAAACTATTGCTGACTTATCAAGCAAAGAAGTATCAGAAGCAACTCGTATTCAATATGGTGGTAGTGTTAAACCTAACAACATTAAAGAATACATGGCACAAACTGATATTGATGGGGCATTAGTAGGTGGCGCATCACTTAAAGTTGAAGATTTCGTACAATTGTTAGAAGGTGCAAAATAATCATGGCTAAGAAACCAACTGCGTTAATTATTTTAGATGGTTTTGCGAACCGCGAAAGCGAACATGGTAATGCGGTAAAATTAGCAAACAAGCCTAATTTTGATCGTTATTACAACAAATATCCAACGACTCAAATCGAAGCGAGTGGCTTAGATGTTGGACTACCTGAAGGACAAATGGGTAACTCAGAAGTTGGTCATATGAATATCGGTGCAGGACGTATCGTTTATCAAAGTTTAACTCGAATCAATAAATCAATTGAAGACGGTGATTTCTTTGAAAATGATGTTTTAAATAATGCAATTGCACACGTGAATTCACATGATTCAGCGTTACACATCTTTGGTTTATTGTCTGACGGTGGTGTGCACAGTCATTACAAACATTTATTTGCTTTGTTAGAACTTGCTAAAAAACAAGGTGTTGAAAAAGTTTACGTACACGCATTTTTAGATGGTCGTGACGTAGATCAAAAATCCGCTTTGAAATACATCGAAGAGACTGAAGCTAAATTCAATGAATTAGGCATTGGTCAATTTGCATCTGTGTCTGGTCGTTATTATGCAATGGACCGTGACAAACGTTGGGAACGTGAAGAAAAAGCTTACAATGCTATTCGTAATTTTGATGCCCCAACTTATGCAACTGCCAAAGAAGGTGTGGAAGCAAGTTATAATGAAGGCTTAACTGACGAATTCGTAGTACCATTCATCGTTGAGAATCAAAATGACGGTGTTAATGATGGAGATGCAGTGATCTTCTATAATTTCCGACCTGATAGAGCAGCACAATTATCGGAAATTTTTGCGAACAGAGCATTCGAAGGCTTTAAAGTTGAACAAGTTAAAGACTTATTCTATGCAACATTCACTAAGTATAACGACAATATCGATGCGGCTATCGTTTTCGAAAAAGTTGATTTAAATAATACAATTGGTGAAATTGCACAAAATAACAATTTAACACAATTACGTATTGCAGAAACTGAAAAATATCCTCACGTTACTTACTTTATGAGTGGTGGACGTAATGAGGAATTTAAAGGTGAACGCCGTCGTTTAATTGATTCACCTAAAGTTGCAACGTATGACTTGAAACCAGAAATGAGTGCTTATGAAGTTAAAGATGCATTATTAGAAGAGTTAAATAAAGGTGACTTGGACTTAATTATTTTAAACTTTGCTAACCCTGATATGGTTGGACATAGTGGTATGCTTGAGCCGACAATCAAAGCAATCGAAGCGGTTGATGAATGTTTAGGAGAAGTGGTTGATAAGATTTTAGACATGGACGGTTATGCAATTATTACTGCTGACCATGGTAACTCTGATCAAGTATTGACGGATGATGATCAACCAATGACTACGCATACAACGAACCCAGTACCAGTGATTGTAACAAAAGAAGGCGTTACACTTAGAGAAACTGGTCGCTTAGGTGACTTAGCACCTACATTATTAGATTTATTAAATGTAGAACAACCTGAAGATATGACAGGTGAATCTTTAATTAAACACTAATATTGTAAAAGATGTTAAGTAAACGCTTAATGACACTTATTTTTTGAAAATAATAGTAATATCATTTTGTTAAATGAAAGAATAAAGCTATAATAATTATAGAATAACTATTTAAAGGAGATTATAAACATGCCAATTATTACAGATGTTTACGCTCGCGAAGTCTTAGACTCTCGTGGTAACCCAACTGTTGAAGTAGAAGTATTAACTGAAAGTGGCGCATTTGGTCGTGCATTAGTACCATCAGGTGCTTCAACTGGTGAACACGAAGCTGTTGAATTACGTGATGGAGACAAATCACGTTATTTAGGTAAAGGTGTTACTAAAGCAGTTGAAAACGTTAATGAAATCATCGCACCAGAAATTATTGAAGGTGAATTTTCAGTATTAGATCAAGTATCTATTGATAAAATGATGATCGCATTAGACGGTACTCCAAACAAAGGTAAATTAGGTGCAAATGCTATTTTAGGTGTATCTATCGCAGTAGCACGTGCAGCAGCTGACTTATTAGGTCAACCACTTTACAAATATTTAGGTGGATTTAATGGTAAGCAGTTACCAGTACCAATGATGAACATCGTTAATGGTGGTTCTCACTCAGATGCTCCAATTGCATTCCAAGAATTCATGATTTTACCTGTAGGTGCTACAACGTTCAAAGAATCATTACGTTGGGGTACTGAAATTTTCCACAACTTAAAATCAATTTTAAGCAAACGTGGTTTAGAAACTGCAGTAGGTGACGAAGGTGGTTTCGCTCCTAAATTTGAAGGTACTGAAGATGCTGTTGAAACAATTATCCAAGCAATCGAAGCAGCTGGTTACAAACCAGGTGAAGAAGTATTCTTAGGATTTGACTGTGCATCATCAGAATTCTATGAAAATGGTGTATATGACTACAGTAAGTTCGAAGGCGAACACGGTGCAAAACGTACAGCTGCAGAACAAGTTGACTACTTAGAACAATTAGTAGACAAATATCCTATCATTACAATTGAAGACGGTATGGACGAAAACGACTGGGATGGTTGGAAACAACTTACAGAACGTATCGGTGACCGTGTACAATTAGTAGGTGACGATTTATTCGTAACAAACACTGAAATTTTAGCAAAAGGTATTGAAAACGGAATTGGTAACTCAATCTTAATTAAAGTTAACCAAATCGGTACATTAACTGAAACATTTGATGCAATCGAAATGGCTCAAAAAGCTGGTTACACAGCAGTAGTTTCTCACCGTTCAGGTGAAACAGAAGATACAACAATTGCTGATATCGCTGTTGCTACAAACGCTGGTCAAATTAAAACTGGTTCATTATCACGTACTGACCGTATTGCTAAATACAATCAATTATTACGTATCGAAGATGAATTATTTGAAACTGCTAAATATGACGGTATCAAATCATTCTATAACTTAGATAAATAATCATTTTAAACATTAAGTACTGTCATAATTTTAGTTGAGGATTATTATGTCGGTATAAATTGAATAAAGTTTTTGAGTTCATGCTTAAAAAGTTCACGCTTGTATTTATAACCTGCCACAGAGTTGAGACTGTGGTAGGTTTTTTATTTTGGATGGCTTCAAATCATGATTTATAAGGGGCTTGATAAATCGTGAGATAGCCAATAACACATATTTAACTTGTATTCTTAAACTGGTATAATAAATTTATGTTGAAATGAATATTGTATGACAGGGTATTCACTTTTATTAAAAGGTAAAATTAAATAAAGGTTTTATAGAACGTATTTAAATATATGAGGAGTAAACAAATGGCTGATAGAACGAATAAAGAAATTAAAACAGGACGCTTTATTGCAACTGCATCAATCGTATTCTCAATATTATTGATTATTCATTACTTTGTTTCGTTGGATAATGCGACTGCCAAAGCATTACTTAATTTAACGAATCAAAACACTTCAGATAAAGCGATTGATTACATTTTAAACAGCTTTAGATTCACTGGTATTATGTATATTTTGGCTTATCTAGCAGGCTTCATCACTTTTTGGAATCGACATACTTATGTGTGGTGGTTTATGTTTGCAGTTTATGTATCAAATAGTTTGTTTACGTTGATTAATTTATCAATCACAATTCAAGCAATAAAAGCTGCACACGGTGCGTACTTAACATTGCCAATTTTAATCGTTATTATAGGTTCGGTTGCATTAGCGATTTATATGCTTGTTGTTTCTATCAAACGTAAAAGTACATTTAATCGCTAGAAAATTGATTTTAACAATAAAAATATGATATACTACTTGTCGTATATAAGGAACGGAGGACAATTTATGCATACATTTTTAATCGTATTATTAATCATTGATTGTATTGCATTAATAACTGTTGTACTACTCCAAGAAGGTAAAAGCAGTGGACTTTCAGGTGCCATCAGTGGTGGTGCTGAGCAGTTATTCGGTAAACAAAAACAACGTGGCGTCGATTTATTCTTAAATAGATTAACAATTATTTTATCAATATTATTTTTTGTACTTATGATTTGCATAAGTTATCTTGGTATGTAAGGTCCGGCGATGTAAATGTCGGGCTTTTTTATTTATAATTAAGAATGTAATAGTTTAACAATAAGCTATGTAAAATATATAGCCTAGTTAAGTATGCAAAGGGAGCGTTAGATTTATGCAGATAAAATTACCAAAACCTTTCTTTTTTGAAGAAGGCAAACGTGCCGTGTTATTATTACATGGATTTACAGGCAATTCGTCTGATGTACGTCAATTAGGTCGATTTTTACAAAAAAAGGGATATACTTCGTATGCACCACAATATGAAGGTCACGCGGCACCACCAGAGGAAATACTGAAATCTAGTCCTTTCGTTTGGTTTAAAGATGCGTTAGATGGTTATGATTATCTTGTTGAACAAGGTTATGATGAAATTGTTGTTGCTGGTCTATCATTAGGTGGGGATTTTGCTTTAAAATTAAGCTTAAATAGAGATGTAAAGGGTATTGTAACGATGTGTGCACCAATGGGTGGCAAAACTGAAGGTACCATTTACGAAGGCTTTTTAGAGTATGCACGTAACTTTAAAAAGTATGAAGGTAAAGATCAAGAGACTATTGATAATGAAATGGATCATTTTAAACCAACTGAAACTTTAAAAGAACTAAGTGAATCATTAGATACGATTAAAGAGCAAGTTGATGAAGTGTTGGATCCTATTTTAGTGATTCAAGCAGAAAACGACAATATGATTGATCCACAATCCGCAAATTATATATATGACCATGTAGATTCTGATGACAAAAATATCAAGTGGTACAGTGAATCTGGACATGTTATTACGATTGATAAAGAGAAAGAACAAGTATTTGAAGATATTTATCAATTTTTAGAGTCATTAGACTGGTCAGAATAAAAAGAGATTTTAACATTAGAAAGGAGGGGCATAATGAATTTAAAGCAATCTATAGAAGAGATTATTAATCAACCTGAATATGAACCTATGTCAGTGTCAGATTTTCAAGATGCATTAGGTTTAAGCAGTGCCGACTCGTTTAGAGATTTAATTAAGGTGCTTGTGGAGTTAGAACAATCAGGATTAATCGAACGTACAAAAACAGACAGATACCAAAAAAAGCATAGTTCTAGAGGTCAATCAAAATTGATAAAAGGAACGTTAAGTCAAAATAAAAAAGGCTTTGCATTCTTAAGACCTGAAGATGAGGATATGGAAGATATATTTATTCCCCCGACGAAAATTAATCGTGCCTTGGATGGAGATACTGTTATTGTAGAAACACATCAATCTAAAGGTGAACATAAAGGTAAAATTGAAGGGGAAGTTAAATCGATTGAGAAGCATTCAGTAACTCAAGTTGTTGGTACGTATAGTGAAGCTAGACATTTCGGATTTGTTATTCCAGATGATAAACGTATTATGCAAGATATTTTCATTCCTAAAGGACAAAGTTTAGGTGCAGTAGATGGGCATAAGGTACTTGTTCAAATTACTAAATATGCTGATGGTTCAGATAATCCAGAAGGACATATTTCTGCTATTTTAGGACATAAAAATGATCCTGGCGTAGATATTTTATCTATTATCTATCAACATGGCATAGAAATTGAATTTCCTGATGAAGTGTTACAAGAAGCTGAAGCAGTACCTGATCATATTGAAAATACTGAAATTAAAGGCCGTCATGATTTACGTGATGAATTGACAATCACAATTGATGGTGCTGATGCTAAAGACTTAGATGACGCAATTAGTGTTAAAAAGTTAGCGAACGGTAATACGCAGTTGACTGTAAGTATTGCTGATGTCAGTTATTATGTAACTGAAGATTCAGCTTTAGATAAAGAAGCTTATGATAGAGCGACAAGTGTATATCTTGTTGACCGTGTGATTCCGATGATTCCACATCGATTAAGCAATGGTATTTGTTCATTAAATCCTCACGTTGATCGTTTAACGTTAAGCTGTCGCATGGAAATTGATGCTAGTGGTCGCGTTGTTAAACATGAAATTTTTGATAGTGTTATACATTCTGATTATCGAATGACGTATGATGCGGTAAATCAGATTATTACTGAAAAGGATCCTAACATTCGCGAACAATATAAAGAAATTACGCCTATGTTAGATTTAGCACAAGATTTATCTAATCGTTTGATTCAAATGAGAAAACGACGTGGTGAAATCGATTTTGATATTAGTGAAGCAAAAGTATTAGTTAACGAGGACGGTATACCAACAGATGTTCAATTAAGACAACGTGGCGAGGGTGAACGTCTAATTGAATCATTTATGTTAATTGCAAATGAAACAGTTGCTGAACATTTTAGTAAGTTAGATGTACCTTTTATTTACCGAGTGCATGAGCAACCTAAATCAGATCGCTTAAGACAATTCTTTGATTTTATTACAAACTTTGGCATCATGATTAAGGGTACTGGCGAAGATATTCATCCAACAACACTTCAAAAGGTTCAAGAAGAAGTAGAAGGTCGACCTGAACAAATGGTCATTTCAACAATGATGTTACGTTCAATGCAACAAGCGCATTATGATG
The DNA here is from genome assembly GCF_017151895.1 of Staphylococcus sp. EG-SA-15. Lineage (NCBI taxonomy): Bacteria > Bacillati > Bacillota > Bacilli > Caryophanales > Staphylococcaceae > Staphylococcus > Staphylococcus sp. EG-SA-15. Next base: position 189,047 of record NZ_JACVZN010000001.1, on the reverse strand, counting down.
ATGTGAACTTGGGACATTTTGGCTTATCAGCTGAATATTATACGCATTTTACATCACCAATTAGACGTTATCCTGATTTAACAGTTCATCGTTTAATCCGTAAGTATTTAATTGAGAAATCAATGGATAACAAAGAAGTGAAGCGTTGGGAAGACAAATTGCCTGAGTTAGCTGAACATACTTCTAAACGTGAACGTCGTGCTATTGAGGCAGAACGTGATACTGATGAATTGAAAAAAGCAGAATATATGATTCAACATATTGGTGATGAATTTGAAGGTATTGTCAGCTCAGTAGCTAACTTCGGTATGTTCATTGAATTGCCAAATACGATAGAAGGTATGGTTCATATTGCGAATATGACTGATGATTATTACCGTTTTGAAGAGCGTCAAATGGCATTAATTGGTGAGCGTCAAGCTAAAGTATTTAGAATTGGTGACACAGTTAAGGTTAAAGTGACGCATGTTGATGTAGATGAACGATTAATTGATTTTCAAATTGTTGGAATGCCTTTACCTAAAAATGACCGCTCACAGCGACCAGCAAGAGGTAAAACGATTCAAGCTAAAACGCGTGGCAAATCTTTAGATAAATCGAAATCTGATGATAAGGGTCGTAAGAAAAAAGGTAAGCAACGTAAAGGTAAAAACCAACGTAATAATGATAAATCAGGTAATAGTAAGCATAAGCCATTTTATAAAGATAAAAGTGTGAAAAAGAAAGCACGTCGTAAGAAAAAATAAGCAGCAATGAGGTGAGTATGAATGGCTAAGAAGAAATCACCAGGTACATTAGCGGAAAATCGTAAAGCAAGACATGATTATAATATTGAAGACACGATTGAAGCGGGAATCGTATTACAAGGTACAGAAATAAAATCGATTCGCCGAGGTAGTGCTAACCTTAAAGATAGTTATGCGCAAGTTAAAAACGGTGAAATGTATTTGAATAATATGCATATAGCACCATACGAAGAAGGGAATCGTTTTAATCACGATCCTCTTCGTTCTCGAAAATTATTATTGCACAAGCGTGAAATCATTAAATTGGGTGATCAAACACGTGAGATTGGTTATTCGATTGTGCCGTTAAAGCTTTATTTGAAGCATGGACATTGTAAAGTATTACTTGGTGTTGCACGAGGTAAGAAAAAATATGATAAACGTCAAGCTTTGAAAGAAAAAGCAGTCAAACGAGATGTTGCGCGCGATATGAAAGCCCGTTATTAAGCGATTTAGTTGCTTAATCGGGCTATATTTGATATAGTTATATGTGCTTTTGTAAATTACAAAAGTATGATTTGTTTGATTTATTATTTCGGGGACGTTCATGGATTCGACAGGGGTCCCCCGAGCTCATTAAGCGTGTCGGAGGGTTGTCTTCGTCATCAACACACACAGTTTATAATAACTGGCAAATCAAACAATAATTTCGCAGTAGCTGCCTAATCGCACTCTGCATCGCCTAACAGCATTTCCTATGTGCTGTTAACGCGATTCAACCTTAATAGGATATGCTAAACACTGCCGTTTGAAGTCTGTTTAGAAGAAACTTAATCAAGCTAGCATCATGTTGGTTGTTTATCACTTTTCATGATGCGAAACCTTTCGATAAACTACACACGTAGAAAGATGTGTATCAGGACCTCTGGACGCGGGTTCAAATCCCGCCGTCTCCATATTTGTAGCCTACAACTTTTGTGGATGTGGGCTTTTTTATTATGTGTTTTTCAGGGGATAATGCATTGCAGAATTTGTTGTGAGTATTGATATAGCAGTGTTTGTATAGGTGTTTATTTGATGGAGGAAAGAGTAATAAGTGATTATGAATTAGTTTTTGAGATATAAGGGGACAGTGATGTGTGTCAAATAAGTGTCAAAAAAGTTGGATTCTGAGTTTTACATTCAACATTGTTCATGAAGAAACTTCTTTATACGCAAAAAATTCTCCATGTTATATATGTCAATATAAAAATGTGAATCGTCTACACTTAATTGGATAAATGGCTACTGAAAAAGAACTTTTCATTTTTGTTACGTCACTAAGTGGGTGTAGTTATAAAGAGATGAGCCGAGTTTTGATATTTTCATTAGAATCAATATGCCTATTAACACAATCAGCAATAGTTGACGAGACGGAAATAAAAGAAGTCGTAGTTAAGAAATGCATTTCACAACATACCATTGTAGCCATTTTTATTGTTTTGGATGATAAACTCTTTTTGGAATTTTTAGTTTTTATAATTTGCAACTACACTACTTCTTTTACTAATATTAATGTCTAAGTAATCGATAAAAAATTTTCCATTGAATAAATGAGAAGTTAAAAACTTTACTTAACCTTTCTCATTGCATTTTCCTATTCACGATTTTAAGAACCCAACATACTACAAACGAATTTTAAAAGGCGAGAGTAAAGCTTACTTGTTTATTATACATATTTAAAATCCAAGAGTCAGAACAGACTACTCCTCTTTATAACTATAAAAAATAGCTATGAAAAAATCTATCGTCATAGATTCCTTCATAGCTAATCTTAGTATGTTTATTTTTATTTTAGGATGCTATTTATCAACTCAACATATAACTCACTATTTTTATAACCTTCTAATATATCATTAACTTGTCTAATAGGTATTTCTGGTACTTCTCTAATGTTTTCCAATTTTGTTTTAAATTGTTTTTTTGTTATTTGCTCTTTATTTGTAGCCAATTGGAACAAGTAAGAATCTAGCATATTAATTTCTTTATATGAATACATATATCTTAATAACACTAAATCTCTAGTTTTTAAGTTAGGCGCTAGTTCTTCTTGTAATTGTTCTATTGATTGTTTCATTAATAACAATCTCATTTCTAATTCTTCATTATTCATTTTATCACACTCTTTTTATATTAATGCTTGACCAACTTGGGAAACCCAAAACCCTATGCTTCTTGCAGTAGAATCTTTAATACCAGTTCCCATCAATGCTTGTGAAACTTGACCTTGTACATTTCCCCATGTAGCCTCTTCTTGTTTTAATGCATTATTCAATGCGGGATTTACAAATTTATCCCATCTTTTTTTTATGATTTTCCGGCACGGGGACTGATTTCTTTAACACCATTAAACACAGATTTTTTATTTTTAATCATAGCTTTATAGTATCATGTTGGCTAAGCTATAAATAAGTCAGTTTCTCTAAAAATTAAATAACTGAATGTAAGACAATCAACAAACCAAATTTATACTTCATCTAAACCACTGTGGTCGTCATCTTTTTGCTTTTCTTTTTCTTTCTCTCGTTCTTGTTCTTTTTTGTACTCTTCTTCAAATTCTTTTTCTTTCTTTTCTACTTCTTCTCTTGTTTCCGCTCTATGAGAAAAATCTTCGGTTTTGAGTTTACTAAATTTGAATGATTTAGAATCAACTGTTTTATCTTCTGAGTATTTATGGACATTTAAATTAATATTTCCATCACCTCTTAACTCATAGATAAACATGGCTTGTGCAGTTTTGCCTTTTTTAATTTGATCTTGGTTATGTTCTGTCCAATCTTTATATTTTTTATCACTTAAAAGATAACCATCTCTTAATTTATTTACTGTATTTTTATCATCTTGAGTGATATTAATATAGTCATGAGAAATAGAAGATGGATTTAAATCTTTATCGTCTTTTTTAGCAGTAATTTCCATTTTAAAAGCGATATATTTCTTTTTCTCATCTTTTTCATTGATGATAAACGGTTCTTTTATTTTAGCTTCAAATTTGTCACTAACAATAGTATCGCCTTTAATTTTTATATCCATATTTTTTTTGCTTTTAAATTCTTTAAGTTCTTCATTTAATTCTTCATTGTCATTTTCTTTCTTTTTGTGACTAGTGCTCTCTTTTTTTGCACTATCTTGATGATGTCCACAAGCACCTAAGATAAGTGTACTTGCTAATAATATCCCCATTACTTTTTTCATTTAACATGTCTCCTTTATTTCGCAAAAATTTATTTTAAAAACTCTAAATGACTTATCATTTTGAGTAATTAAACAAAGTTGATATTTTGTGAGATTCTAAGATGATATTAAATAATTCTTGTAATAATGATTCTATGTATTGTTGCAATAAATTAATGAAACTATAATTACTAATATTATATTACTTTTATTGATAGAAATATATTACTTTTTTAAAAAACTTGTAATATATCGAAAGATTTAAATGTAAAATTTTGATTTGTTAAGAAATTACGTTTGTAAAAATAAAAAAATCAACTTATTTGTATGAGATAAATATGTATTGAAGAAGAAGTGTTATTAATTTGGAAAATACTGGTCAAAGATGGGAGCTCTTAAAAGCGTTATTGTATTTTTTAGTCAATACAAATAGATTGCCGTAATAATAATCGTACTTGATGGTTAAAAAGTTACTTAAGGCTATAAAGCAAAACTTTTTATATGAGCAGTCGAATATAACGTTTAAAATGATTGTTTTTGGATATAAACGATTAAGTAAAATGCTTTTTCAGTTTGAAATTAATCATATAAATTTCTTATGGGAAGGTTGATATCTTAATGATTAATATTATTTCAGCTATAGGATCTATTGGAACATTTATTATGGCTTTATTTTATTTTGTATCAGTTTCAGTTCAACTTTATCAAATGAAAATTAGCTTTCTGCCAGCTTTAGGTTTTAACCAAATTTTATTAGAAAGGGAGGAGGATCAACTTAATATAATGAATTCGGCAACAGAAGAGCATCATCATAAAGATTATATTAAACTATATAATTTAGGTGGCGGTGCTGCTAAAAAAATTGCAATAGAGGTTTTATTGGGTAATGATAAAGTCATTCAGAAAAAATACGTGAATATTTTACCTAGTAAAGAAGGGTACATGTTACCAATTAATAAAAATGTGTACGAAGAATTAGAAAGAACGATTGAGAACAATGGTTATGAAGCTGATTTGAATGTACGTATGACTTATTATCATAATGTAAGTCGCAAACAACAGGAAGTTATATTAAAAGGTCAAATCGACCGTTTTAATACTTATAATAATAAAGAAATTTATGATTTGCAGTTTATCTAAAAATTGATTTAAGAGGGTAGTTGTTTATTGCGAAAAATATCATTCAATTTTAATGAAATAATGGCGTCATTACTATAAAATATTACTTTATGTTGTAATGCATTTTTCTATAAGATAGAACTAAAAGGAGGGGCAAAGATGCAAATTAGACAAATACATCAACATGACTTTGCTCAAGTTGACCAGTTAATTAGAACGGCATTTGAAAATAGTGAACATGGTTATGGTAATGAATCAGAGCTAGTAGACCAAATTCGTCTAAGTGATACGTATGACAATAACTTAGAAATAGTAGCTGTTCTTCAAAACGAAGTTGTAGGGCACGGTTTACTAAGTGAAGTTTATCTTGATAACGGAGCACAACGGGAAATTGGATTAGTGTTAGCACCTGTATCTGTTGATATTCATCATCAAAATAAAGGTATTGGGAAGCGATTGATTCAAGCATTAGAACGAGAAGCAATATTAAAAGGATATAATTTTATCAGTGTATTAGGATGGCCGACGTATTATGCCAATCTAGGATATCAACGCGCAAGTATGTACGACATTTATCCACCATATGATGGTATACCAGACGAAGCGTTTTTAATTAAAGAATTAAAAGTGAACAGTTTAGCGGGAAAAACAGGTACCATAAATTACACATCTGCTTTTGAAAAAATATGATTTCAAGCTAGGATTACATTAGGCAGAGTTCATATTAATAATATAAATTGTTTGCAATGAAATCGTACGTTGTCGTTTGCAATTTATAAAATAGCAATAAATAAAATGTTTGTTAGGAAAGTATTATTGTGGATAATAAAAAATCGATACAAATTAATTGCTATAATGCAATTTTAGTGTATAATTGCATTAATGGAGATTAAATATATCTTTAAAGGGTATACAGTTAATATAAAATGACTTTTTAAAAAGAGGGAATAAAATGAATATGAAGAAAAAAGAAAAACACGCAATTCGGAAAAAATCGATTGGCGTGGCTTCAGTGCTTGTAGGTACGTTAATCGGTTTTGGACTACTCAGCAGTAAAGAAGCAGATGCAAGTGAAAATAGTGTTACGCAATCTGATAGCGCAAGTAACGAAAGCAAAAGTAATGATTCAAGTAGCGTTAGTGCTGCACCTAAAACAGACGACACAAACGTGAGTGATACTAAAACATCGTCAAACACTAATAATGGCGAAACGAGTGTGGCGCAAAATCCAGCACAACAGGAAACGACACAATCAGCATTAACAAATGCAACTACGGAAGAAACTCCGTTAACTGGTGAAGCTACTACGGCAACGAATCAAGCTAATACACCGGCAACAACTCAATCAAGCAATACAAATGCGGAGGAATTAGTGAATCAAACAAGTAATGAAACGACTTCTAATGATACTAATACAGTATCATCTGTAAATTCACCTCAAAATTCTACAAATGCGGAAAATGTTTCAACAACGCAAGATACTTCAACTGAAGCAACACCTTCAAACAATGAATCAGCTCCACAGAGTACAGATGCAAGTAATAAAGATGTAGTTAATCAAGCGGTTAATACAAGTGCGCCTAGAATGAGAGCATTTAGTTTAGCGGCAGTAGCTGCAGATGCACCGGCAGCTGGCACAGATATTACGAATCAGTTGACAGATGTGAAAGTTACTATTGACTCTGGTACGACTGTGTATCCGCACCAAGCAGGTTATGTCAAACTGAATTATGGTTTTTCAGTGCCTAATTCTGCTGTTAAAGGTGACACATTCAAAATAACTGTACCTAAAGAATTAAACTTAAATGGTGTAACTTCAACTGCTAAAGTGCCTCCAATTATGGCCGGAGATCAAGTATTGGCAAATGGTGTAATCGATAGTGATGGTAATGTTATTTATACATTTACAGACTATGTTGATAATAAAAACGATGTTAAAGCAACACTAACTGTTCCTGCATACATTGATCCAGAAAATGTAACGAAAACAGGTAATGTAACATTGACAACTGGCATAGGAACCAATACTGCTAGTAAGACAGTTTTAATCGACTATGAGAAATATGGACAATTCCATAATTTATCAATTAAAGGTACAATTGATCAAATCGACAAAACAAACAATACGTATCGTCAAACGATTTATGTCAATCCAAGTGGAGACAATGTTGTATTACCAGTGTTAACTGGTAATCTAATTCCTAAGAGTAATAGTAATGCTTTAATAGATGCCAACAATACTAATATTAAAGTTTATAAAGTGGATAATGCTAATGATTTATCTGAAAGTTATTATGTGAATCCTAGCGATTTTGAAGATGTAACTAATCAAGTTAGAATTTCATTTCCAAATGCTAATCAATACAAAGTAGAATTTCCTACGGACGATGACCAAATTACAACACCGTATATTGTAGTTGTTAATGGCCATATTGATCCTGCTAGTACAGGTGATTTAGCACTACGTTCGACATTTTATGGTTATGATTCTAATTTTATATGGAGATCTATGTCATGGGACAACGAAGTAGCATTTAATAACGGATCAGGTTCTGGTGACGGTATCGATAAACCAGTTGTTCCTGAACAACCTGATGAGCCTGGTGAAATTGAACCAATTCCAGAGGATTCAGATTCTGACCCAGGTTCAGATTCTGGCAGCGATTCTAATTCAGATAGCGGTTCAGATTCGGGTAGTGACTCTACATCAGATAGTGGTTCAGATTCAGCAAGCGATTCAGATTCAGCAAGTGATTCAGATTCAGCGAGTGATTCAGATTCAGCGAGTGATTCAGATTCAGCAAGTGATTCAGACTCAGCAAGTGATTCAGATTCAGCAAGTGATTCAGACTCAGCAAGTGATTCAGATTCAGCGAGCGATTCAGATTCAGCGAGTGATTCAGATTCAGCGAGTGATTCAGATTCAGACAGCGATTCAGACTCAGACAGTGACTCAGATTCCGATAGTGACTCAGACTCAGATAGCGACTCAGATTCCGATAGTGACTCAGACTCAGACAGCGATTCAGATTCAGATAGTGATTCAGATTCAGATAGCGATTCGGATTCAGATAGTGACTCAGATTCAGATAGCGACTCAGATTCAGATAGCGATTCAGATTCCGACAGTGACTCAGATTCCGACAGCGATTCAGATTCCGACAGTGACTCAGACTCAGACAGTGATTCGGATTCAGATAGCGATTCAGACTCAGACAGTGACTCGGATTCAGATAGCGATTCCGACTCAGACAGTGACTCAGATTCCGACAGCGATTCAGATTCCGACAGTGACTCAGACTCAGACAGTGATTCGGATTCAGATAGCGATTCAGACTCAGACAGTGACTCGGATTCAGATAGCGATTCCGACTCAGACAGTGACTCAGATTCCGACAGCGATTCAGATTCCGACAGTGACTCAGACTCAGACAGTGATTCGGATTCAGATAGCGATTCAGACTCAGACAGTGACTCGGATTCAGATAGCGATTCCGACTCAGACAGTGACTCGGATTCAGATAGCGATTCTGACTCAGATAGCGATTCAGACTCAGACAGTGACTCAGACTCAGACAGCGATTCAGATTCCGATAGCGATTCAGATTCCGACAGTGACTCAGACAGCGATTCAGACTCAGACAGTGACTCGGATTCAGATAGCGATTCTGACTCAGATAGTGACTCCGACTTAGACAGCGACTCAGATTCAGATAGCGATTCAGATTCCGACAGTGACTCAGATTCGGATAGCGATTCAGAATCAGATAGTGACTCCGACTCAGGTTCTAACAATAATGTAGTGCCGCCTAATTCACCTAAAAATGGTACTAATGCTTCTAATAAAAATGAGGCTAAAGATAGTAAAGAGCCATTACCAGATACAGGTTCTGAAGATGAAGCGAATACGTCACTAATTTGGGGATTATTAGCATCATTAGGTTCATTACTACTTTTCAGAAGAAAAAAAGAAAATAAAGATAAGAAATAAGTAATAATGATATTAAATTAATCATATGATTCATGAAGAAGCCACCTTAAAAGGTGGCTTTTTTACTTGGATTTTCCAAATATATTGTTTGAATATAATTAATAATTAATTCATCAACAGTTAATTATTTTAAAAAGGTAGATGTTATATAATTTGGCTTGGCGAAAAAATAGGGTGTAAGGTAGGTTGTTAATTAAGGAAAATTAAGGAGAAAATACAGTTGAAAAATAAATTGCTAGTTTTATCATTGGGAGCATTATGTGTATCACAAATTTGGGAAAGCAATCGTGCAAGTGCAGTGGTTTCTGGGGAAGAGAATCCATATAAATCTGAGTCATTGAAATTAAATGGGAAAAGAAGCACTACAATAACTAGTGATAAATATGAAGAAAATTTAGATATGTTAATATCGTCATTATCATTTGCAGATTATGAAAAATATGAGGAACCAGAATACAAAGAAGCAGTTAAAAAGTATCAACAAAAATTTATGGCTGAAGATGATGCATTAAAAAAATTTTTTAGTGAAGAGAAAAAAATAAAAAATAGAAATACTAATACTAATACATCAAATTATCTGGGGTTAACACACGAAAGATATGAGTCAATTTATAATTCATTAAAAAAACATCGTGAAGAATTTTCAAAAGAAATCGAAGAAATTAATAATAAAAATCCAGAGTTAAAAGAATATAACAATGAGGAACAAACTAAAGCTGATACGGAATTAAACACTCTTGAAAATCAAGTACTAATGATAGGTTATACATTTTATCACTCGAATAAAAATGAAGTAGAAGATTTATATAACAAATTAGATATGATTCTTGGTTATAAAGATGAAGAGAGAAAAAAGAAGAGGGCTACCAATCAAAGAATGTTCAATAATAAAAAAGAGGATTTAGAAACTATTATTGATGAATTCTTTGGAGAAATTGGACAACAAAGGCCAACATCTATACCAACATTAGCGCCTAAAGAAGAGAAAGAAACAAATACTAATAATGCTAATAAATTAAAGTATGACACTGAAGCAGCAAAAACTGACGAATCAAAAAGAAGTAATCGAAGTAAAAGAAGTTTAGATTCTCAAAATTATAAATCTGTTTCAAAAGAAGTAACTGCAGAGCAAAAAGCTGAATATGAAAAAAGAGCTGAAGAAAGAAAAGCAAGATTTCTAGATAGACAAAAAAGTAAAAAAGAACCGGTTGTATCATTAGAATACGATTTTGAACACAAGCAACGTTTTAATAACGCAAATGACAAACAACTTGTTGTTTCTGCACCAACAAAGAAACCAACAACACCGACTACATATACTGAAACAACGACTCAGGTACCAATGCCTACAGTTGAGCGTCAAACTCAGCAACAAATCGTTTACAAAACACCAAAACCATTAGTTGGATTAAATGGTGAAAGTCATGATTTCACAACAACGCATCAATCACCAACAACTTCAAATCACACGCATAATAATGTTGTTGAATTTGAAGAAACGTCTGCTTTACCTGGTAGAAAATCAGGATCACTGGTTGGTATAAGTCAAATTGATTCTTCTCATCTAACTGAACGTGAGAAGCGTGTAATTAAGCGTGAACACGTTAGAGAAGCTCAAAAGTTAGTTGATAATTATAAAGATACACATAGTTATAGAGACCGATTAAATGCACAACAAAAAGTAAATACATTAAGTGAAGGTCATCAAAAACGTTTTAATAAACAAATCAATAAAGTATACAATGGCAAATAATTAATGCATGGCTGCAAAGCAAATAATGAGTTTGTCGAAAAAATAATAACATTTTAAACTAGCAATAAATAATATCTAAGTTATCATTTCAATGATGCAATCTAGTATAGTCCACATTCTAAACAGGTGTGGACTATTACTTTTTTCACTTTATATTACGAAAAAATTATTATGCTTAACTATCAATATCAATAATTAATTTTAAGCTGAAAAACAATAAAAATGTTAAGACAACGTTTACTTCAAGTTAATTATTATACTGAAAATTCTGGTATATAATGCTGTTAGTGAATATAACAGGAAAATTAAATTGGTTATAATATTGAGTCTATATAAAGGAGAAATAACAGATGAAAAAGAAATTATTAGTTTTAACTATGAGCACGCTATTTGCTACACAACTTATCAATTCAAATAACGCTAAAGCATCAGTGACAGAGAGTGTTGACAAAAAATTTGTAGTTCCAGAATCAGGAATTAATAAAATTATTCCATCTTACAATGAATTTAAAAAAGCACCAAAAGTAAATGTTAGTAATTTAACTGACAATAAAAACTTTGTAGTTTCTGAAGACAAATTGAATAAGATTTCGGATCCTTCAGCAGCAAGTAAAATTGTAGATAAAAACTTTGCCGTACCAGAATCAAAGTTAGGAAACATTGTACCAGAGTACAAAGAAATCAATAATCGCGTGAATGTAACAACAAACAATCCAGCTTCACAACAAGTTGATAAGCATTTTGTTGCTAAAGGCCCAGAAGTAAATAGATTTATTACGCAAAACAAAGTAAACCACCACTTCATTACTACGCAAACCCACTACAAGAAAGTTATTACTTCATACAAATCAACACATGTACATAAACATGTAAATCATGCAAAGGATTCTATTAATAAACACTTTATTGTTAAACCATCAGAATCGCCTAGATATACACATCCATCTCAATCTTTAATTATCAAGCATCATTTTGCAGTTCCTGGATATCACGCGCATAAATTTGTTACACCAGGGCATGCTAGCATTAAAATTAATCACTTTTGTGTTGTGCCACAAATAAATAGTTTCAAGGTAATTCCACCATATGGTCACAATTCACATCGTATGCATGTACCAAGTTTCCAAAATAACACAACAGCAACACATCAAAATGCTAAAGTAAATAAAGCATATGACTATAAATACTTCTATTCTTATAAAGTAGTTAAAGGTGTGAAGAAATATTTCTCATTTTCACAATCAAATGGTTATAAAATTGGGAAACCATCATTAAATATCAAAAATGTAAATTATCAATATGCTGTTCCAAGTTATAGCCCTACACACTACGTTCCTGAATTTAAGGGTAGCTTACCAGCACCACGAGTATAAAAATTGGCACTAAGTTTACGAGATATGATAAATACCTATTATTTTAAATATAGTCTACAATCTATGTGGTTGTAGGCTGTATTTTTTGCAGTTTATCAATAAACACCCATCAACAAATTATACCGTTTTTCTACTTTGAAAGTTGGAAGTAACATAATCTTAAATAAATATATTATTAATTAAGATAAATATAATACTCAAGATTATTGTTAATAGTTTGTTCATCGCAAGTTAATTATTGTTTCTAAAATATTGGTATATAATTTTCAATGGCGAAGAAAACAGGGTGAAAAAGTCGGTTTTTATATCAAAGCAAATAAGGGAGCATAAACAAATGAAAAGGAAAGTATTAGTACTAACAATGGGTGTAATTTGTGCAACTCAATTATGGCATTCTAATCACGCAAACGCATTAGTAACAGAGAGTGGCGCAAATGATACTAAGCAATTTACTGAAATTGTATCGGAAGAGAAAGTTATAACAGTTGAACATGCTCAAATTAATATTTTTCAATCTAATAGCAATTCAAACTTGATGGAGTTCAACATATTAACAATGGGCGGTAAATCAGGAGCTATGGTTGGTTATAGTGAAATTGACTCATCACATTTCACAGACCGTGACAAACGCGTTATTAGACGTGATCATGTTAAAGAAGCACAAAGCTTAGTAGAGAACTATAAAGATACACAAAGTGCTGATGCTAGGATGAAAGCCAAACAAAAAGTTAACACATTAAGCAAACCGCATCAAAACTATTTCAATAAACAAATTGATAAGGTTTATAATGGATTACAACGCTAATCCAAAGTAAATTATAAGTTATACATCTCGTTTTTAAATGACAATTTATCCCCGTAAATATTATAAATAATCTTTTCAAATTCCACATAGATATAGAGACACTAATAAACCTCTTTGTCTCGATATGATAGTCTGCAACGATTCATGTTGTAGGCTTTTTAATTTTACAAATAAGGCTAAATATATAAGTTCTGGCACCTAAAATATAGAAAATACATAAAAGTAAGTATAGTTATTTTATTATAATTATTAAATTTTTATTAATTAATTGTAAAAATGTAGAATTATAATTAATTAACGTTTAATATTAAAATTAACTAAAAAGAAAGAGGTGTTAGTTATGACAGAATACTTATTAAGTGCTGGCATATGTATGGCAATCGTTTCAATATTACTTATAGGGATGGCTATCAGTAATGTTTCGAAAGGGCAATACGCAAAGAGGTTTTTCTATTTCACTACTAGTTGCTTAGTGTTAACTTTAGTTGTAGTTTCAAGTCTAAGTAGCTCAGCAAATGCATCACAAACAGATAATGGCGTAAATAGAAGTGGTTCTGAAGACCCAACAGTATATAGTGCAACTTCAACTAAAAAATTACATAAAGAACCTGCGACATTAATTAAAGCGATTGATGGTGATACGGTTAAATTAATGTACAAAGGTCAACCAATGACATTCAGACTATTATTGGTTGATACACCTGAAACAAAGCATCCTAAAAAAGGTGTAGAGAAATATGGTCCTGAAGCAAGTGCATTTACGAAAAAAATGGTAGAAAATGCAAAGAAAATTGAAGTCGAGTTTGACAAAGGTCAAAGAACTGATAAATATGGACGTGGCTTAGCGTATATTTATGCTGATGGAAAAATGGTAAACGAAGCTTTAGTTCGTCAAGGCTTGGCTAAAGTTGCTTATGTTTATAAACCTAACAATACACATGAACAACTTTTAAGAAAAAGTGAAGCACAAGCAAAAAAAGAGAAATTAAATATTTGGAGCGAAGACAACGCTGATTCAGGTCAATAATGCTCATTGTAAAAGTGTCACTGCTGCTAGTGGCACTTTTATAATTTTTAGATCACGATATGATTTATTATCAATTCAGAATTAAAAAAGTAAATAGTATCAAAAGTAAGTGTATTTAATATTAGAAAATAAAAATTTTAAATTTAGTATTAAAATGGAATGTTACTATATAGTTCAATGTGTATTATCACAGAAAATAAAATAATGCTTTACTTCTATATTTAAAAGTGTATAATGAAAGTTAAGTAATAAAGAGCGTGAAGAAAAATGTGAGTTATTTATATAGAATATTCTCCTTTTCATTTATGAATTTGTTACAAAATATTTAGTGCAAAAGCACGACGGAGGTATTCAATATGAATAACGGTACAGTTAAATGGTTTAATGCAGAAAAAGGTTTTGGTTTCATCGAAAGAGAAGATGGTAGCGACGTATTCGTACACTTCTCAGCAATCGCTGAAGATGGATACAAATCATTAGAAGAAGGCCAAAAAGTTGAATTCGACATCGTTGAAGGCGACCGTGGCGAGCAAGCTGCAAACGTAGTTAAAATGTAATTTTAACTTATTCAAACAGTCCTTACTATAGGGCTGTTTTTTTATGCTTTAAATCGATAACAGTTGGTGTGGTAAAAGCACTAGCTGTTATTTTTTTGTCCAATAAATATAGGTGGAGATCTAACAATATATAATGGTTCTAAAATAAATCGAACTGATGGAAAAGCTTTTTACTTTTCATCTGTCCGACTTTTGATTTTGAATAAAAAAAGCGCCAATACAGAACTTTAATAATGACGAGAATTAAAGTCTGTATATGGCGATAACAAGAAGTAATGTTAAACACTCAAAATGTTTAACAATAATAGGATACCACATCGCATAATATCTTACTACTTAATTAATAATTTAACTAATCAACTTTTTGTTAATTTTTTATTAAGACTGATTAATTATTGAGAATATTTATTGTTTTTAAAATCTCATAATAATTCAGTAATCTTGTTTTCATTTAAAAGGCGGGACATTAAAATAATTAAATAAAAATATTGCGTTTAATTTACAGCGTCAAATATACTTATTTCTAATGCTTTGGGGTCTACTGAAACAAGTAGAGAATGATCGATGTTACTAACATTGCCATTCTCCAAATCTATTTCTGTGAGTATTTGGAAGCTACCATTAGGCAATGGTTTAACAATAGACAATTGCTTTTCCGCTTGTTGTATTAAAAAAGGTTTTGTAGATTGATTATTAATATGCCATTCACTCATGTATGTTTTTCACTCCTGCTTTAAAATAGGGTTAAAAAGTTTATAGTTGAGACATTCATGTTCAACCAAAATTTTGTTCAAATTCAATAAATGTCTTGTTTAAAATAGAAATATTGTAAATGTTATCGTCCAAAATTTCACCAGTTAAGTATTTGTTTTGAATTAAAATTTGGCAGTTAGTTAAGAAGTCTTGATAATCACGATCGCAAAAATAGTTTTCACGTGCATCTTTAGCATCGCCAAAAAAGTTAGCGACTGTTTCTGTTTCTCCTTTATTCGAACGTTCAATATATAATTTGTAAAATTTAGCTATTGTATACTTTTGTTCTTTAGTTAGTTCATTCAAAATATTGGGCCTCCTGAAATATCATTTGTAATCTATACCCAATTTATTGCAAAACACAAACTAATTTAACTATTTGATGAAACTGTGTTAATAAGCTTTAACAAGCCTTAGTTTGTATGGATCTATAAAATTATCTTTAATTGCATAGGGTGAAATAATATGTAGTCCATAACTTTTAACTGATTTTTCACTTACACCAAATTTATAAGCTTGATAGATAATTTTAGTACAATACGTAAATTTTTTGCTGTTCAAATTTAATGTAACTAGATAACGATGATTTGTATTTTCATAGTTTTTCTTAACCCAGTCAGCCGCTTTTTTACCTGCACCAGGATAGCTGCAACGATAAACTTTCATCCAATCATTTTTGCCACTTGCATAATTATATTTAAAAGATTCGAAGGATTGTGTAGTTGGTTTGTCGCCAGGCCCCTCAATTTGTAAAATCGTTTTATCATCAATCGCGATACTACAATGACCAAAAAATCCCCACATGACAGGGCCTTTTGTAACAATAATATCACCAGGTTGTAATTGGAATTTGTCATCTTGAATTTCTGAATACTTATTATCTGCAATTGTTTTTGGTGAGTTTATAGGGGATACGACAACGAATAATATAAGTAAAATTATCGTTCGTTTAATATAGTTCACTTAAAAGCTCCTTGTTGAAGAAATATATGTAAATAGTCTTAAATTAGAATTGTAATCTTTAATAAGCTTGTAAGACTAAAACATACCTTAAATATTAAAGTATGAGAGTGTGAAATGTCTATTAAGAATAAAAAACAGTCTGAAACATCATTGAGACGCTTCAGACTGGATATAAAATGAATTTCATTTATAGCACACCAAATATAAATGTGTATATTAATATAGCGAATCCAAAAATATAGAGAATGACAGTGAAACTTAAATAGGACTCTTTTTTAGATTCTTTGCCAGTTTTTTTCATTAATACGAGTATAAACGTAGCGGCAACTAAGAAAATTAATGCTAGCCAAAACAGAATTGCAAAATGTAAAGACATGTGAAACCCTCCTTATATACCGTAATTATTAACCTATAAAACTATAAAAAATAGGATAAATGTAATATAGAACGAGTACGATATTTATAAAAAATAATATTTCACTTAACCAGTTTTTAGTTATCATTGCAATGGTAAAGGATACGATGAGTATCACACCACAAATGATAATACCAGGCAGGAGCCAACATAAATCATCTAAATCTTTATTATATGTGATTAAAATATTAAAGATAACAAAAGTGGTAGTAATAACTATATTGATAGCATTTAACAAAATGTTATTCATGACTGACACCTACTAGTATAAAAATAGCTTCTTAATAAATATGATAACACTATTTTCCAATAGGTAAATAAAAAGTATAGTTATTTTTAAAATATTATTTGTAGAATGCTAAAGTTTATTAATTCAAACAAGTGAGCATATATAGGGGTGTATAGTATTAATATGAAAAGAATATTTACATACTAAAAACTCTTAAAGTTGTATAATTCGTTAATATTTTTAGAATCAGATATCAAAAAAATGTGCAAAATCACTTTTGCACATTTACAAATACTAGTTTTCTGATAAGATTAATAATAACACTTTAAATAGCGCTTAATAAAAGAAGGGGGCAAGTCTTATGACGTTTTACAATTTCATCATGGGTTTTCAAAATGATAACACACCATTTGGTATATTGGCCGAACACGTTAGTGAAGATAAAGCATTCCCTCGATTAGAAGAAAGACACCAAGTAATTAGAGCATATGTGATGTCTAATTACACAGATCATCAATTAATTGAAACTACAAATAGAGCTATTAGCTTATATATGGCAAATTAATTTGAGTAGTACCAATTATGATGTATTAGTGCATCCCAAATATCTTTTGTTTTAAAGTTTATTTCATCATTTCTTATCGAAAATGGTGTAATAATGTCTTTATCTAACCAAGTGTTGATAAGTTCATTTGGTACACCATCTAACAACATTTCACTTTTACTAATTATAAAACATTCCCAGTCAAGTGAAACATTTTGTGGATTCACATAATTACATTGATTATGATTATCCATAAACACTCACTCCTTTAAAATTCTGTACTCTTCATTGCGTTTTACCCCGTCACATTATCTTTTAAACTAAAATCATCATTACTTATGAAAAAAATGTACATCAAAAGCAAAGGTTTTCGCTACCGAAAAAGTTTAAATAATGGTTTAATATATTTGGTACTCATTTTAATAAAAAGAGAATACATTTTGAGCTATCAATACTTTTTATTGAAGAGGTGTTATTGTTGGCTAAAACGTTATATTTAATGCGCCACGGACAAACTTTGTTTAATTTTAAGGGACTAATTCAGGGATTTGGAGATTCGCCGCTAACAGAACTTGGAATTGCTCAAGCTCAAAAGGCACGTAGTTATTATGAAACTAAGGGGATAAACTTCGATTTATATGCATCATCAACGCAAGAACGCGCAAGTGACACACTTGAAAATGTTGCACCTAACCAATCGTATCAACGTTTTAAGGGACTGAAGGAATGGCATTTTGGATTATTTGAAGGTGAGTCAGTCTATCTATTTGATAATCTATACAAGCCTGAGGACTTATTCGGAGATCGAATTGTTCCTTTCAAAGGAGAGGCAAGGCAACAAGTTGAGGAACGCATTGTGAAAACTTTACATGACATTATGTCTCAAACAAAGAATAATGCATTAGTCGTGAGTCATGGAACAATAATGGGAGTATTTTTAAGATATTGCCTTAAACTAGATGAAGCATTAAAGCATAATATCGGTAATTGTAATATCCTGAAATTTGAATATGACAATGGAACATTTAAATTTGTTGAGTTAATTGATCCAAATTTATAATAAATAAAGCGTTATACATAGACACAAGTATGTTTTTTGTATAACGCTTTTAAAATACAACTATAAAACGCTTTAGAATATTAATTGAATAAGTTTTTGTAATATCATTAGAGCAACAATAATAATTATTATGCTTGATATTTTATTGATTATTGTTAATAATTTTCCGGTTTTATCAATTGATCCAACCATTTTTCCTAAAATTGCGAGTAAAAAGAACCATAACCATGAAACGCTAATACAAGCGATTGTAAACGCAATTTTATTGCTGCCACTATATAATGCAGCACTACTACCAATTACACCAATTGTATCTAAAATAGCATGTGGATTGAGTAATGAAACTGATAAAGCAAAACTTACTTGTTTCATTGGAGACATAATTTGAGCTTCTCCATCTGTTGAGGGTTTATCATGCCAAATGGTCCAAGCCATATACATCAAGAAAATTAAACCAACTATATAAATAATTGCTTGAAGTACAGGTAAAGACATAATAATGATAGATACTCCTACCACTGCAATAATAATAAGTAAGCTGTCAGACAACCCGGCTGTAATTATTGCAGGCAATACATATCTATATTTTGGTTGATTAGCTCCTTGGTTAAAAATAAATACATTTTGTGCACCTAAAGGTAAAATTAGACCAATCGCTAAGATAAATCCATGAATAATTGCGGTTACCATTAAGTTTTGACACCCCTAAAACATAGAATATTCTGAAAAAACTTATTGATATCATACCAAATAAAAAACAACTACTCAATAGTAGAGTAGTTGTATGAAAAATAGATTAATATATGATTTGAATTTATGAGAAATGTAGAATATATAAAACTGTATTACTTATTAATCAAATCATAAAAAAGCCAATGTTCATCGAAATAGGTATTTCCGATTTTAATTGCATTTTTCTCAAAACCAAGAATGTCGAATCCTAGTGCACTATAGAAAACTTTAGCACCTATGTTGTTTGACACAATTGATGTAAGTAAAGATTCGTAATTGTTCTGCCGTGCATAATTAATAATGAAATTAATGAGCTCGCTATTAATCGATTTATCGTTATTAGTAACAAAGTTGTATTTAATTAATGATTTATGTTCTTTTCCAACGTATCGAATTTGTTCTAAGGCAGCTGTTGCGATAAGTGTTTCGTTTTCATAACAGCCAAATACAATACATTTCGGTGAACCTTGATTTAAAATGTCATGTATTAAGGTGTCAGTCATTGTTTGACTATAATGTGAATCTTGAGTGAATTCTTCATTGACTGTCGAAACAAGTCTCTTATACTCATTAAAATCATTATTCGTTAATGTTTTAATTTCAATCATTACTGACCTCCTTAATCATTATTAAGAAAGATTTTGTACTAAAAAAATTTCTTAATTACATATTAAAATGTTTATTAAAATTTTGCAATCACTGATTTATATGCACATTCTTGTAAATGGATTATCAATTTAATTATATTTATTTTTAAGTTCAGGAAATTATGGAATTGGTTATTGGTCGACACTGGACTTTTATTTGTAGACGGTATGCGAAGAAGTCAAGCCAGTATTGGAACCGGTCACATTCATGATGACTAAGGGACAATCATTTTCAGTTAAATATTGCCAGAAATTTCAATCACGAATAGAAAAAATAACCAACCAAAAATTTTTGGTTGGCAAATTTGAATTTTATGTGAATTTTATTAATAAAGTTGAATAATCTCTTTAAGTTAATGCTAATCTACAACATTTACATTTAAATCGACATTAATATTTCCTTGAGTCGCTTTTGAATATGGACAAAATTCATGAGCCATTTGTAAATATTTTTCAGCTTCTTCTTGAGATATAACATTTTTAATTGTTGCATCAATTGAAACACTTAATTTAGGACTTTCTGAGTCTGAATCATCTTCTAGTCTCACTGTTAGTGTTACTTCTGGATGAGCATCACGCACTTTGTTTTGCTTTAAAATTAGGTCGAAGGCACCGTTGAAGCAAGATGCATAACCTGCTGCAAATAATTGTTCGGGGTTAGTAGCTTTACCATCTGCTTGAGCAGGCGGAACGATATCAATATCTAACGTTCGATCATCAGTATAAACATGTCCTTTACGTCCGCCAACATTCGTCGCTTTAGTTTCATAATGTATTGCCATACTTATAACCTCCTAATTTAAAATACATTTATGCTTTACCCATTCGAAAATACCTTAATCATTTTCATTTATAGCATTGTTTGATTGAAGGATAAAAAGTTGTTGTTTACAATAAAAATAATGAGTATCTGAAATGAGGGATTCACTATGACACATGTGGAAGTAGTAGCGACTATCGCGCCACAATTATCTATCGAAGAAACTTTAATTCAAAAAATTAATCATCGTATTGATGCAATAGACGTATTAGAATTACGAATTGATCAAATTGAAAATGTCACAGTTAATCAAGTGGCAGAAATGATTACAAAGCTGAAGGTTATGCAAGATTCATTCAAATTATTAGTTACGTATCGTACAAAGTTACAAGGTGGCTATGGGCAATTTACAAATGACTCGTATCTTAATTTAATATCAGACTTAGCAAATATCAATGGTATAGATATGATTGATATAGAATGGCAAGCAGATATTGACATTGAAAAACATCAACGAATCATTACACATTTGCAACAGTATAATAAAGAGGTGGTTATATCACATCATAATTTCGAAAGTACGCCTCCGTTAGATGAATTGCAATTTATATTTTTTAAAATGCAAAAATTCAACCCAGAATACGTTAAATTAGCAGTAATGCCACATAATAAAAATGATGTGTTAAATTTATTGCAGGCAATGTCTACATTTTCAGATACTATGGACTGCAAAGTTGTTGGTATTTCAATGTCTAAACTTGGACTAATAAGTAGAACGGCTCAAGGCGTTTTTGGTGGTGCGTTGACTTATGGTTGTATCGGAGTACCACAAGCTCCAGGACAGATTGATGTTACTGATTTAAAAGCACAAGTGACTTTATACTAATAAAATGAATTAGGTTGCTTTTGTGTAAGTGCTGTCTTATAATTGAGAAGTATTATCATTGTTCGTGGAGGAGCGATTTTAGATGGAATTACAACAAGCAATAGCTAATAGAAGAAGTGTGAAAAAATTTAAAAGAGATATGCACATAGATGACGCATTGCTATATCAAGCAATTGAGAAAGCTGCTGATGCTCCAAATCACGGAATGAGGGAACCATGGAGAGTTGTGCATGTTCCGAAAGACAGATTAGGAGATATGAGTAAGGATATTTCTAAATTTGCATTTCCTAATGAATTAGATAAGCAACAATGTCATTATGATGCAGTTACGAAACTAGGTGGCATGTTATTGCTTATTTTAAAAACAGATCCAAGACAACGTCAAAATGATGAAAACTACTTTGCATTTGGTGCATATGCACAAAATCTTATGTTGTTACTTTATGAAGCGGGAATAGGTACATGTTGGAAATCGCCATTATATATCTATGATCCTAAAGTAAGAAAAACACTTGGTATAAAGAAAGATGAAGTTCTTGCTGGATTCTTATATTTAACGGATTTAGAAGAAGATATGCCTAAAGCACCACGTAAAAATAGAAACTTAATTACATTATATTAATATGTATAATTATAGAAACATTAATAAAAGCTGAGTCATGAATTGATGGACATCTATCGAGTTAGAGATTTAATCTAACTTATTAGAGTCGGTACAATCACAGTCTCAGCTTTTTATTGTGCAGTATATACACATTTTTATTTTAGTATTTATTTAAAAGTTTCTGCTAAAAATGATTCAACTTGATCAGGTGACTTAGCATTTGCTGAATGAAGGTGTGCAATTTTGTCGCCGTTTTTAAATACTAGCAAGCTAGGGATACCCATAACTTCATTTTCAACAACTACATCCTCTAATTCATCACGATTAACAGTATACCATTGGTAATCATTATATTGTTCTACGATTGGGTCAATCCATAAATCCATAGCACGACAGTCTGGGCACCATCCTGCCTCAAATTTAACAATTACAGGTGTATCGCTATTAATTACAGATTTAAATGATTCATTACTTTTGATTGATTGCATTGTAACAACTCCTCTAGATAGTTTAATAATTTTTATTATAGCTAAATTTATATCATAATAAAAAATTTTAGCTTCAAAATGAAAGCCTTTTGCTATGGAAAATGATATATTTATTTTAAATACATAAAGGAGGTTGCAGTCGTATGATTAAATTTTACCAATATAAGAATTGTACAACTTGTAAAAAGGCAGCAAAGTTTTTAGATGAATATGGCGTAAGTTATGAACCAATTGATATCGTTCAACATACACCTACAATAAATGAATTTAAAACAATAATTGCAAATACAGGCGTAGAAATTAATAAATTGTTTAATACACACGGCGCGAAATATCGTGAGCTTGATTTGAAAAATAAATTACAAACTTTATCAGATGATGAAAAGTTAGAGTTGTTATCATCTGATGGTATGTTAGTAAAGCGTCCTCTAGCAGTAATGGGCGATAAGATAACATTAGGATTTAAAGAAGATCAATATAAAGAGACTTGGTTAGCGTAAGTGAAATGTAAACGTTTACTAAATATCTCGATATTTAGATTCATTACATGTAAAATGAAATAAGCTATACAATTGTTAATTTTTATAAATATAGTTGAATAGCATCTAGCCTTATGGCATCATTAATGATGTAAAGATTAATTAGGAGGGGATTCTCTTGGCAGTACCAAATGAATTGAAATATTCAAAAGAGCATGAATGGGTTAAAGTTGAAGGTAATGTAGCAACAATTGGAATCACAGAATACGCACAAAGCGAGTTAGGTGATATTGTTTTCGTTGAATTACCAGAAACAGATGATGAAATTAATGAAGGGGATACGTTTGGTAGCGTAGAATCAGTTAAAACTGTATCAGAATTATATGCACCAATCTCTGGTAAAGTAGTTGAAGTCAACGAAGAACTAGAAGATAGTCCCGAATTTGTAAATGAATCTCCATACGAAAAAGCATGGATGGTAAAAGTAGAAATTAGTGATGAAAGTCAGATTGAAGCTTTATTAACAGCTGAAAAATATTCAGAAATGATTGGTGAATAATCACCGTGTAACTCCTTAATCTAAGATTGAGGAGTTTATTTTTAGTCTGAGTAAGTAAATAATATGAAAGAAAATTTATTAGGTACTATTATTTGGAGTATTGCTACATTTTATTATTCAAGAATGATGAAAATAATGAATTTAGCTATTTTAAAAATAAAAATTGGGGGAAGTTAATATGCTAAACATTCAAGACGTTAGTCATCTTTCTAAAAAGGAGCAAAAAGCATATAACCGTTTCGTAGAATCTGTAGAAAACGGTAATTTACCAGTACTACCATGTATTGAAATGGATCTAAAAGAGATGAAAGAAGAAACATTAAACCAGAGTAAGATTGGTGGAATGCCATTTTTAAAATCTTTTAAAGATATACCATTAGATGAAAATAATGTACCAATGGTATTGTTAGCACAGATTAATTTGGATAATCTTCCAGAACAACAAGAATTATTTCCTGTAAAAGAAGGGATATTGCAGTTTTGGATTAGTTCAGAAGATCAAATGTATGGTATGTCTGAAAATTTAAAGGGAAACAATATAAACTCAAGGCTTGTTTATATAAAAGAGCCAATTACAGATTTATCTCTCGAAAATATTCAAGCGCATTTAAAGTCATTAGATGCTGATAATGAGGATATCCCGTTCAGTGGAGCATTTTCTATAGAATTTAGATTGTCGAAACAAACTATTACATGTACTGATTATAAGTACGATGAGGACGTGCTTGCATTGTGGAATAAAGTCAATCCATCCTTCGCGCTAAAATCAATGTTTGGTGGTTATGATGAATTGATGGAACCTGTGTGTAACACATTTACTGCTAAGGAACCATTTAATCAACTTGGTGGTTATCCATATTTTGACCAAATAGATCCAAGAACGAACGATCAAGAACTGAAAATGTATGATAGAGTCTTACTGCAAATTGATTCTACAAGAGATGGTAATTCTTCGATTATATGGGGTGATTTAGGTATTGCCAATATCTTAGTAAAATCTACTGACCTTGAGGCTATGAAGTTTGATGATTACATGTATTCATGGGATTGCAGCTAAGAGAATCATAAAAATATATTACTTTAATAAGTGTAGTATCTATAGATCAATCTAGGGAGTGGGACAGAAATGATATTTTCGCAAAATTTATTTCGTCGTCCCACCCCAACTTGCATTGTCTGTAGAAATTGGAAGTCCAATTTCTCTGTGTTGGGGCCCCGCTATGATTGAAAAGTTTGTTATAGGTGTATTTTCTTTTGGTTAACTATTGGTAATACAACATTGTAGATTTTAGGATGTTGATTTTTGACTTAGCCTTTGTCTGCTTATGTTAAATGTTACAGCTAGTCAAACATTGAGTTTGTAATTATTATATTAAGCTAGTTTAAATTTTTTGTGATTTATGTTTTATTCATACCAATTTTGTGAAATGATACAGTGACAGATGTTTATTGATTTTAAAGGGTGATGATGATGGCTATTGTAAATAAAGTGATAATTGTTGAAGGAAAATCTGATAAAAAAAGGGTGCAACAGGTTATTGCAGAACCAGTCAATATTATTTGTACTCATGGAACAATGAGTATAGATAAGCTTGATGATATGATAGAATCACTATATGATAAACAAGTTTTTGTATTAGCCGATTCTGATGACGAAGGAGATCGAATTAGAAATTGGTTTAAACGTTATTTGAGTGAAAGTGAACATATATTTATTGATAAAACTTACTGTCAAGTTGCGAATTGCCCCAAACAATATTTGGCGCATGTACTTTCAAAACATGGCTTTACTTGTAAGAAAGAAACACCTCTTTTACCGAATATAAATAATGAAAGGTTAGTTTTAGTAAATGAATAATTCATTAGACATCAAAGATGTAACTACATTTTATGAGGAAGACAAACATTTAATCTTTGGTTATACACCAACGTGTGGTACTTGTAAGGTTTCAGAAAGAATGTTAGACATTGCTAATGAAATATTGCAGTTACCATTATTGAAAATAGATTTAAACTTTTATCCTCAGTTTTGTAAAGATATGCAAATCATGTCTACGCCGATTTTATTGTTGATGAATAAAGATAAAGAAGTAAAACGAATTTATGCATTTAAATCGGTGACTGATTTGTTAGAAAATTTAAAATAGTTATTGACGAAATTTTACTAAGGTGTTAGGATTAATACAAATTAAATGATGCGTAAACTCTTATCGAGAGTGGTGGAGGGATGTGCCCTACGAAGCCCGGCAACCGTCTTATATAGAAATGGTGCCAATTCACATAAAGTTTTAACTTTTGAAGATGAGAGAAACAATACTACTATTGCTTTCTCAATTTTTCTATCGATATTGAGAAAGCATTTTTTATTTTATTAAGCAACACAGGGAGGAATCAACGTGATTGAATTAAAAGAAGTTGTTAAAGAATATCGGACTAAAAATAAAGAAGTCCTTGCTGTAGATCACGTTAATTTATCGATTCGAGCAGGATCGATTTATGGCGTCATTGGTTTTTCTGGAGCAGGAAAAAGTACTTTGATTCGAATGTTTAATCATTTAGAAGCGCCTACATCAGGCGAAGTTATTATAGATGGGGACCATATAGGTCAATTGTCCAAAAATGGATTAAGAGCAAAAAGACAAAAAGTAAGTATGATCTTCCAACATTTTAATTTGTTATGGTCAAGGACTGTGTTAAAAAATATTATGTTTCCGCTTGAAATTGCAGGTGTCCCTAGAAGGAGAGCTAAGCAAAAAGCATTAGAACTTGTCGAACTCGTCGGTTTAAAAGGTAGAGAAAAGGCTTATCCATCAGAGTTATCAGGTGGACAAAAGCAACGTGTTGGGATTGCACGAGCGTTAGCTAATGATCCAACGGTCTTGCTTTGTGATGAGGCAACAAGTGCACTTGATCCGCAAACAACAGATGAAATTTTAGATCTACTACTAAAAATTAGAGAACAACAAAATTTAACAATTGTACTAATTACGCATGAAATGCATGTCATTCGTCGTATTTGTGATGAAGTTGCAGTTATGGAAAGTGGTAAAGTGATAGAACAAGGACCGGTGACACAGGTTTTTGAAAATCCGCAACACACTGTGACAAAACGATTTGTGAAAGACGATTTAAATGATGATTTCGAAACATCTTTAACAGAATTAGAGCCATTAGAAAAAGATGCTTATATCGTTAGATTAGTTTTCGCTGGTTCAACAACAACCGAGCCTATTGTATCGAGTCTATCAACTGCCTATGATATTAAAATTAATATTTTAGAAGCAAATATTAAAAATACAAAAAATGGAACAGTCGGCTTTTTAGTTCTGCATATTCCATATATTTCAAGTGTAGATTTCGGAAAATTCGAAAAAGAGTTAATTGAGCGACAAGTTAAAATGGAGGTGTTAAGACATGGGTAAATCATTTAGTGAAATTATAAATGAAATGATTACAATGCCTAATATTCAGTGGCCAGAAGTTTGGACTGCAATAGTCGAAACACTATACATGACAGTCGTCTCAACTATATTTGCATTTATACTCGGTCTTATTTTAGGTGTGTTATTATTCTTGTCTGCTAAAGGTAAGTCTATCGGTGCAAGGTTATTTTATTCTATCGTTTCTTTCATTGTTAACTTATTTAGAGCGATACCATTTATTATTTTAATTTTATTATTAATTCCATTTACAAGTTTGATACTTGGAACGATAAGTGGTCCGACAGGTGCGTTACCAGCCTTGATTATTGGCGCAGCGCCGTTTTATGCAAGGCTCGTAGAAATTGCTTTTAAAGAAATTGATAAAGGTGTCATCGAAGCGGCTTGGTCAATGGGTGCTAATACTTGGACAGTAATTCGTAAAGTCCTTTTACCTGAAGCCATGCCAGCGCTAGTGTCTGGCATTACAGTTACAGCAATCGCTTTAGTTGGTTCAACAGCAGTTGCAGGTGTAATTGGTGCCGGTGGTTTAGGAAATTTAGCATACTTAACAGGTTTCACTCGAAATCAAAATGATGTCATTTTAGTATCAACAGTTTTTATTTTAATTATTGTATTTATAATCCAATTCATTGGGGATTGGCTTACAAATAAACTTGATAAACGATAAATTGGGGGTTTCATTTTATGAAAAAATTATTTGGTCTTATTTTAGTATTAACATTTGCAGTTGTATTAGCAGCTTGCGGTAATGGAAGCAAAAGTGGCAGTGACGACAAGAAAATAACAGTAGGTGCTTCACCAGCACCACATGCTGAAATTTTAGAAAAAGCAAAACCATTATTAGAGAAAAAAGGTTATGAACTAGATATTAAAACAATTAACGATTACACTACGCCTAATAAATTACTAGACAAAGGTGAAATTGACGCAAACTATTTCCAACATACACCATATTTAAACACAGAGAAAAAGGATAAAGGTTACAAAATCGTAAGTGCCGGTGATGTTCACTTAGAACCTATGGCTGTATACTCTAAAAAGTATAAAAGTTTAAAAGAATTACCAAAAGGTGCAACAGTTTATGTGTCTAATAATCCAGCTGAACAAGGACGCTTCTTAAAATTCTTCGTTGATGCAGGTTTAATTAAGATCAAAAAAGGCGTAAAAATTGAAGATGCTAAGTTTAGTGATATTACAGAGAATAAAAAAGATATTAAGTTTAATAATAAACAATCAGCAGAATTCTTACCTAAAATTTATCAAAATGAAGACGCTGATGCTGTTATCATTAATTCGAACTTTGCAATCGAACAAAAACTAAATCCTAAAAAAGATTCTATTGCTGTAGAAAGTGCGAAAGATAATCCTTATGCAAACTTAATTGCTGTTAAAGAAGGACATCAAGATGATAAGAAAATCAAAGCATTAATTGAAGTATTACAATCTAAAGATATTCAAGACTTCATTAATGAAAAATACAATGGTGCAGTTATTCCTGCTAAATAAATCATATTAATGGCTCAGTAACGTGATGTTGCTGGGCTTTTTAATTTAAACAGGTATTTATATGATATTTAGGAATGAGATGCTATTACGGATAAAGTAAAATCCTATATGCATGCGTGCTACTCATTTATTCTTATTTTTAATTTCACATGGCTAGTGACTAATACATCATAAATCATTAGTGATTCTTTATTATTTCAGTCCCACTCCCTCAAGTTAATGATGAATCTATTTCGCTAGTTATAAAATGACGTCAAATCAATATCAAAAATTATTTAAGTAAAATGTTTAGATAATTTTTCAGTGGGTAAGTATTATATATAACATTTAATTATTCCGAGGAGGCATTTATTATGGCAGACGAAAGTAAATTTGAACAAGCAAAAGGTAATGTTAAAGAAACAGTAGGTAATGTTACTGATAATAAAAATTTAGAAAACGAAGGTAAAGAAGATAAAGCTTCTGGTAAAGCGAAAGAATTCGTTGAAAATGCAAAAGAAAAAGCAACTGATTTTATTGATAAAGTAAAAGGTAACAAAGGCGAGTAATTTTACTTTTTATTCCTAATACACTGCACATGCCACTTAGTCGGTATAACCATCGGCTAGGTGGTTTTTGTATTAAAAAAGTGGATACCAAAATTTATTAATAATTATTTTAATGTTAGAAAAAAAACTAAATAAAAACTCGCTAATGATATCCAATAATATGTATACAAAATGAGACATATATTGCATATGATTAACGAGATACTGAATATATTTTATCACCCCTAAAATGATTATTCATTTTCAGCGGTAATTCGACCTAAAGTCAAACTTACAATAAAACCGATGATAAATACTACTAATGAAACGAACCACATCACGATGTTAGTTGGTAAACCTGGAAATACTGCAAAGAGGGAGCCAACAACAAAACCAATGATTAATGCAAAAGTCATTAGTTTATGATGTGTTAGGAAATACTGGATAATTTTGCTTGAAATAATGAATCCAGCAAGCACGCCAAATCCGACTGCAAGTAATATAGGAAGACCGGTAAAGTTAAGTTTAACAACTTCAGATATTGCTAGCATGACCGTACCATAGACGCCAAATACTAATAACATAAATGATCCTGAAATACCTGGGAGTAACATAGCGCTAGATGCACACATACCTGCAATAAAGTATTTAATAATAAGACCAGTTGATAGAGTAAGTGTTTCTCCAGCATGTTTATCGCCATTATTCATTAATGTAATAACAATTAAGATAGCGATACCAGCTATAACCATCATGTAATGTTTAGTTGTAAATGACGTTTTATAGTTAGAAATTTTCAATAAATATGGAACGATACCAATGATTAATCCACCAAAGAAAAACATAGTTGGAATATGGTGTTGGCTTAATAAATAATTAAAAAGATTACTTAGTGATCCCATTGCCAGTAACATTCCAATTATAATGGGGATTAAAAATGTAAAACTTGGCCAAAAACGTCGTGAGAATATGCCGCTAATTGAAGCGATAAATTGATTGTAAATACCTAACAATAATGCGATAGTCCCACCGCTAACACCAGGTACCAAGTCACTCGTTCCCATAGCAAAACCTTTTAGAATATTAATCCATTTAAATTGTTGCATGAATAACTCCTTTCAAACGATTGGAATAAAATCATAAATAGCATCATACCATATTACAAATGTCCTAGTGAAATGATAACATATTTTAAATTCATAAAATCCATTGAGAAATTATGTGCACTTATTATCATTTATATTTTTAAAGAGAGAGGATTAGAGTTGTACTTTAGAGTTATTAAAAATAATAAAAAGGGTTTAAGTTGTTTATATTAAGGTATAAGTAAGTTATAATTAACTGAACGCATTATTACAAAGTCTTTTTGACTACAAATTAAAATTATTATAAACTAGTTAAGAAAACTTTATATTTTACGGAGGGAATATAAAATGGCATCAACATTAGAAATCAAAGACCTACATGTGTCTATTGAGGATAAAGAAATCTTAAAAGGTGTTAACTTGACAATTAACACTGATGAAATACATGCGATTATGGGACCAAACGGGACAGGTAAATCAACTTTATCATCTGCAATTATGGGACATCCAAGCTATGAAGTAACTAAAGGAGAAGTACTTTTAGACGGTGTAAATATTTTAGAATTAGAAGTTGATGAAAGAGCAAAAGCAGGATTATTCTTGGCAATGCAATATCCATCAGAAATTACAGGTGTTACAAATGCTGATTTCATGCGTTCAGCAATCAATGCGAAACGTGAAGAAGGACAAGAAATCAACTTAATGCAATTTATTAAGAAATTAGATAAAAACATGGATTTTCTAGACATAGATAAAGACATGGCACAACGTTATTTAAATGAAGGTTTCTCAGGTGGAGAGAAGAAACGTAACGAAATCTTACAATTAATGATGTTAGAACCTAAGTTTGCAATCTTAGATGAAATCGATTCAGGATTAGACATCGATGCATTAAAAGTTGTATCTAAAGGTATTAACCAAATGCGTGGGGAAAACTTTGGTGCATTAATGATTACACACTATCAACGATTATTAAATTACATTACTCCTGATAAAGTACATGTAATGTATGCTGGTAAAGTCGTTAAATCTGGTGGTCCAGAATTAGCAAAACGTCTTGAAGAAGAAGGATATGAATGGGTTAAAGAAGAGTTCGGTTCAGCTGAATAATCTTATTAATACAGTATCCATGAGATGTTCATCTATATATGATGAAAATGAACATTTATACGAAATAGTAAATTTCATCAAGTAGGAGGAAAAAGTTATGACAACTGATATTTTGAACATTTCTGAAGAACAACTTGTTGATTATTCTAAAGCCCACAATGAACCTTCTTGGATGACAGAATTACGTAAAAAAGCTTTGAAATTAACAGAAACTTTAGAAATGCCAAAACCTGATAAAACAAAATTAAGAAAATGGGATTTTGATTCTTTTAAACAACACGATGTAAAAGGTGATGTTTATCAATCTTTATCACAATTACCTGAGTCAGTAAGAGAAATTATTGACGTAGATCATTCTAAAAACTTAGTAATTCAACATAATAATACGATTGCGTACACACAAGTTGATGATAATGCATCGAAAGATGGCGTTATCGTTGAAGGTTTAGCAGACGCTCTTATGAACCATAGTGATTTAGTACAAAAGTACTTTATGAAAGATGCAGTAACAGTAGATGAACATCGTATCACAGCGCTACACACGGCATTAGTTAATGGTGGCGTATTTGTTTATGTTCCTAAAAATGTAGTTGTAGAACATCCAGTACAATACGTTGTGTTGCACGACGACGAAAATGCAAGCTTTTATAACCATGTTATCATCGTTACTGAAGAAAGCGCCGAAGTCACATATGTTGAAAATTACTTATCAAATGCATCTGGTGAAGGAAATCAATTAAATATTATTTCTGAAGTGATTGCTGGTGCAAATTCAAATATCACATATGGCTCAGTGGACTATATGGATAAAGGCTTTACAGGTCATATCATTCGACGTGGTATTACTGAAGCGGATGCCTCAATTAATTGGGCACTAGGTTTAATGAATGAGGGTAGCCAAATTATTGATAATACAACAAATTTATTTGGTGATCGTTCAACAAGTTCACTTAAATCAGTAGTTGTAGGTACAGGCGAACAAAAAATCAATCTAACATCTAAAATCGTACAATATGGTAAAGAAACAGATGGTTATATCCTTAAACATGGTGTTATGAAAGAACATGCATCATCTGTATTTAATGGTATCGGCTACATTAAGCATGGTGGAACTAAATCAATTGCTAATCAGGAATCACGTGTATTAATGTTATCTGAACATGCTCGTGGTGACGCGAATCCTATTTTATTAATTGATGAAGATGATGTACAAGCTGGTCATGCTGCATCAGTAGGTCGTGTTGATCCAGATCAACTTTACTATTTAATGAGTCGTGGTATTTCTCAAAGAGAAGCGGAACGTCTTGTTATACATGGTTTCTTAGATCCAGTAGTACGTGAATTACCTATCGAAGACGTTAAACGTCAATTGAGAGAAGTAATTGAACGCAAAGTTTCTAAATAATATTTTGAAAATAAAAGTTTGTAATAGATATAGACTGTCGATATTGGTATAAGACTAATACAACGTCAGTATTTAAATGATTAGGATTTTTATTTAAGAAAGGTCGTGAATGAAGTGGCCGAACACTCATTTGACGTTAATGAAGTAATCAAGGATTTTCCGATATTAGATCAAAAAGTCAATGGCAAACGTTTAGCATATCTTGATTCAACAGCGACAAGTCAAACGCCTGTGCAAGTGTTAAATGTTTTAGAGGATTACTACAAGCGTTATAATTCAAACGTTCATCGTGGTGTTCATACATTAGGATCATTGGCAACTGATGGTTATGAAAATGCCCGTGAAACCGTTCGTCGTTTTATTAATGCGAAGTATTTTGAAGAAATCATTTTCACACGCGGAACAACTGCATCGATTAACCTTGTAGCACATAGCTATGGTGATGCAAATGTTGAAGAGGGCGATGAAATTGTTGTCACTGAAATGGAACATCATGCCAATATTGTTCCTTGGCAACAGTTAGCAAAGCGTAAAAATGCGACATTGAAATTTATACCAATGACAGCTGACGGTGAATTAAACATCGAAGATATTAAGCAAACGATTAATGATAAAACAAAGATCGTTGCTATTGCACATATTTCTAATGTACTCGGTACAATTAATGATGTTAAAACCATTGCAGAAATAGCTCATCAACATGGTGCAATTATCAGTGTTGATGGGGCGCAAGCAGCACCACATATGAAACTTGATATGCAAGAAATGAATGCTGATTTTTATAGTTTTAGTGGTCATAAAATGCTTGGACCAACAGGTATTGGCGTATTATTTGGTAAACGTGAGTTACTACAAAAAATGGAACCGATTGAGTTCGGTGGCGACATGATTGATTTTGTAAGTAAGTATGATGCAACATGGGCTGATTTACCTACTAAATTTGAGGCGGGCACTCCATTAATTGCACAAGCAATTGGGCTTGCAGAAGCTATTCGCTATTTAGAACGCATAGGATTTGATGCAATTCATAAATATGAACAAGAATTAACGATATATGCTTATGAGCAAATGTCTGCAATTGAAGGAATTGAAATTTATGGCCCGCCAAAGGATCGTCGTGCAGGTGTAATAACGTTTAATTTACAAGATGTACATCCACACGATGTTGCTACAGCCGTAGATACAGAAGGTGTAGCGGTTAGAGCTGGGCATCATTGTGCGCAACCGTTAATGAAATGGTTAAATGTGTCTTCAACAGCTAGAGCGAGTTTTTATATATACAACACGAAAGAAGACGTTGATCAGTTAATAAATGCCTTGAAACAAACGAAGGAGTTTTTCTCTTATGAATTTTAATAATCTAGATCAATTATATAGATCTGTCATTATGGATCATTATAAAAATCCTAGAAATAAAGGTGTATTAGATAACGGGACTATGACAGTAGATATGAATAACCCGACATGCGGTGACCGTATACGACTAACATTTGATATAGAAGACGGCATTATAAAAGATGCTAAGTTTGAAGGTGAAGGTTGTTCGATTTCAATGGCAAGTGCATCGATGATGACACAAGCTGTTAAAGGTCATTCACTTGGAGAAGCAATGCAAATGAGCCAAGAATTTACGAAAATGATGCTTGGTGAAGACTATGTGATTACAGAAGAAATGGGAGATATTGAAGCATTGCAAGGTGTATCTCAATTCCCAGCTCGTATTAAATGTGCCACATTAGCTTGGAAAGCATTGGAAAAAGGTACTGTTGCTAAAGAAGGTAAAGCAGAAGGTACGACTGAAGAAGAATAGAATGCTGTTAATCATAGATGATTTTGATATTAGACATATAAAAGTATAAAAATTTTTATAAGATGTCATGTCATAATATGGTTTACATCATGAATTAAAAACTTACGCACGCCGTTGTAAATATATTTTTAAGGAGTGATTGAAATGGCTAAAAAAGCACCTGATGTTGGGGATTATAAATATGGATTCCACGACGATGATGTATCCATTTTCAGATCAGAACGTGGTTTAACTGAGAATATCGTTAGAGAAATTTCTAACATGAAAAATGAGCCGGAATGGATGTTAGATTTCCGTCTTAAATCATTAAAATTGTTTTATAAAATGCCAATGCCTCAATGGGGTGGCGACTTATCAGAATTGAATTTCGATGACATTACTTACTATGTAAAGCCTTCAGAACAAGCTGAACGTTCATGGGATGAAGTGCCAGAAGAAATTAAAAGAACTTTCGATAAATTAGGAATTCCTG
Source organism: Staphylococcus sp. EG-SA-15 (assembly GCF_017151895.1). Taxonomy (NCBI): domain Bacteria; kingdom Bacillati; phylum Bacillota; class Bacilli; order Caryophanales; family Staphylococcaceae; genus Staphylococcus; species Staphylococcus sp. EG-SA-15. The sequence continues at coordinate 154,007 of NZ_JACVZN010000001.1, read as the reverse complement.
AAGCTGAACAAAAATATTTAGCTGGTGTTTCTGCTCAATATGAATCTGAAGTTGTTTACCATAATATGGAAAAAGAACTTGAAGAAAAAGGTATTATCTTTAAAGATACAGATAGTGCTTTACAAGAAAATGAAGAATTATTCAAAAAATACTTTGCTTCTGTAGTACCTGCAGCAGATAACAAATTTGCGGCGTTAAACTCAGCAGTATGGTCAGGTGGTTCGTTCATTTATGTACCTAAAAATATCAAACTAGATACGCCACTACAAGCTTATTTCCGTATTAACTCTGAGAACATGGGTCAATTTGAACGTACATTAATCATTGCTGATGAAGGTGCTTCTGTACATTACGTAGAAGGTTGTACTGCACCAGTTTATACAACTAGTTCTTTACACTCTGCTGTTGTGGAAATCATTGTGCATAAAGATGCGCACGTTCGTTATACTACGATTCAAAACTGGGCGAACAATGTATACAATTTAGTTACAAAACGTACTTTTGTTTATGAAAACGGAAATATGGAATGGGTAGATGGTAACTTAGGTTCTAAGTTAACGATGAAATATCCAAACTGTGTTCTTTTAGGTGAAGGTGCAAAAGGTAGTACATTATCTATTGCATTTGCTGGTAAAGGACAAGTTCAAGATGCCGGTGCTAAAATGATTCATAAAGCGCCAAATACATCTTCAACGATTGTTTCTAAATCTATTTCTAAAAATGGTGGTAAAGTTATTTATCGCGGTATTGTTCATTTTGGACGTAAAGCAAAAGGTGCTCGTTCAAATATTGAATGTGATACATTAATCTTAGATAACGAATCAACATCAGATACAATTCCATATAACGAAGTATTCAACGATCAAATATCATTAGAACATGAAGCCAAGGTTTCAAAAGTTTCTGAAGAACAATTATTCTATCTAATGAGTCGTGGTATTTCTGAAGAAGAAGCGACAGAAATGATTGTTATGGGATTCATCGAACCATTTACAAAAGAACTTCCAATGGAATACGCGGTCGAAATGAACCGTTTAATCAAGTTCGAAATGGAAGGTAGTATTGGATAGCTTTAAACCGCGTTGTTAAGCCATTCTTGACTTCCGAAAATGGCTATTGATACCATTTTGATACCATTTTGATACTGAATATAACAAAAAGCCACATTACTGTGGCTTTTTTTGTTTTATAACTAAATCGGATTGATAGATAAGCTTTGTACTTATTTATATCAGTCCGATTTTTTGATTGGTGTAAAAAATAATCATTGATGGTGGATAAAGCGACAACACAAATACAACATGATTGTGGCATTAGAGTGCTGGTCTTTATTAAATTAATTGAAAGCTACATCAAATATTCTTTAGATAATTCGATATTAGTTCGATTAAGATTCGTTGTATAAGTGAGTTAAAATAAGAAAACTATTAATAATATTAAGTTCACTACAGATGTTGCTAATGGACCATAAGTTTTAAAGACATCTTCACTTTTATAACCAACAATCGCATCTAAAAATTGAACTAAGATCATTGCAATGGATATAGTTATCAAAAATATAGCACTATGAATGACTAAAGAAAAAATAGCTAATAAAAATAAAGGTAAGCTTCGACTAAGTGCATAATATGCATTTATATTATGGCTAGATGCACATGCTTGAATTGAATAACCTAAACTTACACTGGCACTGATTATTGTAAATATTGCTAAAACAAAATACATGTTAATCCTTCTTTCTATATTTGGATATAAACAAGTACTTGTCTAAAGTTATTTAAAAGATAATTAGAATAAATTTATGAGAAACTTATTGTTATCATTATAATGGTTTCAAATCATTATAACTATGTCATAAACTGAATTTGTTAAAATTTTTCATTATGTAAATTTATTAATAACAAACAGCTCGAACTATAGCATCATTTTACTAATGAATGCATTAAAGTAACTATAACTAAAAATGCATATTAATTATCATTATTAAGACTATTATATATAATGAATTTTAACTGGTTTATTAAACGAGAACGTCGGGAATTAAGTAACTACAATAAAAATAAGATATGACAATAAGGAGACTACACGCGTGATCATTGCCATAATTATATTGATATTTATTTCGTTTTTCTTTTCAGGAAGCGAGACGGCATTAACGGCTGCCAATAAAACAAAATTTAAAACTGAAGCTGACAAAGGTGATAAAAAAGCAAAAGGCATTGTAAAGTTACTTGAAAAACCAAGTGAGTTTATTACAACGATTCTAATTGGGAATAATGTCGCGAATATTTTATTACCAACACTTGTTACAATTATGGCTTTACGTTGGGGGATTAGCGTTGGTATTGCATCAGCTGTTTTAACAGTTGTTATCATATTGATTTCCGAAGTGATTCCCAAGTCTGTCGCTGCAACATTTCCAGATAAAATAACAAGGCTTGTATATCCAATTATTAATATTTGTGTCATTGTGTTCCGCCCTATCACATTACTTTTAAATAAGTTGACGGACAGTATTAATCGAAGTTTATCTAAGGGCCAACCTCAAGAACATCAATTTTCAAAAGAAGAATTTAAAACAATGTTAGCAATTGCTGGACATGAAGGTGCTTTAAATGAAATTGAGACGAGTAGGTTGGAAGGTGTCATTAATTTTGAAAATTTAAAAGTAAAAGATGTAGATACAACACCTAGAATTAATGTGACGGCATTTGCTTCAAATGCGACATACGAAGAAGTTTATGAAACGGTTATGAATAAGCCATACACTAGATATCCAGTGTACGAGGGAGATATTGATAACATTATTGGAGTGTTTCATTCTAAATATCTGTTGGCTTGGAGTAATAAAAAAGAAAATCAAATTACAAACTATTCAGCTAAGCCATTATTTGTGAATGAACACAATAAAGCTGAATGGGTATTACGTAAGATGACTATTTCTAGAAAACATTTAGCAATTGTGTTGGACGAATTTGGTGGTACCGAAGCGATAGTGTCACATGAAGACTTAATTGAAGAATTATTAGGTATGGAAATTGAAGATGAGATGGATAAAAAGGAAAAAGAAAAACTTTCTCAACAGCAAATTCAATTTCAACAACGGAAAAATCGCAACGTATCTATATAAGGAGCGAACAGCTATGTGGAATAAGAATCGACTTACTCAAATGTTAAGTATTGAATATCCAATTATACAAGCAGGTATGGCAGGAAGTACGACACCGAAATTAGTTGCATCAGTAAGTAACAGTGGTGGATTAGGCACAATAGGCGCAGGTTACTTTAATACGCAGCAATTAGAAGATGAAATAGATTATGTACGCCAATTAACGTCAAATTCTTTTGGTGTAAATGTCTTTGTACCAAGTCAACAATCATATACCAGTAGTCAAATTGAAAATATGAATGCATGGTTAAAACCTTATCGACGCGCATTACATTTAGAAGAGCCGGTTGTAAAAATTACCGAAGAACAACAATTTAAGTGTCATATTGATACGATAATTAAAAAGCAAGTGCCTGTATGTTGTTTTACTTTTGGAATTCCAAGCGAACAGATTATAAGCAGGTTGAAAGCAGCGAATGTCAAACTTATAGGTACAGCAACAAGTGTTGATGAAGCTATTGCGAATGAAAAAGCGGGTATGGATGCTATCGTTGCTCAAGGTAGTGAAGCAGGTGGACATCGTGGTTCATTTTTAAAACCTAAAAATCAATTACCTATGGTTGGAACAATATCTTTAGTGCCACAAATTGTAGATGTCGTTTCAATTCCGGTCATTGCCGCTGGTGGAATTATGGACGGTAGAGGAGTTTTGGCAAGTATTGTCTTAGGTGCAGAAGGGGTACAAATGGGCACTGCATTTTTAACATCACAAGATAGTAATGCATCAGAACTACTACGAGACGCAATTATAAATAGTAAAGAAACAGATACAGTCATTACAAAAGCGTTTAGTGGAAAGCTTGCACGCGGTATCAACAATAGGTTTATCGAAGAAATGTCCCAATACGAAGGCGATATCCCAGATTATCCAATACAAAATGAGCTAACAAGTAGCATAAGAAAAGCCGCAGCAAACATCGGCGACAAAGAGTTAACACATATGTGGAGTGGACAAAGCCCGCGACTAGCAACAACGCATCCCGCCAACACCATCATGTCCAATATAATCAATCAAATTAATCAAATCATGCAATATAAATAATCGACCGCAATCCACAAAAGCACAAGCACCCCCAAACATTATTTTAGTGCTTGCCATTTTTGTGGATTGCGTTTCTATTTTACCAATCTAGTCAAGCGAAATCATCAAACGAAAGTTCACTGAAATGATTATGATCAAACGAAATCATCAAACGAAAGTTCACTGAAATGATTATAATCAAACGAAGGTTCGCTGAAATGATTATAATCAAGCGAAATCATCAAATTAAAGTTCGCTGAAATGATTATGATAAAAGTTATATGGTATGATGACATTGGTGATATATATATGATAAACATCGGATTAACAGGTTGGGGTGATCACTATTCATTATATGAAGATTTAGAACGCCAAACCGATAAACTTAAAACATATGCTGGACATTTTCCGGTTGTCGAATTAGATGCGACATACTATGCGATACAACCGGAAAGAAATATATTGAAATGGATAAAAGAAACGCCTGATACATTTGAATTTGTGGTCAAAATTCATCAAGCACTCACATTGCATGCAGACTACAAAACATTTGCAGATACAAGGCAAGAACTATTTGATCAATTTAAGAATATGTTAGAGCCCTTACATACACAGAAAAAATTAGCAATGGTATTGGTTCAATTTCCGCCATGGTTTGACTGCAATGCACAAAATATCAAATATATTTTGTATGTAAGACAGCAATTACAAGCATTTCCAATATGTGTAGAATTTAGGCATCAATCATGGTTTAGTGATGCATTTAAAGAACAAACATTGGCATTTTTAACAGAACATCAAATCATTCATGCAGTAGTTGATGAACCACAAGTGAAAGATGGCAGTGTACCTTTAGTCAATCGAATCACAAATGAAATTGCGTTTGTACGTTATCATGGACGTAATCATTACGGTTGGACTAAGAAAGATATGTCAGATCAAGAATGGCGAGATGTACGCTATTTATATGATTATAATGAGCAAGAATTAATAGACTTGGCACAAAAGGCACAAATATTAGCACAAAAAGCTAAGAAAGTTTACGTCATATTTAACAATAATTCTGGTGGTCATGCAGCAAATAATGCCAAAACATATCAGCGATTATTGAATATAGAATATGAAGGGTTAGCACCACAACAATTAAAATTATTTTAAGAGGCGACGACTATGTTATTAACAATTACATTATTAGTTTTAATCGGAGGTTTGTCAGCGATTATAGGTTCAATCGTAGGCATTGGAGGCGGTATTATTATCGTTCCAACAATGGTTTACCTTGGTGTTGAACATGGATTACTACATAATATTACAACACAAGTAGCGATAGGGACGTCTTCAGTCATTCTAATTGTGACAGGACTTTCTTCATCACTTGGATATTTAAAAACAAAACAAGTTGATATTAAAAATGGTTCCATCTTTTTATTTGGACTATTACCAGGTTCATTGCTTGGGTCCTTCATTAGTAGATATTTAACATTTGAGTCATTTAATTTATATTTTGGTATCTTTTTAATTTTCGTAGCCATTTTATTAATGGTAAGAAATAAGATTAAACCGTTTAAAATTTTTGATAAACCCAAGTATGAAAAGACTTATGTAGATGCTAAAGGTAAAACATATCATTATAGTGTGCCACCATTGTTTGCTTTTATTACAACGTTTTTAATTGGTATATTGACAGGTTTATTTGGTATTGGAGGTGGCGCACTAATGACGCCACTAATGCTTATTGTATTTAGATTTCCACCTCATGTAGCTGTTGGAACAAGTATGATGATGATTTTCTTTTCAAGTATCATGAGTTCTATAGGGCACATTGCTCAAGGTCACGTAGCTTGGGGGTATGCAATCATTTTAATTATTTCTAGTTATTTTGGTGCGAAAATCGGTGTCAAAGTGAATCAATCAATTAAGTCAGATACGGTAGTAACATTATTGAGAACAGTAATGTTGTTAATGGGTATATATTTAATTATTCGTGCGTTGATTTAATACAACTTTAAAAGGAGGACGTCAATTTGAGGCTTACAATTTATCATACGAACGATATTCATAGTCATTTACATGAATACGAACGCATTAAAGCATATATGGCAGAACATCGGCCACGACTTAACCATCCTTCTTTATATGTTGATCTAGGTGATCATGTAGATTTATCCGCACCTATAACTGAAGCAACTTTAGGTAAAAAGAATGTGGCATTACTAAATGAAGCAAAATGTGATGTTGCAACAATCGGTAATAATGAAGGGATGACCATTTCACACGAAGCTTTAAATCACCTTTACGACGAAGCAAAATTTATAGTGACATGTAGCAATGTTATAGATGAATCAGGTCATTTACCAAATAATATCGTTTCTTCTTATATTAATGACATAGACGGTGTGAAAATACTATTCGTTGCAGCGACAGCACCTTTTACCCCATTTTATCGTGCACTAAATTGGATTGTTACCGATCCACTTGAATCTATAAAAGAAGAAATTGAACTTCAACGAGGTAAATTTGATGTATTAATCGTGCTAAGTCATTGTGGCATTTTCTTCGATGAAACATTATGCCAAGAATTGCCTGAAATTGATGTCATTTTTGGTAGTCATACGCATCATTATTTTGAACATGGTGAAATCAATAATGGTGTACTGATGGCGGCAGCTGGAAAGTATGGTAATTATCTTGGAGAGGTTAATTTAACTTTTGAGGCACATAAAGTAGTACATAAAACTGCAAAGATTATTCCTTTAGAAACATTACCTGAAGTTGAAACTTCATTTGAAGAAGAAGGAAAAACGTTAATGTCCAATTCAGTAATTCAACATCCAGTAGTGCTTAAGCGTAGTATGAATCACATAACTGAAGCTGCATACTTATTAGCTCAAAGTGTTTGTGAGTATACACATGCACAATGTGCCATCATCAATGCTGGCTTACTCGTTAAAGATATTGTAAAAGATGAAGTGACAGAATATGACATTCATCAAATGTTACCGCATCCGATTAATATGGTAAGGGTTAGACTTTCTGGTGTGAAATTAAAAGAGATTATAGCCAAAAGTAATAAACAAGAATATATGTATGAACATGCACAAGGTTTGGGTTTCAGAGGGAATATATTTGGAGGATATATTCTTTATAATTTAGGGTACATTCATTCTACAGGGCGTTACTATCTGAATGGAGAAGAAATCGAAGACGACAAAGAATATGTACTAGGTACGATAGATATGTATACGTTCGGTCGTTATTTCCCAACATTGAAAGAATTACCAAAAGAGTATTTAATGCCAGAGTTTTTAAGAGATATATTTAAAGAAAAATTATTGGAATATTAAAAAGTAAGATTATTGGATTTTCATTTGTCATGAATTTCGATATAATGTTTAAAGATACACTTAACAGGAGGGTATGTGTTGTTATGGCGACAAAAAACGAGGAAATATTACGTAAACCGGATTGGTTGAAAATAAAATTAAATACCAACGAAAACTATACAGGACTTAAGAAGATGATGAGGGAAAAAAATCTTAATACTGTATGTGAAGAAGCTAAATGTCCTAATATACATGAATGTTGGGGTGCACGTCGTACAGCGACATTTATGATTTTAGGTGCCGTATGTACAAGAGCTTGTCGTTTTTGTGCGGTTAAGACAGGTTTACCTAATGAACTTGATTTAAATGAGCCTGAACGTGTAGCTGAATCAGTTGAATTAATGAACTTGAAACACGTTGTTATCACTGCTGTTGCGCGTGATGATTTAAGAGATGCTGGTTCAAATGTTTATGCTGAGACAGTACGTAAAGTTAGAGAAAGAAATCCATTTACAACGATTGAAATTTTACCATCAGATATGGGCGGGGACTATGATGCGTTAGAAACATTAATGGCTTCAAGACCTGACATTTTAAACCATAATATTGAAACTGTTCGTCGCTTAACACCGAGAGTTCGTGCGCGTGCGACTTACGACAGAACATTAGAGTTTTTACGTCGTTCAAAAGAATTACAACCGGATATCCCAACTAAATCAAGTATTATGGTTGGATTAGGTGAAACTATAGAAGAAATTTATGAAACGATGGATGATTTACGTGCGAATGATGTAGATATTTTAACGATTGGTCAATATTTACAACCTTCACGTAAACATTTAAAGGTTCAAAAATATTACACGCCTTTAGAGTTTGGTAAATTAAGAAAAGTGGCAATGGATAAAGGGTTTAAACATTGCCAAGCTGGACCTTTAGTACGTAGTTCTTATCATGCGGATGAGCAAGTAAATGAAGCTGCTAAAGAAAAGCAACGCCAAGGTGAGGCACAGTTAAATAGTTAATATTTAACAATTAATAAGGCATAAAGGCTTAGTTTGTACAAAACGAACGTGTCTTAGAAGTAATCATTATTTTTATGAAACACTAAAAGTATAAACTGAGCCTTTCATTGTCATAGATAGGTGAAGAATTTGATAAAAGTAGATCAACATTACTTTGAATTAATAGAAAATTATCGCGAATGTTTTAATGAAGAACAATTTATTGCTAGGTATTCAGATATTTTAGATAAATATGATTACATTGTTGGTGACTATGGTTACGATCAATTACGATTAAAAGGTTTTTACAAAGATTCTAATAAAAAAGCAGAGATGAGTAAACGTTTTTCAAATATTCAAGATTACATATTTGAATATTGTAACTTTGGTTGTCCTTACTTTGTATTAAGACATTTGTCTAAACAAGAGGTTAAAAAGTTAATCGAAGAAGTTCATCCGTCTGATGTGATAGATGACGACAATAAACTTCAAGATGTGAAGATTAAGCCAACCATTCAAGATACTGAACATTAATAAAACCCTTAGCTAGATTAAAAATGGGAATCATGCAATTCAAGCATGGACCTGTAATCTAGTTAGGGGGTTTTATCTTTAATGAATGACTTCATTTAAATACTCAGTAATTTCATCGCCTTCTTCAGCATTTACACCTAAAATATGAGCGATATAGCCTTCTTCTTTTAAATCATCAGTACCGATAATACCGAATTTATTTGTTTGCATATTAAGTACGAGTGTCTTACCATAATGTCTATTTGTATGGACTAACATTAAATCATATCGACTATGCTCGCCAACAAAACCAACAAACTGAACTTGACTCTCTTCGTTGTCATCATATAAATACATATCAATCATTTTGTAGCGACTCCTTTTAAAAGTAGTAAAGTTAGTATAACGACAAATGAAGTATACTGCAAAATTATGATAATATATAAGCGAGAGGTGACAAGGAATGTATTTTGTAGACAAAGATAAACTAACTCAGAAATTAGCCTATTTACAAGCATTAACTGATGATTATCATGAGAGCAAGCACAATCATTATGCATTTGAACGCATTGCTCAAATGTTGATAGAATCATCGGTAGATATAGGGAATATGATTATCGATGCATTTATTTTAAGGGATCCTGGTAATTATAAAGATGTGATTGATATATTAGAACTAGAAAATGTTATTACTAAAGAAACACAGCAGGCGATTAATAAAACTGTCGATATTCGTAAACAATTTACATATGATTACACAGCCTTAGATATTAAGGTTATCATGCCAATGTTTGATGACGCATTACCTTATTACAAACAATTTATTACAGAAGTAACGACATTTTTACATCAAGAAAATGTACCAGTAACAGCTTTTGGTAAAGGAGAAAATCAATAATGAAACAGTATAAAGCGTATTTAATCGATTTAGATGGCACAATGTATATGGGAACAGATGAGATTGATGGAGCAAAACAATTCATCGATTATTTAAATGTAAAAGGCATTCCTCATTTATACGTAACAAATAATTCAACAAAAACACCTGAGCAAGTAACTGAAAAATTACGTGAAATGCACATTGATGCGAAACCAGAAGAGGTTGTAACGTCAGCGTTAGCCACTGCTGATTATATTTCAGAACAATCACCAGGAGCATCAGTATATATGTTAGGTGGGAGTGGTTTAAATACTGCGTTAACCGAAGCGGGACTTGTCATTAAAAATGACGAGCATGTTGATTATGTAGTTATTGGACTTGACGAACAAGTTACATATGAAAAGCTTGCGATTGCAACGTTAGGTGTAAGAAATGGTGCAACATTTATTTCTACAAATCCTGATGTATCAATTCCTAAAGAGCGTGGTTTATTACCTGGTAATGGTGCTATTACAAGTGTTGTAAGTGTATCGACAGGTGTATCGCCACAATTTATTGGTAAACCAGAACCGATTATTATGGTTAAAGCATTAGAAATTTTAGGATTAGATAAATCCGAAGTTGCTATGGTAGGCGATTTGTACGATACCGATATTATGTCTGGTATTAACGTAGGTATGGATACGATTCATGTACAAACAGGTGTATCTACGTTAGAAGATGTGCAAAATAAAAATGTGCCACCAACGTATTCTTTTAAAGATTTAAATGAAGCAATAGCTGAATTAGAAAAATAGATATAGTCATTTTATAAAGTAGGTGAATTGATTTGGTAAAAATAGTTGTTTCGAGGAAAATTCCAGATAAATTTTATCAACAATTAAGTAAACTTGGTGACGTTGTTATGTGGCAAAAATCATTAGTGCCTATGCCTAAAGATCAATTTGTGACAGCACTTCGTGACGCAGATGCTTGTTTTATTACATTAAGTGAACAGATCGATGCAGAAATTTTAGCACAATCACCAAATTTAAAAGTAATTGCGAATATGGCTGTAGGATATGACAACATCGATGTTGAAAGTGCAACAGCGAATAACGTGGTTGTCACGAATACACCAAATGTACTTACTGAAACAACTGCAGAATTAGGATTTACATTAATGCTTGCTATAGCACGCCGTATTGTAGAAGCTGAAAAATATGTAGAAGCAGATGCATGGCAAAGCTGGGGTCCTTATTTATTGTCAGGTAAAGATGTCTTCAATTCAACTATTGGAATATATGGTATGGGAGATATTGGTAAAGCTTTTGCAAGAAGGTTGCAAGGGTTTAATACTAATATTCTTTATCATAATCGATCAAGACATAAAGATGCAGAGGCGGACTTTAATGCAACATATGTTTCTTTTGAAACGTTGTTAGCAGAAAGTGATTTTATCATCTGTACAGCGCCACTTACAAAAGAAACACATCATAAATTTAATGCTGAAGCATTTGAACAAATGAAAAATGATGCAATTTTTATTAATATCGGTAGAGGGCAAATTGTAGATGAAACAGCATTAATCGATGCACTAGACAATAAAGAAATTTTAGCATGTGGTTTAGATGTATTAGCAAATGAACCGATTGATCATACACATCCATTAATGGGACGTGATAATGTTCTGATTACACCACACATTGGTAGCGCATCAGTAACAACACGGGACAATATGATTCAATTATGTATTAATAATATAGAAGCGGTTATGACAAATCAGGTACCACATACTCCAGTAAATTGAAAATAAGTATGGTTTTTAATCATTGGTAAAACAAGCAAAGCAATTGTTAAATATGTTATGCTTGACTTGCGAATGTATATATTTGCGCTGATGATAATTCAATAACATTATAAACTCGTCATATTAATGTGATGAGTTTATTTGATTTTGACGTATATAACAAAATTGTTATATAGACTGTAATTGTTTATTGTTTAAATAACCTTTAAAATGAATGATGTTCTCAACAAAGTGTATCATTTACAATAATTGAGTGATGACAACCAATTACTATGTTGAATCTATAAAATTAAAATTGAATTTCATTATGAATATCGATATAATGAATTGTAAAAAACAAATTTTAAAACGTATTTTATATTGAACGGTCTTTATAAAGGCGTTTTTACTAAGAACTTTAAGAGGTGCAATATGAAATCTAAAAGTAAACAGCCACCTAATAAATATGTTGAAGCATTCAAACCATATTTATTAACACTATTGTATTTGGCAATATTTATTACTTTATATTTAATTTATGGCAGTGGCGACACACACAATAACTTCATTTATAATGAGTTCTAATGAGGGAGACTTAATATGACAGATATTATTAACAAGCTGCAAGCGTTTGCGGATGCAAATCCACAAAGCATTGCTGTTAGACACACAACTGATGAATTAACTTATCAACAGTTAATGGATGAGTCTAGTAAATTAGCACATCGATTACAAGGTAGTAGGAAACCGATGATTTTATTCGGTCACATGTCACCATATATGATTGTTGGGATGATTGGTGCCATTAAAGCAGGATGTGGATATGTACCTGTAGACACTTCAATTCCTGAAGACCGTATTAAAATGATTATTAACAAGGTTCAACCAGAGTTTGTATTTAATACGACTGATGAATCATTTGAAAGTTTAGAAGGCGAAGTATTTACAATAGAAGATATTAAAACATCTCAAGACCCAGTAATTTTTGATAGTCAGATTAAAGATAACGACACAGTATACACAATCTTTACATCTGGTTCTACTGGGGAACCTAAAGGTGTTCAAATTGAATATGCAAGTTTAGTTCAATTTACTGAGTGGATGTTAGAACTTAATAAATCAGGAAATGAACAACAATGGCTTAACCAAGCGCCATTTTCATTTGATTTATCTGTAATGGCTATTTATCCATGTTTAGCATCAGGCGGTACATTAAATCTTGTAGATAAAAACATGATTAATAAACCTAAATTATTAAATGAAATGCTAACAGCAACACCGATTAACATTTGGGTATCAACACCATCATTTATGGAAATGTGTTTATTATTACCAACGCTTAATGAAGAACAATATGGTAGTCTTAACGAATTCTTCTTCTGTGGTGAAATTCTACCTCACAGAGCAGCAAAAGCGTTAGTAAGCCGTTTCCCAAGTGCGACGATTTACAACACATATGGTCCAACTGAAGCTACGGTAGCAGTTACAAGTATTCAAATTACACAAGAAATCTTAGATCAATATCCGACATTACCTGTTGGCGTTGAAAGACCAGGCGCAAGATTATCTACTACAGATGAAGGTGAACTTGTTATCGAAGGTCAAAGTGTAAGTTTAGGATACTTAAAAAATGACCAAAAAACAGCTGAAGTATTTAATTTCGATGACGGTATTCGTACTTATCACACTGGTGATAAAGCGAAGTTTGAAAATGGTCAATGGTTCATTCAAGGTCGTATTGATTTCCAAATCAAATTGAATGGCTACAGAATGGAATTAGAAGAAATTGAAACACAATTACGCCAGTCTGAGTTCGTAAAAGAAGCGATTGTTGTACCTGTATATAAAAATGATAAAGTTATTCATTTAATTGGTGCAATTGTGCCAACGACTGAAGTTACGGACAATGCAGAAATGACTAAAAATATTAAAAATGACTTGAAATCACGCTTACCAGAGTATATGATTCCTAGAAAGTTTGAATGGATGGAACAATTGCCATTGACTTCAAATGGTAAAATTGACAGAAAGAAAATTGCAGAGGTAATTAACGGATGATTCCATATGGTGATTTTACATTCTTCTTAATTGCTTTAATTGCATTATTACCAGTCATTATACTTGGATTTTTAGGTAAGCGAAGTTACATTTATAATGGCGTAGTTACAGCATTTATGATTGTGTTAATCTTTTCTTCTGATAAACATAATCTGTTTGACCAAAAGTATTTAAGTGTTCAATTAATTAGTTTTATTATTTACGTCGTATGGCAAGTTTTATTGATAATGTTTTATTATCATTCAAAACCAAAAAATAATTCATTTTCAAAATTTGTAACTGTAATGGTTTTATCAATATTGCCATTAGCACTTGTGAAAGTGTTACAAAGTACATGGTTAGGTGGACATCAGATTCACTTCCATGAAAGTAAATTAATTGAATTTGTTGGTTTCTTAGGAATTTCTTATGTTACATTCAAAAGTGTGCAGTTAATTATGGAAATTCGTGATGGTTCTATCAAAGAAATTAAAGTATGGAAATTAATTCAATTTATTTCATTCTTCCCAACGATTTCATCTGGACCAATCGATCGTTACAAACGTTTCGTTAAAGACGATAAAAAAGTACCAACAGGCAATGAATATCGTGAATTAGTATTAAAAGCAATTCACATGATTATGCTTGGTTTCTTGTATAAATATATTGTTGCTTACTTTATTAACACATATGCAATCATGCCGTTACAATTAGACTTACATGGCTTTGTCAATTTGTGGTTATATATGTACGCATACAGCTTATATTTATTCTTTGACTTTGCAGGTTATAGTTTATTTGCGATAGCATTTAGTTATTTATTCGGTATTAAAACACCACCAAACTTCGATAAACCTTTCAAAGCGAAAAATATTAAAGATTTCTGGAATAGATGGCATATGACATTATCATTCTGGTTCAGAGATTGTATTTACATGAGATCTTTATTCTACATGTCTCGTAAAAAATTATTGAAGAGTCAATTTGCAATGTCTAACGTGGCATTCTTAATCAACTTCTTCATAATGGGAATTTGGCATGGTATCGAAGTGTATTACATTGTTTATGGTTTATACCATGCAGCATTGTTTATAGGTTATGGCTATTATGAACGTTGGCGTAAGAAACATCCGCCACGTTGGCAAAATGGTTTCACAACAGCACTTAGCATTGTGATTACATTCCACTTTGTAACATTTGGCTTTTTAATCTTCTCAGGTAAACTTATATAATAAAGGAGAATTTAATTATGGAATTTAGAGAACAAGTATTAAATTTATTAGCAGAAGTAGCAGAAAATGATATTGTAAAAGAAAATCCAGACGTAGAAATTTTTGAAGAAGGTATTATTGATTCTTTCCAAACAGTTGGATTATTATTAGAGATTCAAAATAAACTTGATATCGAAGTATCTATTATGGACTTTGATAGAGATGAGTGGGCAACACCAAATAAAATCGTTGAAGCATTAGAAGAGTTACGATGAAATTAAAACCTTTTTTACCCATTTTAATTAGTGGAGCGGTATTCATTGTCTTTCTATTATTACCTGCTAGTTGGTTTACAGGATTAGTAAATGAAAAGACTGTAGAAGATAATAGAACTTCATTGACAGATCAAGTACTAAAAGGCACACTCATTCAAGATAAGTTATACGAATCAAACAAGTATTATCCTATATACGGCTCTAGTGAATTAGGTAAAGATGACCCATTTAATCCTGCAATTGCATTAAATAAGCATAACGCCAACAAAAAAGCATTCTTATTAGGTGCTGGTGGTTCTACAGACTTAATTAACGCAGTTGAACTTGCATCACAGTATGATAAATTAAAAGGTAAGAAATTAACATTTATTATTTCACCACAATGGTTTACAAACCATGGTTTAACGAATCAAAACTTTGATGCTCGTATGTCTCAAACTCAAATTAATCAAATGTTCCAGCAGAAAAACATGTCTACTGAATTAAAACGTCGTTATGCACAACGTTTATTACAGTTTCCACATGTACACAATAAAGAATACTTGAAATCTTATGCTAAAAACCCTAAAGAAACTAAAGATAGTTATATTTCTGGTTTTAAAGAGAATCAATTGATTAAAATAGAAGCGATTAAATCATTGTTTGCAATGGATAAATCTCCATTAGAACATGTTAAACCTGCTACAAAACCAGATGCTTCTTGGGATGAGATGAAACAAAAAGCAGTTGAAATTGGTAAAGCTGATACTACATCGAATAAATTTGGTATTAGAGATCAATACTGGAAATTAATTCAAGAAAGTAAGCGTAAAGTTAGACGTGACTACGAATTCAATGTTAATTCTCCAGAATTCCAAGATTTAGAATTACTTGTAAAAACAATGCGTGCTGCTGGTGCAGATGTTCAATATGTAAGTATTCCATCAAACGGTGTATGGTATGACCACATTGGTATCGATAAAGAACGTCGTCAAGCAGTTTATAAAAAAATCCATTCTACTGTTGTAGATAATGGTGGTAAAATTTACGATATGACTGATAAAGATTATGAAAAATATGTTATCAGTGATGCCGTACACATCGGTTGGAAAGGTTGGGTTTATATGGATGAGCAAATTGCGAAACATATGAAAGGTGAACCACAACCTGAAGTAGATAAACCTAAAAATTAAAATACAAATAGCACATAACTCAACGATTTTGATTGAGCGTATGTGCTATTTTTATATTTTAAATTTCATAGAATAGAATAGTAATATGCGCTTGGATATGTGGCAATAATAAAATAATTAATCAGATAAATAGTATAAAATAACTTTCCCATCAGTCCAATTTGACAGCGAAAAAAGACAGGTAATAACTGATTATAAATAATTCAGTATTCCTGTCTTTGTTGTTATTCATAATATGTTCTGTTAACTTAATATCTTTATATTAGAATACTTGTTCTACTTCTATTACACCAGGCACTTCTTCGTGTAATGCACGCTCAATACCAGCTTTAAGAGTGATTGTAGAACTTGGGCATGTACCACATGCACCATGTAATTGTAATTTAACAATACCGTCTTCCACGTCAATCAATGAGCAGTCGCCACCATCACGTAATAAAAATGGACGAAGACGTTCAATAACTTCTGCTACTTGATCAAACATCGTTGTATCTTCAGTAGGCATCAGGCAAGTCTCCTTTCGAGAGATGAATTTGATAATCTTTATTAGTATATTATAATAGATAGTGTAATAAAAATCTATCAAACCAATGGGGGATAAATATATGGAGCACGTGAGTGTGGTAGTATATGGGGCAGATGTTATTTGTGCAAGTTGCGTTAATGCGCCAACATCGAAAGATATTTATGACTGGCTACAGCCGCTATTAAAAAGAAAATACCCAAATATATCATTTAAATATACGTATATAGATATTACAAAAGATAATGACAACTTAACAGATCATGATTTACAATTTATTGAAAGAATAGAACAAGATGAACTATTTTATCCATTAATTACAATGAACGATGAATATGTAGCAGATGGTTATATACAAACAAAGCAAATCACTCGATTTATAGACCAAAAGCTTGTGAATGAATAATATACACATAACAAAAAGCAATGTCAGTAATAGTGTGAACTGACATTGCTTTTTAATTTTAACCATTATGATATTTATATAACCAAAGTACGCCGGATTTTAAAATAGAAGCGAGTCGTCCTGTTACAGTGCGATCCATGATATATGCAAAACCTTGTTTATCTCCTAATGACCCAACGATACCTTGTACCTTTAGTTCCGGCATTTTGTCAGGTAATGGTTCATTTAGCCATTGCTTTTTAAGCACATCGGCAATTTGATCACCTTGAACTTCGGCTAACTGAGCACTTGGCGCATGTGGTAAATCAGCACAATCACCAACTACATAGACGTTACGATATGTTGGTACTTGATGATACTGGTTAACTATCACGCGTCCATTACTATTTATATCAATCGGCAAGTTACGAACAACTTCAACAGGTTGAATTCCTGCTGTCCATACAACTAAATCAATATCTTTAGGTTCATCACAGTTATATATTTTACCAGGTTCAACTTTATTAATATTTGAATTTGGAACAACAGTAACATTATTTTTGGCGAACCATTTCGCAACATACTTACTTAATTTTTCTGGAAAATTTCTTAAAATTCGCGGCCCACGGTCATAAAGATATATTTCCAAGTCTGATCTACTTTCTCTTAATTCGCTGGCAAGTTCTATGCCGCTTAATCCAGCACCAACGATACCAACTTTAGCACCTTCTGGTAGTTCACTAATACTATGGAAAGTATCCCGAGCCTTTGAGAGTGTTTGAATACTATGTGTATATTCTTCGGCTCCTGGAACGTTATGATATTTATCTTCACATCCTAAACCAATGATTAGCTCATCATAATCAATTTTAGAATTACCGACTGAGACAATTTGAGCATCTAAATCTATGTCGTTAATTTCACCATAAACTGTATTCACTTGTGGATGATTAGGGAATTTCATGCGAACATCTTTATCTGATTTCGTGCCCGCAGCTAAAGCATAAAATTCTGGTTTCAATCCATGAAATGGCATACGATCAACTAATGTGACTGTATAATCTTGTGGTAAAGAAGTAGTTAAAATGCGTGACATGATACGCATATTACCATATCCGCCGCCTAACAAAACTAAGTTTTTCATAATGAAGTACCCCTTTTATATGTTAATATTTACTTTAATTTTGAAAAGATCAAAGTGCATAGATATATTTGTTAATGAACAGTTATAAAATGCAAGTGTCTTTGATTCATCAATAACCCCTAAAAAAGTAAATATGTATTTATATGCTTATTATATATTTTTTTGAAAATGACTACAAATAAATATTTGTACTAACTAAGGCACTATTACATAACTGGGATAAGAAACATCAGTTGTTGTAATTGAGCACATCATGTTAAAATACCAGTTTTAAAATGCTATAATATTGTAACAAATGAAATAAGAAGGTGAAGTATGAATCCGATCGTAGAATTTTGTCTCTCTAACATGGCAAAAGGTGGAGATTATGTTTTTAATCAACTGGAAAATGACCCAGATGTCGATGTGTTAGAGTATGGTTGCCTGACACATTGTGGTATATGTTCAGCC
Source organism: Staphylococcus sp. EG-SA-15 (assembly GCF_017151895.1). NCBI lineage: Bacteria > Bacillati > Bacillota > Bacilli > Caryophanales > Staphylococcaceae > Staphylococcus > Staphylococcus sp. EG-SA-15. The sequence goes on along the minus strand of NZ_JACVZN010000001.1, from coordinate 135,135 downwards.
GGGTTGTATGCTTTAGTAAATGGTGATATTGTTGAAGGTGATTCGCCGGAAGAATTATTACAAAATATATATGCACATATAAAAGAAACTTGGATTTTTTAAGGAGGAGTTATCATGCCAACAGTTATATTAACAGAAGCAGCTGCTTACGAAGTAAAAGATATGCTTAAAGCAAATGAAATGCCAGATGGCTATTTAAAAATTAAAGTGAATGGTGGCGGGTGCACTGGTTTAACATACGGTATGGGTGCAGAAGAAGCGCCTGGTGAAAATGATGAAATCTTAGAATACTTTGGATTAAAAGTTTTAGTAGACAAAAAAGATGCACCCGTATTAAATGGTACGACTATTGATTTTAAGCAATCATTAATGGGTGGCGGTTTCCAAATCGACAATCCTAATGCAATTGCTTCATGTGGCTGTGGTAGTTCATTTAGAACTGCAAAAGTTGCAGGTAATCCTGAAAATTGCTAATAAAATAACTTTAAATGGTTAACCCAATTTTTGGGATACAAATTGATATCAATTTTGATTAGGGACATATTTGATTATGTCCTATTTTTGCGTAAAGATATTTTGTTTTATTAAAAAGCTTATTGAAAATTAAGAATCTGACTATAAATAGTAATTTAAATGATCGTGATAACGGATACATTTTTAATCGAAATCAGGCTACGAAAAAATTAATTAATTTTTTCACAATCTGACTGAATCTTGCTTGAAAATATAACATAAAAGCTATAGAATTAGTATTGGATTAAAAATGTCTTTTTTGTGAACATCACAGGTTTTTACATAATTTAAAAGACTTAAATAACAAAATGATGATAAACTAGTATACATTGTGGTAAAAGTAGTAATGACCAGTTGTTACTAGTAATTATCAGCATTTGGTTAAAAAAATATGAAAGCTTAGGTGAAATTAAATGGCTCAAGATCGTAAAAAAGTACTTGTACTTGGTGCTGGTTATGCAGGTTTACAGACTGTAACTAAATTGCAAAAAGCGATATCAACAGAAGAAGCAGAAATTACGCTTATTAATAAAAATGAATATCACTATGAAGCAACATGGTTACATGAAGCATCAGCAGGTACACTAAACTATGAAGATGTATTATATCCTGTGGAAAGTGTCTTGAAGAAAGACAAAGTGAACTTTGTTCAAGCAGAAGTAACAAAAATTGACCGTGATGCTAAAAAGGTAGAAACAAATCAAGGTATTTATGACTTTGATATTTTAGTAGTAGCATTAGGTTTCGTTAGTGAAACATTCGGCATCGAAGGTATGAAAGATCATGCTTTCCAAATTGAAAATGTTATCACAGCACGTGAATTATCACGTCATATCGAAGACAAATTTGCTAACTATGCAGCATCAAAAGAAAAAGATGATAACGATTTATCTATCTTAGTTGGTGGTGCTGGATTCACTGGTGTTGAATTCTTAGGTGAATTAACAGACAGAATTCCTGAATTATGTAGCAAATATGGTGTGGATCAAAATAAAGTTAAAATCACTTGTGTTGAAGCAGCACCTAAAATGTTACCAATGTTCTCAGAAGAATTAGTTAACCACGCAGTTAGCTACTTAGAAGACCGCGGTGTTGAATTTAAAATTGCTACACCAATCGTTGCTTGTAACGAAAAAGGTTTTGTAGTTGAAGTAGATGGTGAAAAACAACAATTAAATGCAGGTACTTCAGTATGGGCAGCTGGTGTACGTGGTAGTAAATTAATGGAAGAATCATTTGAAGGCGTTAAACGTGGACGTATCGTTACAAAGCAAGATTTAACAATCAATGGTTACGACAACATTTTTGTTATTGGTGACTGTTCAGCGTTTATCCCAGCTGGAGAAGAACGTCCATTACCAACTACAGCACAAATTGCAATGCAACAAGGTGAAAGTGTTGCTAAAAACATTAAACGCATCTTAAACGGTGAATCAACTGAAGAATTCGAATACGTTGATCGTGGAACTGTTTGTTCTTTAGGTTCACATGACGGTGTAGGTATGGTATTTGGTAAACCTATCGCTGGTAAAAAAGCAGCATTCATGAAAAAAGTGATTGATACACGTGCGGTATTCAAAATCGGTGGTATCGGTTTAGCATTCAAAAAAGGTAAATTCTAGGCTTTAAATAAAGTTTCAGCTAAACACATAAAATTAAATTATTCATTTATAAAGTCCTTCAGTGTCACTGAAGGGCTTTATTGTTGTACAATTTGAAGTGAGTAACATATCAAATCTAAGGAGGTACATTATGAATTTTAAATTAAATAACACACTAAGCAACGAAATAAATACATTGATTATTGGTATACCAGAACATTTAAATCAGTTAGAGCGCATTAGTTTTAATCATATCGATATTACAGAATCACTTGAAAGACTAAAACATCAACATATTATTGGTAGTAAAGTTGGGAAGATTTATACAACTGCATTTGATGTACAAGATCAAACATATCGTTTAATTACAGTTGGTTTAGGAAACTTAAAAGCACGTAGTTATCAAGATATGTTGAAAATATGGGGACATCTTTTCCAATACATAAAGTCAGAACATATTGAAGATACGTATTTACTTATGGATTCATTTATTTCAAAATATGATCAGTTATCAGATGTATTAATGGCATGCGGTATTCAAAGTGAGCGTGCAACATATGAATTCGATCATTATAAATCAAGTAAGAAGGCACCGTTTAAGACGAATTTAAACCTTATTAGTGAATCATTAATTGAATTAGATTTCATTCATGAGGGTATCAGTATTGGCCAATCCATTAATTTGGCAAGAGACTTTAGTAATATGCCACCGAATGTATTAACACCACAAACATTTGCAGAAGATATTGTTAATCATTTTAAAAATACAAAGGTCAAAGTAGATGTTAAAGATTATGACACTTTAGTTTCTGAAGGATTCGGACTTTTACAAGCAGTAGGTAAAGGTAGTAAGCATAAACCGAGATTAGTAACCATCACATATAATGGCAAAGACAAAGATGTAGCACCAATTGCCTTAGTTGGTAAAGGTATAACGTATGATTCTGGTGGTTATAGTATTAAAACGAAGAATGGCATGGCTACAATGAAGTTTGACATGTGTGGCGCTGCGAATGTCGTTGGTATCATTGAAGCGGCTAGTCGTTTACAACTGCCTGTAAATATTGTCGGAGTGCTTGCTTGTGCTGAAAATATGATAAATGAAGCATCAATGAAGCCAGATGATGTATTTACAGCATTAAGTGGTGAAACTGTAGAAGTAATGAATACAGACGCTGAAGGTAGATTAGTCCTTGCAGATGCTGTGTATTATGCAAATCAATATCAGCCTAGTGTGATTATGGACTTTGCTACATTAACGGGTGCAGCCATCGTTGCACTAGGCGATGATAAAGCTGCTGCATTTGAATCGAATAGTAAAGTGATATTAAACGATATATTACAAATAAGTTCTAAAGTCGATGAAATGGTATTTGAATTACCGATTACTGCAACCGAACGTGCAAGTATTAATCACAGTGATATCGCTGATTTAGTTAACCATACGAATGGACAAGGTAAAGCGCTATTTGCGGCAAGTTTTGTAACACATTTTAGTGGTCAAACACCTCACATTCATTTCGATATTGCAGGTCCAGCAACGACTAATAAAGCTTCATATAATGGTCCAAAAGGGCCAACAGGATTTATGATTCCGACGATAGTACAATGGTTAAAACAACAATAATTTAATTATTTGCCTGATACAACTTGTGTCTTGTTATACATTTCTAATTTAACTCTTGAAAGTATAAAGGATCGCATTGTATCAGGCATTTTCATTGTTGTAAGAAAATATAAATCGCATATCCTTGTGAGCATAAATCAACTTGATTAGCATTGCAAAAACTTATTATAATCATATGCTCATTCAGTCAACGACTACTAATATAACATTATAGAACTTAGGATTTTGATTGGTGTTCCAGGCTTGTAAAATTGTTTAATTTAATGAAAGTGAAAATTATTTTAAGAAAGACAATTAACTAAAAAATAAAGATTATGGGTATAGTTTGCTATTGACAGGTGTTAAAGCTACTGATACTATGTAGTCTATAAACGCTTTAGTTCGATAGAGCGATAAAGGATGGTTATCATATGATAAATGCAGTAGTAATAGCAGTAATATTAATGATTGTGCTATGTTTATGTCGATTAAACGTAGTTATAAGCTTATTTATCAGTGCGCTAGTTGGTGGCTTAATTTCAGGCATGAGCATTGAAAAAGTTATAAATGTATTTGGGAAAAATATAGTCGATGGTGCTGAGGTAGCATTAAGCTATGCATTATTAGGTGGATTTGCAGCATTAATTTCATACAGTGGTATCACAGACTATTTAGTAGGAAAAATTATAAATGCAATTCACGCTGAAAATAGTCGATGGTCAAGAGTTAAAGTAAAAGTGACAATAATCATTGCATTATTAGCTATGAGTATCATGAGTCAAAACTTAATTCCTGTACATATTGCATTCATTCCAATTGTCATCCCACCATTGTTAAGTCTGTTTAATGACTTAAAAATAGATAGACGTTTAATCGGTTTGATTATCGGTTTTGGTTTATGTTTCCCGTATGTGTTATTACCATATGGATTCGGTCAAATTTTCCAGCAAATTATTCAAAGTGGCTTTGCAAAGGCGAATCACCCAATTGAGTTTAATATGATTTGGAAAGCAATGCTTATTCCTTCAATGGGGTATATTGTTGGCTTACTTATCGGTTTATATGTATATCGTAAACCACGTGAATATGAAACACGTAAAATTTCAGATAGTGACAATGTTACAGAGTTAAAACCATATATCTTAATAGTAACAATTGTGGCAATACTAGCTACATTTTTAGTACAAACATTTACAGATTCAATGATTTTTGGTGCACTGGCAGGGGTACTCGTATTCTTTATTTCACGTGCATATAATTGGTATGAATTAGATGCTAAGTTTGTTGAAGGTATTAAAATTATGGCTTATATTGGTGTAGTTATTTTAACAGCAAATGGGTTTGCTGGTGTAATGAATGCTACTGGTGATATAGATGAATTAGTTAAAACTTTAACAAGTATTACTGGTGATAATAAATTATTTAGCATTATCATGATGTATGTGATAGGTTTAATTGTCACTTTAGGTATTGGATCATCATTTGCAACAATTCCTATTATCGCATCATTATTCATTCCTTTTGGAGCGTCAATTGGACTAGATACAATGGCATTAATCGCATTGATTGGAACAGCGAGTGCATTAGGTGACTCAGGTTCACCTGCAAGTGATTCAACATTAGGACCAACTGCGGGATTAAATGTTGATGGCCAACATGATCATATACGCGATACATGTGTACCAAACTTCTTGTTTTATAATATTCCTTTAATGATTTTCGGTACTATTGCTGCTATGGTACTATAAGCATAAAGAGGTGAAAATATGACTCATTTATTAGAGACATTTGAGATGTCAATAGATCACCAGGAAGATGGTTTAGTTGTTATTTCTATGCCTGTCACTGATAAAGTAAAACAACCATTTGGATATTTACATGGTGGGGCTTCGATTGCTTTAGGTGAAACAGCATGTTCATTAGGATCTGCTAATTTAATTGATACAACCAAATTTATTCCATTAGGTTTAGAGATGAATGCTAACCATATTCATTCTGCTAAAGATGGTCGTGTTACTGCGACAGCTGAAATTATTCATCGAGGTAAGTCGACACATGTATGGGATATAAAAATTAAGAATGACAAAGAACAATTAATTACAGTTATGCGTGGTACAGTTGCTATTAAACCTTTAAAATAAAAGAACTGCTAGCTGAAATGTTATGAGATATTCATAACTACGGCTAGCAGTTTTTTTATGCGCTATATTGTTGTAGTTTTAGAAATGCTTGTTCAATGCGTTCGGCAGCTTTACGGCCACCCATAACATTTCTACCAAATGGTCCTAATTCTAAGTCTGCAAAGCATCCTGCGACAAATAGATTTGGTATCCATTCTAATTTTTCGGAAATAACAGGGTAATTACATTCGTTGATAGGTGCATCATAATTTTGTATTAATTGCTTAATAAGTGGTTGTGACATAAAATCTTGTTCAAAACCAGTTGCAACCATAATCTGTTGATATGGAACAGAATTATTTTCAGTGTTAATTAAACCATCACTAATTTGAGTGATAGGTGTTTTATGCACATTTATACGACCATTTTTAATATGTTTTTTAAGGCGTAAGTACAGTTCGTGAGGCATTGATCCTTTATGACGTTCACGTTGTACAATGGCATTTCTTTCAGGCATGCTTTTAGTACTTAAAAATGAAGACATATTTTTCGGACCTAACCAACCAGGATCAGCATCAAAGTCATGTATTTCAATATCTTTATTTAGCCATAAATGAATCTTTTTATCGTTATCATGATTTAACAATTTAAGTGCAAGATGTGCAGCAGTAATGCCACTACCAACGATATGATCGGTCTTATCATATACTACTTGATCATGTTCTTTCTCGAAAATATGATTTACATTCTGTTTGTCTTTTAAAATGTCAGGCATAAACGGAATATTTGTACTGCCTATTGCAATAACGACGCAATCTGTAGTGATAATTTGTCCATCTTCTAACTTGATATGCCATTTGTCTTCTTGTTTATCTAAAGTTTGAACTAAACCTTGAACCAAGCAATCCTCTAATTGATATTGTTTAGAAGCATGTGCAATATGATCCATAAACATTGTCAATTCAGGTCGTTGATAAGGACCATAAAAAGCATTTGTATATTGGTGCTGTTTAGCGAATTGTTTTAGATGGAACGGTTGTGGATGTACGTGATGTACAATCGGTGATCTTAAATAAGTCATTTCTATTCGATTTGTATATGAGTTAAACCTTTGGCAAAAAGTTTCGTATGGGTCAATGATTGTTAATCGGTCTGTTGTTAATCCGCTTGATAATAGTTTTTGTGCGATTGCAGTTCCCTGTATGCCACCGCCGATAATTGTCCAATGCATAATAAAACCTCTCTTTTTTAAAGCGTAATCGTTACGATTTATAATTATTATTATCATAATACATAACGACATGAAAGGCAATTAAATTAAAGAGATATACGTAGATAGGGCGAAGCTGTAGTCAAAGAAAAAATCATTGAAAAAGAGGTAACAATGTCAAAAGAAAACAGCAGTAAAATCATTCCTAATTTGGAATCATCTTACTGCTGTTTGTTGTTGATTTATATTCATGATTTTGTTATATAATCTACAATTTTGTGTCTTTTAAGTCTTCCGAAATTTCATCGACTTTAGTCTTTTTAGTATAAGGCGTTTTAATATTATATGCTGCTTTCATAATCATATGACTTGAAAGAGGACCTGTAATTAATACAAAGATAATCGCAACGATTAATTGCATATTTACAAAACCTTGAGTAGCAATAAAATATAAAAACGTACCAAATAGTAATGACATTGCACCTAATGTTGATGCTTTTCCGGCAGCATGTGCACGTGAATATACATCTTCAAGTCTCAATAATCCTATAGCTGCTAGGGCGCTAATTAAAGCACCGATGATAACAAAGATAAGTGCAAGACTAATCAGTATGATTTTGATCATGTTCAATCACCTTACCTTTGTCCATAAATTTAGAGAATACTGCAGTACCTAAAAAAGCTAATATACCAATCATCATAATAACGACAATCATGTATTTAATATTTAATAAAATACTGAATAATGCTATAACTGCCATTAATTGAAGACCAATCGCATCTAATGCGACAACACGATCGGCAAGTGATGGGCCTAGCACAACGCGAATGAGCATAGCTAACATAGAAATGACAACTATGATTAATGCAATAACGATAATAACATTATGATTCATTATATTTCGCCCACCTCTCTTACAATTTTCTCTAATGATGTTTTAATACTTTCTACTTCTTGCTCTTTAGTTGAAAAATCTATGGCATGAATATAAATTTTTGTACGATCGTCACTTACACCAAGCACTACAGTACCAGGTGTTAATGTAATTAAATTAGACAGCAAGACAATTTGCCAATCTTTTTTTAAATCTGTGTGATAAACAAAGAATCCTGGTTCATTTTTAATCGAAGGTTTAATAATAATTTTCAAAACATCAAAATTAGCTTTAATCAGTTCGATTAAGAAAATAATAACTAATTTAATAATACGATATAGCGTGATGACATAAAATCTACCTGGTAACACTCTGTGTAAGAGGTAAACAAGAACTAGGCCAAAGATGAAACCTAACACAAAGTTATTTGTTGTGTAACTATTTGTTACAAACAACCAAAACACTGCGATAATAAAGTTTAATACTAATTGTACAGCCATGTTATTTACCTCCTAATACAGCTTTAACGTAGGTTGATGGATTGTAGAATGTTTCTGCACCAGCTTTTACCATTGGATATAAGTAATCTGCTGACAATCCATATAAAACAGTTATCACAACTGCAACGATTGCAATCGTAGTTAAATATTTGACGTCGACTTTGTTATTAAGATCATATCCTTTTGGTTGACCGAAAAAGCCTTGTAGGAATATGCGAATGACAGAATATAATACGACTAAACTTGATAATAAGACGATGACACCACTTAAATAAAATCCTCTTTCAAATGTTGATTGGACAATGAAAAATTTTCCATAAAAGCCACTGAGTGGGGGAATGCCAGCTAAACTTAATGCTGCGATAAAGAATGACCAACCAAGTACAGGATATCGTTTAATTAAGCCACCAAATTGTCTTAAATCAGCAGTGCCTGTAATTTTAATCATAATTCCGATAAGCAAGAATAATGCAAGTTTTACTAACATGTCGTGCAATGTATAGTAAATAGCCCCAATCATACCTGACTCTGTCATCATTGCAACGCCGACTAAGATCACACCTACAGCAATCATGACATTGTATAGGATGATTTTTTTAATGTTGGCATATGCAACAGCACCGACACAACCAAAGATGATCGTTAATAGTGCTAAGAATAAAATGACATAATGTGAAAAGCTTACATTATCACTAAAGAATAGGCTCAATGTTCTAGCGATTGCATAAACACCAACTTTTGTTAACAAAGCACCAAAGAATGCAATGATTGGAATTGGTGGTGCATAGTATGCACTAGGTAACCAAACAAACATTGGGAATACGCCAGCTTTTGTAGCAAAAACAAAGATAAATAGTATGAAAACGATATTGACTAAGCCACTGTCATGCGCTGAAAGGTTAGCTAATTTATTGCTTATATCTGCTAGATTCAATGTTCCTACTACTGAATATAAAATCGCTACACCCATTACGAAGAAGGATGACGATACAACGTTAACAAGAACATATTTGATTGTTTCTTGTAGTTGAATTTTTGTAGAACCAATTACTAATAAGAAATAAGATGACATTAAAAATACTTCGAAAAATACGAATAGGTTGAAAATGTCACCAGTTGTGAATGCACCAATGATACCTATTAACATAAATAGTACTGAAAAATAATAATAATATCTTTCACGTTCAATACCAATTGTTTGGTATGAATATAAAATCACAATAGCTGTAATAATAATACTAGTAATTATTAGTAGGGCACTGAATATGTCTAATACAAAGACAATACTGTATGGTGCTTTCCATGAACCTAGCTCTACGCGTATTGGTCCATGTTTAACAACATTTGCTAAATTGATAATTGCCGCGACCAAGGTTAATAATGTACCGCCTAGTGCGACATAACGCTTTATAATAGGACGCTTTCCAATAAAGACAAGTAATATGGCTGTAATTACTGGAATAACTAGCGTTAACACAAGCATATTACTTTCAATCATCTTCTGGAACTCCTTTCATACACTCAACGTTATCTGTGCCTAATTCTTTATATGTTCTAAATGCTAATACTAAGAAAAAGGCTGTTGTCGCAAAGGCGATAACGATTGCTGTTAAAATAAGTGCTTGCGGGATAGGATCAACATAGCTTTTTACGTTCGCTTCATAAATTGGAACAGTACCATGTTTAAGTCCGCCCATAGTTATTAAAAATAAGTTTGCTGCATGTGTTAATAGTGTAGTTCCCATAACAATTCGTATCAGACTTTTAGACAAAACGAGATAGACACTTATTGCTGTGAGAATACCACTAACAAAAATCATAATAATTTCCACTATTCGTTCTCTCCAATCGAAATAATAATTGTCATGACAGTACCAACTACTGCACATAAAACACCGAAATCAAAGAATACTGCTGTTGTCATATGAACAGGTTCTAATATAAATAACGGTATATCAAATGTGACATGCGTAAAGAAATTTTTGCCTAAAAACCAACTTGCGATAGGCGTCGCAATACAAAAAACTAATCCGATACCTATCAAGATTTTAAAATCTAATGGGAAAATTTTACGCATTGTTTCTATATCAAATGCAATCGTAATGATAACAAGTGAACTTGCGAATAATAATCCGCCGACGAAACCGCCACCAGGTGTATAATGTCCTGCTAAGAAAAGTGAAAAACCAAAGACCATTACCATGAAAAAGATAATAACTGCAGCAAATTGCAAAATTAGATCATTTTGTTGTCTATTCATGATTTTTCACCTCGTTACCTTGCGTTTGACGCTTTTTACGTAATTTAATCATTGTATATACAGCTAATCCTGCGATACCAAGCACAGATGACTCGAATAAAGTATCCATACCACGGAAATCAACAAGTATGACGTTTACCATGTTTTTACCGTGAGCTAAATCATAAACGTGCTCTTGATAAAACTTAGATATCGATTCAAAATGTCTATTTCCGTATGCAATTAAACCGATAATAATGACGGACAAACCAACACCACCAGCAATTAAAGCATTAGTAAGCTGGAATGAGCGCTTTTCATTATAACGATTTAAATTTGGTAAGTGGTAGAAGCATAATAAGAACAATGCTGTTGAAATAGATTCAACGACAAACTGTGTCAATGCTAAGTCGGGTGCTTTAAAGAATATAAACAATACAGACACAGCATATCCAACTGCACTTAACATAATGATGCTAAATAATCTTGATTTAGCGAAAAGAATTAAAAAGGCAGCACTTAATAATAAAATTACGATACAAACTTCGAAAATTCTAATCGGACTAACGTCTTTAAAATTAATGTTGAAAGGTACTGAGAATATAGTGACAAATGTTAATAAAATTAATGCACCAAAAATGATAACTAAATTATTACGTGAATAATCGGTAACATAGCTATTCGTCATCTTTTCAGAGTAGTTTGGAATAACATTTGCACTTCTGTTGTACCAATAATTGAATGTTAGTTTACCAGGTTGTCGTTGCAACAATTTCACCCAATAACTAAATGTCACAATTAGTAAGATACCTAAAATATAAATCACTAATGTTGATAAAAAGGCAGGCGTTAATCCATGGAACATATGGAATTCAACATCATCAATTACCGTATGATTAATCGAAGATGTAGCTGGTTCAATAATCGAATTAGTTAAAATGCCAGGGAATAAACCAAATACAATTACTAATGTAGCTAAAATAGCTGGTGATAAAAGCATTAATATTGATACTTCGTGTGCTTTTTTAGGTAATTGTTCAGGTTTATATTGTCCGAAAAATATATGCATTATAAATTTAATTGAATATACAAATGTGAAGACACTGCCCACTATACCAATGATTGGGAATAGGTAGCCTAATGTATCAACACTGAATAAATTTGCTTGGCTTGCTGTAAATGTTGTTTCTAAAAATGATTCTTTTGATAAGAAACCATTGAACGGTGGTACACCAGCCATACTTAATGCTGTAATAACAGTGATTGTAAATGAAATAGGCATAATTGTTAGTAAGCCACCTAATTTCTTAACATCACGTGTACCAGTAGAATGATCCACTGCACCTGTAATCATAAATAGGGCACCTTTAAATGTTGCATGGTTGATTAAATGGAATATTGCAGCCGTAAATGCAGCAGCATATATTTTGCTATCATCGCCTTGATAGTGATAACTAATGGCACCGATTCCAAGCATCGCCATAATCATACCTAATTGGGATACTGTTGAAAATGCCAGTATACCTTTCAAGTCTTGTTGTTTTGTTGCGTTTAGCGAAGCCCAGAATAATGTAATTAAACCAACGAGTGTGACAGTCCATACCCAACCTTGCGATGCTGCGAAGATTGGTGTCATTCGAGCGATTAAATATAACCCTGCTTTAACCATTGTTGCTGAATGAAGATAAGCACTGACTGGTGTAGGTGCTTCCATTGCATCTGGTAGCCAAATATAAAATGGAAACTGAGCAGATTTTGTAAAAGCACCAATCATGATTAAAATCATCGCAAAAATGAAGAATGGGCTATTTTGAATTTCAGAAGCATGTTGAATCATGTACTGAATGCTAAATGATTGTGTTGGTATAGCGAGTAAGATGATACCACCTAATAATGATAGACCACCAAATACTGTGATTATGAGCGATTTTTGAGCACCATATATAGATGCTTGTCGTTCGCGCCAGAATGAAATAAGTAAAAAACTAGAAAATGACGTTAGCTCCCAGAATAAATATAGAATAATAACATTATCTGAAAGTACGACACCTAACATTGCACCCATAAATAGTAATAAATAACAATAAAAATTCCCTAGTTGTTCTGACTTACTTAAGTAGCCGATTGAATATAATACTACTAAACTGCCGATTCCTGAAATAAGCAAACTAAAGAGTAAACCTAAGCCATCAAGATATAAATCAAAGTTCATACCAAAATGAGGCATCCAATTTAAGGTTTTCATTACAGTATTACCTGACATCGTCGTTTTAATTAATGTAAGCATATAAATAAATATGACGATAGGGACAGGTAATACGAACCATCCTAAATGTATACGTTTAAAAAATCTATACAGGATAGGAATAATGAGTGCGAATATTAACGGTAATATCACCGCAATATGTAACAAACTCACTATGTTGTCCTCCTTTAAAAAATATTTATGTTATTCATTATACATGAATGATATAGTTCTGAAAAACGTACACACTCCTTGTTGTGCTTTATTTTCAGAAGTATTTAAATAAGAAGAAACACGTCATTTTTTATTTAAAATTTTCTTTGTATTGAAGTGAATAATCTTCTTTTAAGCGTGCTAAACTAGCTAAAGACATTTCAGCATGTTTTGTTTGCTGAGCTTTAAGTTTAGTTTCTAAATCTGTAATTGCTTGTTGAAGTGAATCTTCATAGCGCAATACATCAACATTGAAGTCGCGTAATTGTGAACGTTTCGTATAGCGTTTTTCAAAATGGCTTAATGCTTTGCGGTCATGGAAAAATACACCTTCAGTTTCAGTAGGGTTATGTAAATCACCTTGTTTCGGGTGTTTGATAACTTGTTCAACTTTAACAAGGACATCGTCTCCATTTTCTTCAACAATCGTGACACCATAGCTACCTGTTTTGTGTGAAAATCGATATAGCTTCATGCTATTTTCCTCCCTTAAAAGTATGTTAATATATATGTATCATAACATGAATGGAGAATATAAATGGCTAACTATCCACAGTTAAACAAAGAAGTACAACAAGGTGAAATTAAAGTGGTTATGCACACAAATAAAGGTGACATGACATTCAAATTATTTCCAAATATTGCACCAAAAACAGTTGAAAATTTTGTGACACATGCAAAAAATGGTTATTATGATGGAATAACATTCCACCGTGTCATTAATGACTTCATGATTCAAGGTGGCGATCCAACAGCTACTGGTATGGGTGGCGAAAGTATTTATGGCGGTGCTTTTGAAGATGAATTTTCATTAAATGCATTTAACTTATATGGCGCATTATCAATGGCTAACTCAGGACCTAATACTAATGGTTCACAATTTTTCATTGTTCAAATGAAAGAAGTACCTCAAAATATGTTAAGTCAACTTGCAGATGGTGGTTGGCCACAACCAATCGTTGATGCATATGGCGAGAAGGGTGGTACACCATGGTTAGATCAAAAACATACAGTATTCGGTCAAATCATTGATGGTGAAACTACATTAGAAGATATTGCAAATACAAAAGTGGGACCACAAGATAAACCACTTCATGATGTTGTAATTGAATCTATTGATGTTGAAGAATAATATCTAAACATAATTAACTACCAACATTTTAAACTCGGATAAAGCTAATTTATGAATGGATTAGTATATATTCCAACGAAAATAAATAAACTAATATGATGAGCAATCTCAATATATTTATCAAGAAAGCACAGTTTTTAAATAGATGTGTATTTTAAAGATAATAGTTGAGGTTGCTTTTTATGTTTTTACAGAGAATTGCTATTCAAATAGTAAATAAATTGAAAACAAAGTAGCTGGATATCATATTGATTTAGATAGGAATTTGTTGCTAATTTTATTTGTAAATCCAAGTTTGTAGAATTCTTATTCATTTATAAAATAATATTCGTATGATTTGATGTTTTAATTAGTCCACCATTTCGATTTGTGCTATGATAATAGTGTTAAGTAAACGAAATAAGGGGTTATTAAGTTGAATAACTACAAAATTGGCCAACATATCAAGGTGCGTGTAACTGGTATTCAACCATACGGTGCGTTTGTTGAGACCCCTAATCATACTGAAGGACTGATTCATATATCAGAAATTATGGATGACTACGTTCATAATTTGAAGAAATTTCTATCAGAAGGCCAAATTGTTAAAGCTAAAATTTTGTCTATAGATGATGAAGGAAAGCTTAATCTATCATTAAAGGATAATGATTACTTCAAAAATTATGAGCGTAAGAAGGAAAAACAATCAGTATTAGATGAAATCAGAGAAACAGAAAAATATGGGTTTCAAACACTTAAAGAACGCTTACCAATCTGGATAAAACAGTCAAAGCGAGCAATTCGAAACGACTAAAGGAACAGATAAATCGTACCGAAAATCATACAAAGGGTCTGAAATGAAAGTTTCTTAGACTATAAAAGAGATTAGTATCTATTAAATTTTATTAGATACTAATCTCTTTTTGTCTACGATAACGTAATATGATTGATTCTATTTACACGTACAAATGGTTTAAGGTGACATATCCATTATCTTTGTTAGATAGAATCGTTGATTTGCAATATTGTATGTGGATTTGTTTTTTTTATTTATTTTAGAAATGAGAACTACAACTTAAAGTATTAAACGAATTGCAACTATATAAACAGATAATTGGAGAATGAAAAAATTACATGTTATAGTCAACTCAATAATTTTAAGGAGGAATTAAGTAATGAAAAGTAAATACGAACCATTGTTTGATAAAGTAGAATTACCAAATGGAGTAGAGTTGAGAAATCGATTTGTGTTAGCCCCTTTAACACATATTTCTTCAAATGATGATGGTACTATTTCAGATGTAGAACTTCCTTATATTGAAAAGCGTTCACAAGATGTTGGTATTACAATTAATGCTGCGAGTAATGTGAGTGATGTCGGAAAAGCATTTCCAGGACAGCCGTCAATCGCGCATGACAGTGATATTGAAGGACTAAAACGATTAGCTACAGCAATGAAGAAAAACGGTGCCAAAGCACTCGTACAAATACATCATGGTGGTGCACAAGCATTGCCTGAATTAACACCTGATGGAGACGTTGTAGCACCAAGTCCAATTTCTTTAAAAAGTTTCGGTCAGAAACAAGAACATAGTGCTAGAGAAATGACGAATGAAGAGATTGAACAAGCAATCAAGGATTTTGGTGAAGCAACACGACGTGCAATTGAAGCAGGTTTTGATGGTGTTGAAATACATGGCGCGAATCATTACTTAATTCATCAATTTGTATCACCATACTATAATAGAAGAAATGATGTATGGGCAAATCAATATAAATTCCCGGTCGCTGTGATTGAAGAAGTGCTTAAAGCGAAAGAAGCGTATGGCAATAAAGACTTTATAGTTGGATACAGATTATCTCCAGAGGAAGCGGAGTCTCCAGGAATCACAATGGAAATTACAGAGGAACTCGTTAATAAAATTAGCCATATGCCAATCGACTATATTCATGTTTCAATGATGGATACGCATGCAACGACACGTGAAGGTAAATACGCTGGACAAGAAAGACTACCTTTAATTCACAAATGGATAAATGGTCGTATGCCACTTATCGGTATTGGTTCAATTTTCACAGCTGACGAAGCTTTAGATGCAGTTGAAAATGTTGGTGTTGACTTAGTAGCCATTGGTAGAGAGCTACTACTGGATTATCAATTTGTTGAAAAAATTAAAGATGGACGGGAAGATGAAATTATTAATTACTTTGATCCAGAGAGAGAAGATAATCATCACTTAACTCCTAATTTATGGCATCAATTTAATGAAGGATTCTATCCATTACCACGTAAAGATAAATAAGTGTTTAACTGTTACCACTAATGATATTGTGTATGCAATTTGTTAGTGGTTTTCAATATTTATAAATAAAAATATTCTTAGTAAAATATACTTTTGATTAAGTGTAAAATTATCAATTCTTTTGCTTGTAATCATTTAAGTAATTATGTCATTATAAATGTAAGGGTTTTCAAAATAGACAAATTTAATGAAACTTAGTGATTATTTCATCTTTTTTGGTGGAAAAGTATCTGCTTTGAAAACTAATGTAATTATTTGGATAATGTTTCATGTATAATAGTTATAAATGATGAAAAGGGGAGATATGATGACTAAATCTGAAAAAATTATTGAGTTAACAAATCATTACGGAGCACATAATTATTTACCATTGCCAATTGTCATTTCAGAAGCTGAAGGGGTATGGGTTAAAGATCCTGAAGGCAATAAATATATGGATATGTTATCTGCATATTCCGCTGTTAACCAAGGTCATAGACATCCGAAAATTATTCAAGCATTAAAAGATCAAGCTGATAAAGTGACTCTAGTTTCACGTGCTTTTCATAGTGATAACTTAGGTGAATGGTACGAAAAAATTTGTAAACTGGCAGGTAAAGATAAAGCTTTACCAATGAATACAGGTGCTGAAGCAGTAGAAACAGCTTTGAAAGCAGCACGACGCTGGGCATACGATGTTAAAGGAATTGAGCCAAATAAAGCAGAAATCATTGCATTTAATGGTAACTTCCATGGTCGAACAATGGCGCCAGTTTCATTATCTTCAGAAGCAGAATACCAACGTGGTTATGGTCCGTTATTAGATGGATTTAGAAAAGTTGATTTTGGAGATGTAGATGCATTGAAAGCTGCAATTAATGAAAATACTGCAGCAGTTTTAGTAGAACCAATTCAAGGTGAAGCGGGTATAAATATACCGCCAGAAGGATATTTGAAAGCAATTAGAGAATTATGTGATGAACATAATGTCTTATTTATTGCTGACGAAATCCAAGCAGGATTAGGTCGTTCGGGTAAATTATTTGCTACGGATTGGGATAATGTAAAACCTGATGTCTATATTTTAGGTAAAGCACTAGGTGGTGGTGTCTTCCCAATTTCTGTTGTATTAGCAGATAAAGAAGTATTAGATGTCTTTACACCTGGCTCACATGGTTCAACATTTGGTGGTAATCCACTTGCTTGTGCTGCATCAATTGCTGCATTAGATGTTATCGTTGATGAGGATTTACCAGGGCGCTCTTTAGAATTAGGAGATTATTTTAAAGAACAATTAAAGCAAATTGATCATCCATCAATTAAAGAAGTCCGTGGACGTGGTTTGTTTATAGGTGTGGAACTTAATGAAAGTGCTAGACCATATTGTGAAGCTTTGAAAGAAGAAGGCTTATTATGTAAAGAAACGCATGATACTGTCATTCGTTTTGCACCACCATTAATTATTACTAAAGAAGAATTGGACCTTGCACTTGAAAAAATAAGACATGTATTTCAATAATGTCAAAAAGTTGTAACAATCAGTTTGTAAGGGCTTTAAAAAGGAATACGTTATGTTACAATATGTTTGAAAGCGAAATCATTAGGTAAAGAAGAGGCGAAAAGGATCATGACTGAGAACAATAATTTAGTAACTTCTACTCAAGGAATTATTAAAGAAGCATTGCATAAATTGGGATTTGACGAAGGAATGTACGATTTAATTAAAGAACCTTTAAGAATGTTACAAGTGCGTATCCCTGTACGAATGGATGATGGCACAGTTAAAACATTCACAGGTTACCGTGCGCAACATAATGATGCTGTTGGACCAACAAAAGGGGGCGTGCGTTTCCACCCAGATGTTGATGAAGAAGAAGTAAAAGCATTATCAATGTGGATGACTTTGAAATGTGGCATTGTAAACTTACCATACGGTGGTGGTAAGGGTGGTATCGTTTGTGATCCACGTCAAATGAGCATTCATGAAGTTGAACGTTTATCACGCGGATATGTAAGAGCAATTTCACAATTCGTAGGTCCGAACAAAGATATTCCAGCACCAGATGTATTTACAAACTCACAAATTATGGCTTGGATGATGGATGAATATAGTGCATTAGATAAATTTAATTCACCAGGTTTCATCACAGGTAAACCAATTGTATTGGGTGGTTCTCATGGACGCGACAGATCAACTGCACTAGGTGTAGTTATTGCAATTGAACAAGCTGCAAAACGTCGTAATATGCAAATTGAAGGTGCCAAGGTTGTTATTCAAGGTTTCGGTAATGCCGGAAGTTTCTTAGCTAAATTCTTATATGATTTAGGTGCAAAAATTGTAGGTATCTCTGATGCTTACGGTGCATTACACGATCCAAATGGCTTAGATATAGATTATTTATTAGACCGTCGTGATAGTTTTGGTACGGTAACAAATTTATTTGAAGAAACAATCTCAAATAAAGAATTGTTTGAATTAGATTGTGACATTTTAGTACCAGCGGCTATTTCAAACCAAATTACAGAAGACAATGCACATGATATTAAAGCTAGTATCGTTGTTGAAGCTGCTAATGGACCTACAACACCAGAAGCAACACGTATTTTAACTGAACGTGGTATATTATTAGTTCCAGACGTATTAGCAAGTGCTGGTGGTGTAACGGTTTCTTACTTCGAATGGGTACAAAATAATCAAGGTTATTATTGGTCTGAAGAAGAAGTAAATGAAAAACTACGTGAAAAATTAGAAGCGGCATTTGACACGATTTACGAATTGTCTCAAAATCGAAAAATAGATATGAGACTTGCAGCATATATCATAGGTATTAAACGTACAGCAGAAGCAGCTAGATATCGTGGTTGGGCATAATTAATTATCATATGTGATTTAACGAGCTTGGGACAGAAAACAAAGCCCTAAGCTCGTTAATTTTATTTTAGCAGTAGTTGACTGTAAAACAATGCCCGTGTAACACGCTCTTTTCAAAAATAGTCGGGGCCCCAACACAGAGGCTGGTGGAAAGTCAGCTTACAATAGTGTGCAAGTTGGCGGGGCCCCAACACAGAGGCTGGCGGAAAGTCAGCTTACAATAGTGTGCAAGTTGGGGTGGAGCCCCGACACAGAGAAATTAGCTCCTCAATTTCTACAGACAATGCAAGTTGGCGAGGCCCCAACACTGAGAATTTCTAATTAAACGCTCAACTATATATAGTTGATCAAAAAGACAGCAGTAGGATAATTTCAATTTGGAAATATCTTACTGCTGTTTTTTATAGTAATAGCTATATTTTTGTATTTATGTTTTCTAGTTTAACAATACTACTTAATTACTTCTTTATATTTATCAGCGAAATTTGTAAAGACACCATCAACGCCATATTTATTTAATCGTAACATATCAGCTTGTTCATTCACTGTATAAGGATGTACTATAAATCCTAAGTCTTTTAAATGATGGGTATTTTGTTCAGTTAAATCTGTATAATCTGGACCTAATCCAATCGCATAAGAGCGTATCTCTTTTAAGCGTTGGTCGTTAAATTGTTGTAGTTCACCTTTATCAACTAATTTTACTAATGGCACATTCTTATTTTGACGATGAATTTTCTTTAAACTTTCGTCAGAAAATGATTGAATCATTACATGTCCATTTTTAAATTTATTGTTATTTAAAAGGTGATGCTTTTTCAATGAAGCTAATAATTGTTCTTCCATTCCTGGGTATACATCAGGTGACTTTGTTTCAATATAATAGTTTGCATTCGGACCATAACGTTCTAAAATTTCATCTAAAGTGGGTACTTTAGCATTTTTATAACTTGCTCTTGCGTATTTTGGATATTTTTTATTAAACCAACTTCCTGCATCTAACTGTTTTAATTCATCAAGGGTATAATCCTCAACTTTACCGTGTCCATTTGTTGTACGGTTAACAGTTTCATCATGCATAGCAACTAAATGGCCATCTTTGGTACGTTGTAAATCAATTTCGATATACGATGCTTTTAACTCATTATGACTCTTATCATATGCTTGAAACGTATGCTCGGGTGCATAGCCACTTGCGCCACGATGAGCGATAGTAGTGAATCGCTCATTCGTTAAATTTGTATGCCATTGAATAGCCTGAGGTTTATTTGCAATTTGATTTGTTTGTTCAGCGCCAGCAGTAGGTACTGATAAAAATCCCATAGTAAAAACAGCAGAAGCAGCCATAAATTTAGTGAAGCTTTTCGAAGAGTTAGTCATAGTCTTTATCCTTTCATCTCTTTATTTGTAGTCTAACAATTTTAAAATACTACAAAAACCTGCTTGTGAAAACGCTTTACACATTTCTTTTACAATTTATAACATTTCTGTAATATAAATTTAAAAGAATTATCAAACATTTTAGGAATCTTAAAAATGTGATGTTCAATAAGACGAAGAGAGCATTAAAATACCCACAATGTAATTTTCATAGACATTGTGGGTAGGTAGATTAACGTATTTATTGTGATAGTAATTGTTTAGCAACATCAAGTTGTTGTTTGACCGATGATTGACCTGTTGAACCGTAACTTTGACGTCGTTTTAAACAATTTTCAGGCTGCAAATAATCGTAAATATCGGCATCAATACTAGAATGATGTTGTTGATATGTTGCTAAAGGAACATCTAATAAATAATGACCTTGTTGTATACATTCTAAGACGATTTTTCCTACAATTTCATGTGCAGTTCTAAATGGAATATTTTTAGTTACTAAATAATCTGCTAGTTCCGTTGCATTTGAAAAATCTTCTTTAACAGTTTGATTGAGTCGTTCTTTATTAACTGTCATCGTTTGAATCATACCTTCGAAAATACGTAAAGAACCTTTAATTGTATGGACAGCATCGAATAAACCTTCTTTATCTTCCTGCATATCTTTGTTATATGCTAGAGGTAATCCTTTTAAAGTCATAAGCATGCTCATTAAATGACCAGTCGTTCGACCAACTTTACCTCTAATTAATTCTGCCATATCAGGATTTTTCTTTTGTGGCATAATAGATGAGCCAGTTGAAAATGCATCTGATAATGTAATGAATTTAGCTTCGTCTGTGGACCAGAAAATAATTTCCTCTGCAAAGCGTGATAAGTGAACCATCGTTAAAGAAATATTATGCAATGTTTCAATAATATAGTCTCTGTCACTAACAGCATCTAGGCTATTCTCATAGAGACTGCCAAAGTTCAACAATGCTGTTGTCTCGTGTCTATCGATAGGGTATGTGGTACCACTTAAGGCTGCTGCACCTAAAGGATTAATATCGATTCGTTTTAAACTATCTTCAAATCGTTGTTGGTCTCGTTGTAACATCCAAAAATAAGTCATAATATGATGTGCAAATGAAATTGGCTGTGCACGCTGTAAATGAGTATAACCAGGCATAATTGTATCAACATTATTGGAAGCGATGTCTACAATTACACTTTGTAACGACTTAATTAATGCGATGATATCTTGCACTTGTTTCTTAGTGTACAAGTGCATGTCTGTTGCAACTTGATCGTTTCTACTGCGTCCAGTATGCAACTTACCACCAGCATCACCAATACGTTTAATTAATTCATGTTCAATATTTAAATGAATATCTTCTAATGATGCACTAAATTGAATTTGATCTTGATGATAATCATGTTGAATAGATTTTAGTCCTTGTATAATTTGTTCGCTGTCTTGTTGACTAATAATGCCTTGATTCGCAAGCATAGTTGCATGTGCAATGCTGCCTTCGATATCTTGATCTATGAGCGTTTGATCAAAAGTAATGGATGCGTTAAAGTCGTCAACCCACTCTTCAGGTTGTACTTCAAATCTACCGCCCCAAGCTTTATTGCTCATTGCTATAGCCTCCATGCAACATCGCATTTACTTGAGTAGGTAAACCATAGATATCGATAAAGCCAACAGCAGCGTCTTGATTAAATGCATCTTCTTTTGTATAAGTTGCTAATTTTTCATCATATAATGTGTAAGGTGATTTTCTACCATTTACGATGGCATTACCTTTGAATAATTTAATTCTGACATCACCACTTACGTATTGCTGAGTACTATCAATAAATAATTTTAAGCTATCAGTTAAAGGTGAGAACCAAAGTCCATTGTATAGTTGTTCAGCAAATTGCTTCTCGATGATTGGTTTAAAGTGTGCGACATCTTTCGTTAACGTAATCGTTTCTAATGCTTTATGCGCTTTTAAAATAACTTCTGCAGCAGGTGCCTCATAAATTTCTCTTGATTTGATACCTACAAGTCTATTTTCTACATGGTCAATTCTTCCGATACCATGCTTACCAGCTAATGCATTCAACGTTAAAATTAAATCGTCTAATTCATATGTTTTGCCATCAATTTGAACTGGGATGCCTTTATCAAACGTTAAAATGATTTCATCAGCATCATCTGGTGTTTCTTCTAAAGCATTTGTTAGATCGAACGCATCCTCTGGTGGCGCAGCATAAGGATCTTCTAAAATACCACATTCATTCGCTCTGCCCCATAGATTTTGATCGATAGAATAAGGTGAATCATGGTTGATTGATACAGGGATATTATGTTTAATTGCATAATCGATTTCTTCTTCACGACTCCATGCCCACTCACGTACAGGTGCGAATGCTTTCAATGATGGGTTTAATGCTTTAATGGCAACTTCGAAACGTACTTGGTCATTCCCTTTACCAGTACAACCATGTGCAATACCTACTGAATTTGTTTTCTCAGCAATCTCTACTAATTTTTTAGCGATTAATGGTCTTGATAAAGCTGAAACTAATGGATATGCATTTTCATACATTAAATTTCCTTTGATTGCATAACTTACATACTCATCACTAAATTCTTTTGTTGCATCAATAATATGACATTCAACTGCTCCCATATCTAAAGCTTTTTTATAAACGATGTCTAAATCTTTACCTTCACCAACATCTAGGCAACAAGCTACAACGTCGTATCCTTTGTCGATAAGCCATTGAACGGCCACACTTGTATCTAGTCCTCCTGAATATGCTAAAACAATTTTCTCTTTCATAAAATTCACCTCATTGTAGTTATCTGAATATTTCGTATGAACACATGATAGCAAACTTTTAATGAAAATAAAACCATTATTTTACATATTTATTCATAAAATACGATAGAGATAGTTAGAGTTGTAAGTATAAATGCTTATTTATCAATGTTTAAAAGTATTTTAAAAAACATGCAAATTGTATAAAAAATGTTTGAGTGTTTGACGCCAGTTTGAAATGTTTGTTGAAAAATAGGTGTGAAACGTCACATAAATATCAATTTTATTGATTAAGTACAAACTTGTGAATTGAATCGCAAACGTAAACTTAGTAAAATTAAGATATTAAATGAAACAGGAGGCTTTTATAGATGACTCATATTCAATTAGATTTTAGTAAAACGTTAGAATTTTTCGGTGAACACGAATTAAAACAACAACAAGAAATTGTTAAATCAATTCACAAAACAATTCATGAAGGTACTGGTGCAGGTAGTGACTTCTTAGGCTGGGTTGATTTACCAGTTGATTACGACAAAGAAGAATTTTCAAGAATTGTTGAAGCATCAAAACGCATTAAAGAAAATTCTGATGTTTTAGTAGTCATCGGTATTGGTGGTTCTTACTTAGGTGCACGTGCAGCAATCGAAATGTTAACGTCATCATTTAGAAACAGCAATGAATACCCTGAAATTGTATTTGTTGGTAATCACTTATCATCAACATATACGAAAGAGTTAGTTGATTATTTAGCAGACAAAGATTTCTCTGTAAACGTTATTTCTAAATCTGGTACAACTACAGAACCAGCAGTTGCATTTAGATTGTTCAAACAATTAGTTGAAGAAAGATACGGTAAAGAAGAAGCACAAAAACGTATATTTGCAACAACGGATAAAGAAAAAGGTGCTTTAAAACAGTTGGCTACAAACGAAGGTTATGAAACGTTTATCGTACCTGATGATGTAGGTGGAAGATATTCTGTTTTAACAGCAGTAGGATTATTACCAATTGCAACAGCTGGAATTAACATCGAAGCTATGATGATTGGTGCTGCAAAAGCACGTGAAGAATTATCTTCAGATAAATTAGAAGAAAACATTGCATACCAATATGCGACAATTCGAAACATTTTATATGCAAAAGGTTATACAACAGAAATGTTGATTAACTATGAACCATCTATGCAATACTTTAATGAATGGTGGAAACAATTATTTGGTGAATCAGAAGGTAAAGACTTCAAAGGTATCTATCCTTCAAGTGCCAACTACACAACTGATTTACATTCTTTAGGTCAATATGTACAAGAAGGCCGTCGCTTCTTATTCGAAACAGTTGTAAAAGTAAATCATCCTAAATATGATATTACTATTGAAAAAGATAGTGATGATCTAGACGGATTAAATTATTTAGCTGGTAAAACAATCGACGAAGTTAACACAAAAGCATTCGAAGGTACATTATTAGCGCATACTGATGGTGGTGTTCCTAACATGGTAGTGAACATTCCACAATTAGATGAAGAAACTTTCGGTTACGTCGTATACTTCTTCGAACTTGCTTGTGCAATGAGTGGATACCAATTAGGCGTAAATCCATTTAACCAACCTGGTGTAGAAGCATATAAACAAAACATGTTCGCATTATTAGGTAAACCTGGTTTTGAAGACTTGAAAAAAGAATTAGAAGAACGTTTATAAAATACATTACTTCAAAGATTAGTGAAGTTTGAAAAGATAGAACTAGACGTTAACTATTTAAAGCATATTTTCGAGGTTGTCATTACAAATGTAAAAATGTAATGACAACCTCGTTTTTATTTATATGCAAGAACTAGGTTACTAGCTAATGTGACAAGATGTTAAGAGAAAATTAAAGATAAAATAATATCTGCCTTACAATAATATTGTTATACTACTAGAGACTGATTTATTAGCATGATTACATGTTAATGTTTCTTTACTTAGTAATTAACTTTATAATGTAAGAATAATTATCTTCAACCAAAGAAAGGGATTGATGATTTGTCGTTTCATCAAGTAGAAGAATGGTTTGAGATATTTCGACAGTTTGGTTATTTACCTGGATTTATATTGTTATATATTAGAGCTATAATTCCAGTATTTCCTTTAGCACTCTATATTTTAATTAACATTCAAGCTTATGGACCTATTTTAGGTATATTGATTAGTTGGCTTGGATTAATTTCTGGAACATTTACAGTCTATTTGATCTGTAAACGATTGGTGAACACTGAGAGGATGCAGCGAATTAAACAACGTACTGCTGTTCAACGCTTGATTAGTTTTATTGATCGCCAAGGATTAATCCCATTGTTTATTTTACTTTGTTTTCCTTTTACGCCAAATACATTAATAAATTTTGTAGCGAGTCTATCTCATATTAGACCTAAATATTATTTCATTGTTTTGGCATCATCAAAGTTAGTTTCAACAATTATTTTAGGTTATTTAGGTAAGGAAATTACTACAATTTTAACGCATCCTTTAAGAGGGATATTAATGTTAGTTGTGTTGGTTGTATTTTGGATTGTTGGAAAAAAGTTAGAACAGCATTTTATGGGGTCGAAAAAGGAGTGACATCGTGAAAAAAGTTGTAAAATATTTGATTTCATTGATACTTGCTATTATCATTGTACTGTTCGTACAAACTTTTGTAATAGTTGGTCATGTCATTCCGAATAATGATATGTCACCAAGCCTTAACAAAGGGGATCGTGTTATTGTAAATAAAATTAAAGTTACATTTAATCAATTGAATAATGGTGATATCATTACATATAGGCGTGGTAACGAGATATATACTAGTCGAATTATTGCCAAACCTGGTCAATCAATGGCGTTTCGTCAGGGACAATTATACCGTGATGACCGACCGGTTGACGCATCTTATGCCAAGAACAGAAAAATTAAAGATTTTAGTTTGCGCAATTTTAAAGAATTAGATGGAGATATTATACCGCCTAACAATTTTGTTGTGCTAAATGATCATGATAACAATCAACATGATTCTAGACAATTTGGTTTAATTGATAAAAAGGATATTATTGGTAATATAAGTTTGAGATATTATCCTTTTTCAAAATGGACGATTCAGTTCAAATCTTAAAAAGAGGTGTCAAAATTGAAAAAAGAATTATTGGAATGGATTATTTCAATTGCTATTGCGCTAGTTATATTTGCTATAATAGGTAAATTTATTGTTACACCATATACGATTAAAGGTGAATCAATGGATCCAACTTTGAAAGATGGCGAGCGAGTAGCTGTAAACATTATTGGATATAAAACAGGTGGTTTGGAAAAAGGTAATGTAGTTGTCTTCCATGCAAACAAAAATGATGACTATGTTAAACGTGTCATCGGTGTTCCTGGCGATAAAGTAGAATATAAAAATGATACATTATATGTCAATGGTAAAAAACAAGATGAACCATATTTAAACTACAATTTAAAACATAAACAAGGTGATTACATTACTGGGACTTTCCAAGTTAAAGATTTACCGAATGCGAATCCTAAATCAAATGTCATTCCAAAAGGTAAATATTTAGTGCTTGGAGATAATCGTGAAGTAAGTAAAGATAGCCGTGCGTTTGGCCTCATTGATGAAGACCAAATTGTTGGTAAAGTTTCATTTAGATTCTGGCCATTTAGTGAATTTAAACATAATTTCAATCCTGAAAACACTAAAAATTAATATGAAACAAATAAAACATCGTTTGTCGGTTTTAATACTGATAAACGATGTTTTATTTTGTTAGTACCACAATAAAAGCTAAGTTCGAAATGAACTTATAATAAATCAATCACAATCACTTTGTGTTAAAATATGTGTCAAAGGAAGTGAGGGTTTGTCATGACATTACATGCTTATTTAGGTAGAGCGGGAACAGGTAAGTCTACGAAAATGTTAACTGAAATAAAACAAAAAATGAAACAGGATCCACTCGGCGATCCAATCATTTTAATTGCGCCAACTCAAAGTACATTTCAATTAGAACAAGCCTTTGTCAATGATCCGGAATTAAATGGTAGTTTAAGAACAGAAGTGTTGCATTTTGAACGATTAAGTCATCGTATTTTCCAAGAAGTTGGTAGTTATAGCGAACAAAAGTTATCTAAAGCTGCAACGGAAATGATGATTTATAACATTGTTCAAGAACAACAAAAGTATTTAAAACTTTATCAATCACAAGCAAAATATTATGGGTTTAGTGAAAAATTAACAGAACAAATTCAAGATTTTAAAAAATATGCAGTAACGCCTGAACATTTAGAACACTTTATTGCTGATAAAAATATGCAAACTCGAACTAAAAATAAGTTAGAGGATATTGCTTTAATATACCGTGAGTTCGAACAACGCATTCAAAACGAGTTTATTACGGGTGAGGATTCATTACAATATTTTATTGATTGTATGCCGAAATCAGAGTGGCTAAAACGTGCTGATATATATATTGATGGTTTTCACAACTTTTCAACGATTGAGTATTTAATAATCAAAGGATTAATTAAATATGCGAAGAGTGTCACAATTATATTGACGACAGATGGTAACCACGATCAATTTAGTTTATTTAGAAAACCATCGGAAGTGTTACGACATATTGAAGAAATAGCAAATGAACTCAATATTTCTATTGAACGTCAATATTTCAAGCATTTATATCGCTTCAATAATCAAGATTTAAAGCATCTTGAACAAGAATTTGATGCACTTCAAATCAATCGAGTGGCATGTCAAGGTCATATCAATATTTTAGAATCTGCGACTATGAGAGAGGAAATAAATGAAATTGCGCGACGTATCATCGTTGATATTCGTGATAAGCAATTACGATATCAAGATATTGCAATTTTATATCGTGACGAGTCTTATGCTTATTTATTTGATTCCATATTACCGCTTTATAATATTCCTTATAACATTGATACAAAGCGTTCGATGACACATCATCCGGTCATGGAAATGATTCGTTCATTGATTGAAGTTATTCAATCTAATTGGCAAGTGAATCCAATGCTACGCTTATTGAAGACTGATGTGTTAACGGCATCATATCTAAAAAGTGCATACTTAGTTGATTTACTTGAAAATTTTGTACTTGAACGTGGTATATACGGTAAACGTTGGTTAGATGATGAGCTATTTAATGTCGAACATTTTAGCAAAATGGGGCGTAAAGCGCATAAACTGACCGAAGATGAACGTAACACATTTGAACAAGTCGTTAAGTTAAAGAAAGATGTCATTGATAAAATTTTACATTTTGAAAAGCAAATGTCACAAGCGGAAACTGTAAAAGATTTTGCAACTGCTTTTTATGAAAGTATGGAATATTTCGAACTGCCAAATCAATTGATGACAGAGCGAGATGAACTTGATTTAAATGGTAATCATGAAAAGGCGGAGGAAATTGATCAAATATGGAATGGCTTAATTCAAATCCTTGATGACTTAGTTCTAGTATTTGGAGATGAACCAATGTCGATGGAACGTTTCTTAGAAGTATTTGATATTGGTTTAGAACAATTAGAATTTGTTATGATTCCGCAAACATTGGACCAAGTAAGTATTGGTACGATGGATTTGGCTAAAGTCGATAATAAGCAACATGTTTACTTAGTAGGTATGAATGATGGTACGATGCCACAACCAGTAACTGCGTCAAGCTTGATTACAGATGAAGAAAAGAAATACTTTGAACAGCAGGCTAATGTCGAGTTAAGTCCAACATCAGATATTTTACAGATGGATGAAGCATTTGTTTGTTATGTTGCTATGACTAGAGCTAAGGGAGATGTTACATTTTCTTACAGTCTAATGGGATCAAGTGGTGATGATAAGGAGATCAGCCCATTTTTAAATCAAATTCAATCATTGTTCAACCAATTGGAAATTACTAACATTCCTCAATACCATGAAGTTAACCCATTGTCACTAATGCAACATGCTAAGCAAACCAAAATTACATTATTTGAAGCATTGCGTGCTTGGTTAGATGATGAAATTGTGGCTGATAGTTGGTTAGATGCTTATCAAGTAATTAGAGATAGCGATCATTTAAATCAAGGTTTAGATTATTTAATGTCAGCATTAACGTTTGACAATGAAACTGTAAAATTAGGTGAAACGTTGTCTAAAGATTTATATGGTAAGGAAATCAATGCCAGTGTATCTCGTTTTGAAGGTTATCAACAATGCCCATTTAAACACTATGCGTCACATGGTCTGAAACTAAATGAGCGAACGAAGTATGAACTTCAAAACTTTGATTTAGGTGATATTTTCCATTCTGTTTTAAAATATATATCTGAACGTATTAATGGCGATTTTAAACAATTAGACCTGAAAAAAATAAGACAATTAACGAATGAAGCATTGGAAGAAATTTTACCTAAAGTTCAGTTTAATTTATTAAATTCTTCAGCTTACTATCGTTATTTATCAAGACGCATTGGCGCTATTATAGAAACAACACTAAGCGCATTAAAATATCAAGGCACGTATTCAAAGTTTATGCCAAAACATTTTGAGACAAGTTTTAGAAGGAAACCAAGAACAAATGACGAATTAATTGCACAAACATTAACGACAACTCAAGGTATTCCAATTAATATTAGAGGGCAAATTGATCGTATCGATACGTATACAAAGAATGATACAAGTTTTGTTAATATCATTGACTATAAATCCTCTGAAGGTAGTGCGACACTTGATTTAACGAAAGTATATTATGGTATGCAAATGCAAATGATGACATACATGGATATCGTTTTACAAAATAAACAACGCCTTGGATTAACAGATATTGTGAAACCAGGTGGATTATTATACTTCCATGTACATGAACCTAGAATTAAATTTAAATCATGGTCTGATATTGATGAAGATAAACTAGAACAAGATTTAATTAAAAAGTTTAAGCTGAGTGGTTTAGTGAATGCAGACCAAACTGTTATTGATGCATTGGATATTCGTTTAGAACCTAAATTCACTTCAGATATTGTACCAGTTGGTTTGAATAAAGATGGCTCTTTGAGTAAACGAGGCAGCCAAGTGGCAGATGAGGCAACGATTTATAAATTCATCCAACATAACAAAGAGAATTTTATAGAAACAGCTTCAAATATTATGGATGGACATACTGAAGTTGCACCATTAAAGTACAAACAAAAATTGCCATGTGCTTTTTGTAGTTATCAATCGGTATGTCATGTAGATGGCATGATTGATAGTAAGCGATATCGAACTGTAGATGAAACAATAAATCCAATTGAAGCAATTCAAAATATTAACATTAATGATGAATTTGGGGGTGAGCAATAGATGACAATTCCAGAGAAACCACAAGGCGTGATTTGGACTGACGCGCAATGGCAAAGTATTTACGCAACTGGACAAGATGTACTTGTTGCAGCCGCGGCAGGTTCAGGTAAAACAGCTGTACTAGTTGAGCGTATTATCCAAAAGATTTTACGTGATGGCATTGATGTCGATCGACTTTTAGTCGTAACGTTTACAAACTTAAGCGCACGTGAAATGAAGCATCGTGTAGACCAACGTATTCAAGAGGCATCGATTGCTGATCCTGCAAATGCACACTTGAAAAACCAACGCATCAAAATTCATCAAGCACAAATATCTACACTTCATAGTTTTTGCTTGAAATTAATTCAACAGCATTATGATGTATTAAATATTGACCCGAACTTTAGAACAAGCAGTGAAGCTGAAAATATTTTATTATTAGAACAAACGATAGATGAGGTCATAGAACAACATTACGATATCCTTGATCCTGCTTTTATTGAATTAACAGAGCAATTGTCTTCAGATAGAAGTGATGATCAGTTTCGAATGATTATTAAACAATTGTATTTCTTTAGCGTTGCAAATCCAAATCCTATAAATTGGTTGGATCAATTGGTGACACCATACGAAGAAGAAGCACAACAAGCGCAACTTATTCAACTACTAACAGACTTATCTAAAGTATTTATCACAGCTGCCTATGATGCTTTAAATAAGGCGTATGATTTGTTTAGTATGATGGATAGCGTCGATAAACATTTAGCTGTTATAGAAGATGAACGACGTTTAATGGGGCGTGTTTTAGAAGGTGGCTTTATTGATATACCTTATTTAACTGGTCACGAATTTGGCGCGCGTTTGCCTAATGTAACAGCGAAAATTAAAGAAGCAAATGAAATGATGGTCGATGCCTTAGAAGATGCTAAACTTCAATATAAAAAATATAAATCATTAATTGATAAAGTGAAGAGTGATTACTTTTCAAGAGAAGCTGATGATTTGAAAGCTGATATGCAACAATTGGCGCCACGAGTAAAGTACCTTGCGCGTATTGTGAAAGATGTTATGTCAGAATTCAATCGAAAAAAGCGTAGCAAAAATATTTTGGATTTTTCTGATTATGAACATTTTGCATTACAAATTTTAACTAATGAGGATGGTTCGCCTTCAGAAATTGCCGAATCATACCGTCAACACTTCCAAGAAATATTGGTCGATGAGTATCAAGATACGAACCGAGTTCAAGAGAAAATACTATCTTGCATCAAAACGGGTGATGAACATAATGGTAATTTATTTATGGTTGGAGATGTTAAGCAATCCATTTATAAATTTAGACAAGCTGATCCAAGTTTATTTATTGAAAAGTATCAACGCTTTACTATAGATGGAGATGGCACTGGACGTCGAATTGATTTGTCGCAAAACTTCCGTTCTCGAAAAGAAGTACTGTCAACGACTAACTATATATTCAAACATATGATGGATGAACAAGTCGGTGAAGTAAAATATGATGAAGCGGCACAGTTGTATTATGGTGCACCATATGATGAATCGGACCATCCAGTAAACTTAAAAGTGCTTGTTGAAGCGGATCAAGAACATAGTGATTTAACTGGTAGTGAACAAGAAGCGCATTTTATAGTAGAACAAGTTAAAGATATCTTAGAACATCAAAAAGTTTATGACATGAAAACAGGAAGCTATAGAAGTGCGACATACAAAGATATCGTTATTCTAGAACGCAGCTTTGGACAAGCTCGCAATTTACAACAAGCATTTAAAAATGAAGATATTCCATTCCATGTGAATAGTCGTGAAGGTTACTTTGAACAAACAGAAGTCCGCTTAGTATTATCATTTTTAAGAGCGATAGATAATCCATTACAAGATATTTATTTAGTTGGGTTAATGCGCTCCGTTATATATCAGTTCAAAGAAGACGAATTAGCTCAAATTAGAATATTGAGTCCAAATGATGACTACTTCTATCAATCGATTGTAAATTACATTAATGACGAAGCAGCAGATGCTATTTTAGTTGATAAATTAAAAATGTTTTTATCAGATATTCAAAGTTACCAACAATATAGTAAAGATCATCCGGTGTATCAGTTAATTGATAAATTTTATAATGATCATTATGTTATTCAATACTTTAGTGGACTTATTGGTGGACGTGGACGACGTGCAAACCTTTATGGTTTATTTAATAAAGCTATCGAGTTTGAGAATTCAAGTTTTAGAGGTTTATATCAATTTATTCGTTTTATCGATGAATTGATTGAAAGAGGCAAAGATTTTGGTGAGGAAAATGTAGTTGGTCCAAACGATAATGTTGTTAGAATGATGACAATTCATAGTAGTAAAGGTCTAGAGTTTCCATTTGTCATTTATTCTGGATTGTCAAAAGATTTTAATAAACGTGATTTGAAACAACCAGTTATTTTAAATCAGCAATTTGGTCTCGGAATGGATTATTTTGATGTGGATAAAGAAATGGCATTTCCATCTTTAGCTTCGGTTGCATATAAAGCTGTTGCCGAAAAAGAACTTGTGTCAGAAGAAATGCGATTAGTCTATGTAGCATTAACAAGAGCGAAAGAACAACTTTATTTAATTGGTAGAGTGAAAAATGATAAATCGTTACTAGAACTAGAGCAATTGTCTATTTCTGGTGAGCACATTGCTGTCAATGAACGATTAACTTCACCAAATCCGTTCCATCTTATTTATAGTATTTTATCTAAACATCAATCTGCGTCAATTCCAGATGATTTAAAATTTGAAAAAGATATAGCACAAGTTGAAGATAGTAGTCGTCCGAATGTAAATATTTCAATTATATACTTTGAAGATGTGTCTACAGAAACCATTTTAGATAATAATGAATATCGTTCGGTTAATCAATTAGAAACTATGCAAAATGGTAATGAGGATGTTAAAGCACAAATTAAACACCAACTTGATTATCAATATCCATATGTAAATGATACTAAAAAGCCATCAAAACAATCTGTTTCTGAATTGAAAAGGCAATATGAAACAGAAGAAAGTGGCACAAGTTACGAACGAGTAAGACAATATCGTATCGGTTTTTCAACGTATGAACGACCTAAATTTCTAAGTGAACAAGGTAAACGAAAAGCGAATGAAATTGGTACGTTAATGCATACAGTGATGCAACATTTACCATTCAAAAAAGAACGCATATCTGAAGTTGAGTTACATCAGTATATCGATGGATTAATCGATAAACATATTATCGAAGCAGATGCGAAAAAAGATATCCGTATGGATGAATTAATGACATTTATCAATAGTGAGTTATATTCGATTATTGCTGAAGCAGAGCAAGTATATCGTGAATTACCGTTTGTAGTTAACCAAGCATTAGTTGACCAATTGCCACAAGGAGATGAAGACGTCTCAATTATTCAAGGTATGATTGACTTAATCTTTGTTAAAGATGGTGTGCATTATTTTGTAGACTATAAAACCGATGCATTTAATCGTCGTCGTGGGATGACAGATGAAGAAATTGGTACACAATTAAAAAATAAATATAAGATACAGATGAAATATTATCAAAATACGCTTCAAACGATTCTTAATAAAGAAGTTAAAGGTTATTTATACTTCTTCAAATTTGGTACATTGCAACTGTAGTATTTTGATTTTCAAAAGAATAAAAAATAATTTCGATTAAGTGCAAAGCCCATGTAGCAGAATGAACACAACTCATTTTCAAAATTGTCTTACTTATTTATTTGTTATTTGATAACGAAAAAAGTTATAATGTGAATTAAGATAAAGATGAGGAG
Source organism: Staphylococcus sp. EG-SA-15 (assembly GCF_017151895.1). Lineage (NCBI taxonomy): Bacteria > Bacillati > Bacillota > Bacilli > Caryophanales > Staphylococcaceae > Staphylococcus > Staphylococcus sp. EG-SA-15. Next base: position 100,405 of record NZ_JACVZN010000001.1, on the reverse strand, counting down.
TTGAGAATGAATGAAATTCTTATCATTCAAGTATAATGACAAAACTTCATATGGCGTTAAAGTAAAACGCGAAGATGCTGTATGGGATTTAACACAAGTATTTGCTGACTTTGCAGAAGGAGATTTCCATCCTAAAACATTGTTAGCTGGTTTACAACAAAATCATACTTTAGATTTTCAAGAACAAGTACGTAAAGCAGTTGTAGCAGCAGAAGATAGCGGCAAAGCTGAAGACTATAAAATTTCATTTAATGACATTGAATTCTTACCACCAGTAACACCTCCGAATAATGTGATTGCTTTTGGTAGAAATTACAAAGATCATGCGAACGAATTAAATCATGAAGTAGAAAAATTATATGTATTTACAAAAGCAGCGTCATCTTTAACAGGAGATAATGCAACAATTCCAAATCATAAAGATATTACTGATCAATTAGATTATGAAGGTGAATTAGGTATTGTTATTGGTAAGTCTGGTGAAAAGATTCCAAAAGCATTAGCTTTAGATTATGTTTACGGCTATACAATTATTAACGATATCACTGATCGCAAAGCACAAAGTGAACAAGATCAAGCATTTTTATCAAAAAGTTTAACTGGCGGTTGCCCAATGGGTCCTTATATCGTTACTAAAGACGAACTACCATTACCTGAAAATGTAAATATTGTTACAAAAGTTAACAATGAAATTAGACAAGATGGTAACACTGGCGAAATGATTCTTAAAATTGATGAATTAATAGAAGAAATTTCAAAATATGTTGCACTACATCCGGGAGATATTATTGCAACTGGTACACCAGCAGGCGTTGGTGCAGGTATGCAACCACCTAAATTTTTACAACCAGGTGATGAAGTTAAAGTGACTATTGATAATATTGGAACACTGACAACTTATATCGCTAAATAATTATCATTTAAAAAGCGAGGCTGGGACATAAATCCCTAAAAAACAGCAGTAAGATAATTTTCAATTAGAAAATATCTTACTGCTGTTCTCTATTTATACAATACTTCGTATTGAATGGCTTCGCTTTCCTAGGGTGCCGTCTCAGCCTCGGTCTTCGACTGGCACTGCTCCCTCAGGAGTCTCGCCATTAATACTACGTATTAACATGTAATTTTACTTTGAAATACTTTAATGCCCAAATTAATCAAAAGCTTTTTGAACCAGAAACGAAAAAAATCAATAGTCAAAGAAAAATTGATGTAGAGCCTGTTTTTGGATTTGTGAAGGCTATTTTGGGTTTCACTAGAATGTCAGTTCGAGGAATAAATAAAGTTAAACGAGAGCTAGGTTTTGTATTAATGGTACTTAATATAAGGAAAATAGCAGCTCAACGAGCTGTACATTATAAAATACATATCAAAAAAGCTGATTTCTATCAAATAATTAATAGAAAACAGCTTTTTTAAATTGCCTAAGAACTTAATGTCCCAGCCTGGTTTTTTCTTGCTTTTCTAAAAAGGTGTTAAAGATAATTGTTTATAATGTTACCATTTTGAGATGAAAGTGAAATATTGATATTAAGAAGTAGTTGATTATTTTACAGCAGATGCACAATATTCTAATAAGGAATAAAATGTCATGTTCTTCCTCTCAAATATAGAAGTGTGGTAGAATATATATTCGTGTATAATCAAATCATGATTAAATTACAAGCAAGTGGGTATTAATCCCAAGAAGCTTTAATTTAATAATATAAATTATTAAAGTGGGGGGAATCAGTATGTTACATTTACATATATTAAGTTGGGTATTAGCGATTATTTTATTTATCGCTACATACTTAAACATTTCAAAAAATCAAGGTGGTACGCCATATTTCAAACCGTTGCACATGATTTTACGCTTATTTATGCTGTTGACGTTAATTTCAGGATTTTGGATATTAATTCAGTCATTTATGAATGGCGGGGCAAATCATATGTTGCTTACATTGAAAATGCTGTGTGGTGTTGCAGTAGTTGGATTGATGGAAGTGTCGATTGCTAAAAGAAAGAGACATGAACAAAGTCACACAATGTTTTGGATAACAATTGCATTAATTATCATCACAATGGTATTAGGTGTCATTCTACCGTTAGGGCCTATATCAAAATTATTCGGTATTGGCTAATTGATAAGACATATAGTATATGACATAAGGCATGGACAATTATTAGTCCAAGACCTTATGTCTTTTTTGATTCTAAAAATGTTAAACATAAAAAATGGACTGGATAGTAGTACCAGTCCAACATAATTCTAACCTAGACAATTAAGATTAGATTGAATCGCATGATTCATTTATTTAGCTTTGTAACCAATCATATTGATTAAATCTTTAGGGTGGCTATATGGTGGTGCATAAGCCACTTCAAACTCAGTTAACTCATCTACAGTTAGCTGGTTCATCATTGCCATCGATAGTACATCAATACGTTTATCTGCACCTTCTTTTCCTACTGCAGCTGCTCTTAAAATCTGACGGTTTGAAGTGTCATAATATACCCTTAAGTGTAAAGGGGAATTTCCTGGGTAATAATTCGCGTGTGCACCTTGAGTGACTTCCACCATTTTATAGTCAAATTGCTTTAGTTCATTTGGTTTAACGCCGACACTCGCAAATGTATAATCAAAGAACTTCACAATATTGTTGCCTAAGAAGCCTTTGAATTCAATAGTGTCATTTCCAGCAATTTGTTCGGCAACAATACTTGCTGCACGGTGAGCGCCCCAAGCTAAAGGAACACTAGCCGGTAGATCGACATGTCGATAATGTGATGTTGCAATATCGCCTATTGCATAAATGTTTGGAACATTTGTTTCAAATTTATCGTTTACCGGTATGAAACCTTTTCGATCAAGTTTGATATTTGAACTTTCGATAAATTTTGAATTGGGGTGAGTACCGACACCTTCAATAATCATATCGTAATGTTCAACTTTTCCTGATTTAAATGTAATTTCATTTCCATTGATAGCATCAATTTCCTCATTTAAACGGTATGGAATCTCCAGCTTATCTAATTCATCAAGTATAGGTTGATTCATGTCAGCATCCATTAATTTATTTATCTTATCAGATCGATGAATTAAAGTAGGGTGTAAACCACGTTCGTAAAGATTTTCAAGAACTTCTAATGAAACATACCCTGCACCTACAACTAATACTTTATCAACTTGATTTGCTTTGATGAATTGATCGATAGCATCAGTGTCTTCTAAATTTCTAAGTGTAAATGTAATATCACTTTCAAAGCCAAGGCTATTTGCACTTGCACCAGGGCTTAAAATGAGTTTATCGTAAGATTCTTCAAATTGTTCGTTGGTCTTTCTATTTAATACAGTTACAGTTTGTCTTTCATCATTGATTGCAATAACTTCATGATAAGTTTTTACTGTAATTTGCTTTCTATCATAAAATTTTTCAGGTGTATACGCTAAAGCATATTTTCTATCTTCAACAACTTCGCCAATGACATAAGGCAATGCACAATTAGCAAAGCTCATATCACGATCTTTTTCAAAAATAATAATGTCACTTTCTTTATCTAAACGTCGAATTTGGCTGGCACATGTTGCACCGCCAGCGACTGCTCCGACTACGACTATTTTGGGCATCGTAACTTACCTCCTATTGTTTTAAAATATTATAAAATGATTAGTTATAAATTAACAGTAATATCTAATATTTAAATTAAAGAAATCATTTAAATATCGACCAATGCCATCTTCATTATTGTTGAATGTAATATTGTTCGCTACATCTTTAAGTTCTTGCAAACCATTTTCCATAGCAACACCATGGCGGGCGTACTCAATCATTTCAATATCATTATCTTCATCACCGAATGCAATAATATTATTTCGGTCAATATTTAAAAATTGTCTAACTTGCTCAATGCCTCTTGCTTTATTAATACCAAGTTTTACAATTTCAATGACAGGGAATGGTGCGCCCCAGCGTCGATGCTCAATATGATCGGCATAAAAATGAGTAAGCATATTTTTGATTTCAGGTATTTTACTTTCTTCGGCTTCAATTAAAATTGAGGTAGGGGATTCTTTCAAGTGGACAAGTAAATTACCAGTTTGAATTCTTGGATTACCCATTGAAAAACCTTCAAATAATCTTGGATCATGATTGTTAATGAAAACATAATCTTTCACTTCTGCTATAATATTCGATACTTGATATTGTTGTAATCCTTGAATAATGTTTTGTGCGATGCCTAAATCTAAAATTTCATGGCAAGTTTTGAAGTTTTTATCTTTAGGGTGATGTACGTAAGCGCCATTAAAATTAACAATTGGTGTCGTTAAATTTAATTCATGATAATACATTTGACTTGCACGATAAGGTCTGCCAGTCGCAATCATAATTTGGTGTCCACGTTGTTGTAATTCATTTAATACTTGTTTAGTATATGATGAAATTTCTTTGTTATCGTTTAATAATGTTCCGTCTAAGTCTAGACATATTAAATGTGGTTGCATATCTCTCTCCTCATAAGTTGCTTAGTTCATATAGATACATCATAGCATTTTATTGGCGTTTTGTCGGATATTTGATATATTATGAATAATATGACATTAAAGAGGTGATATGGATGGAAGAGGCATTGAAAGATAGTATCTTAGGTGCATTAGAAATGGTAATTGACCCTGAATTAGGAATTGATATCGTTAATTTAGGTTTAGTATACAAAGTGAATGTTGATGATGAAGGCGTATGTACAGTTGATATGACTTTAACATCAATGGGATGTCCAATGGGACCTCAAATTATTGATCAAGTTAAAACAGTATTAGCAGAGATTCCTGAAATACAGGATACTGAAGTGAATATCGTATGGAGTCCACCTTGGACAAAAGATATGATGTCACGTTACGCTAAGATTGCACTTGGTGTGAGCTAACATAAACGTGCATTGCCTGTAGAATTTCTTTTAGAAATTCTCTGTGTTGGGTCCCCGCAGTCAATATAACATTGTAGAGTATAATTCATTGTGAATAAGCTCCCTTCAAAGTAGACATTGAAAAATGAAAATTTTGAAGGGAGCCTTATTTATGTTCTAGGTTCTGATTTCATTTTGAAAATTTATATCTAACTTGTTTCAAAAAATATGAATTAAGACAGTGACTTGCACTTCTAAGAGTGCGCAATTCATTTTCTAGTTGAATATTTTCTTGAAAATTTTTATAATAAATTGAATTTATATTACAGTTATATTACAATACATAATACTTCATAGTTTTTAAGTTGCCGAGTTGCATTACAAATTGGATTTCGAAGTAAGAATCATCATTGGTAATTTTTTTAATTTAACAGTATTTTAGTCAATATGATTTTGATGATGTCGTAATTCAATAATATACATATGCATTTCAATATTCTTTTAAACAGCATAACTAAATTTAATTAAGCATCTAAGAAGAACAGTTTTAAAAGGGAAGAATGCAAAAATGAACAAAACAAAGGGTTTTACAAAGTATAAGAAAATGAGATATATGCCAGGGCTCGATGGTTTGAGGGCAATCGCTGTTCTAGGAATTATTATTTACCACTTAAACAAGCAATGGTTGACAGGTGGCTTTTTAGGTGTGGATACATTTTTTGTGATCTCTGGTTATTTAATTACAAGCTTATTACTCAAAGAGTATGATGACACAGGTATCATTAAATTGAAAAGCTTTTGGATACGTCGTTTAAAACGTTTATTACCAGCAGTCATAGTTTTATTAATGGTTGTAGGGACAGCAACCTTATTATTAAAATCAGATAATATCATTAGGGTTAAACATGATATTATTGCTGCGATATTTTATGTATCAAACTGGTGGTATATAGCAAAAGATGTTAATTATTTTGAGCAATTTTCATTTATGCCATTAAAGCATTTATGGTCTTTAGCAATTGAAGAACAGTTTTACATATTTTTCCCAGTTATTTTGGTTACATTATTGTTAACAATTAAAAAGCGATACAAAATAGGATTTATTTTTTGGGGAGTATCAATAATTTCTTTAGGGTTAATGATGTTTATCTACAGTATTAATGGGGATCATTCACGAGTGTATTTTGGTACAGATACTAGATTACAGACATTGTTACTGGGTGTTATTTTAGCTTTTTTATGGCCACCGTTTAAATTGAAAAATGATCCACCTAAAGTTGTAAAATATGTTATTGATAGCATAGGTAGTTTATCATTTATAGTACTTATATTATTATTTTTCATTATTAATGATGAGACGAATTGGATATATGATGGTGGTTTCTATTTAATATCCATATTAACGTTATTTATTATTGCCAGTGTCGTTCATCCATCTACATGGATAGCGAAGATATTTTCAAATCCAGTGTTAGTATTTATCGGGAAAAGGTCTTATAGTTTATATTTATGGCATTTTGCAGTAATTAGTTTCGTACATAGTTACTATGTAGATGGACAGATACCTGTATATGTGTACTTTATAGATATAAGTTTAACAATTATATTTGCAGAGCTATCATATCGCTTTATAGAAACTCCATTTAGAAAAGAAGGTATTAAAGCTTTAAATTGGCGACCTTCTTATATACCACAATTTATAAGAATGGCAATTGTAGTAACCTTGTTAATTCCATTTATGTTGATTTTAGTAGGTGCATTCAATAAATATGGTAAAGACATTATTGGAGAAAAAGCGAATAGCTTTGATACCACTATTGAAGATAATTATTTAATGCGGATAGCACCAATTGATAACATTCACATTGATGGCTTAGTAAGTGAGAAGAAAAAGGAATCTTCCGACGTATATAATAATATTAAACCTCTTTTAATCGGTGATTCAGTAATGGTTGATATCGGTGAGTCATTTAAGTCATCAGTTCCTAAGTCTAGAATTGATGGAAAAGTAGGGCGTCAATTGTATCAAACCTTACCTTTAGTTAAAGCGAATTATTCACAATATAAAAAATCATCTGATCAAGTCGTATTAGAATTAGGTACAAATGGCGACTTTACTGTCAAACAGCTCGACGATTTACTTAATCAATTTGGAAAAGCCAAGATTTATTTAGTTAATACACGTGTTCCAAGAATTTATGAGGCAAATGTAAATCGATTATTAGCTGACGCGGCGAAACGAAAGTCCAATGTCACATTAATTGATTGGAATAAGCGATCACAAGGACATAGTGAATATTTTGCACCAGACGGTGTACATTTAGAGTACAAAGGAGTCCTAGCTTTAAAAGATGAAATATTAAAAGCACTTAAAAAGAAATAACATATGTTTAATAAGTCTAGTTAATGTGTAACGTAACATTAGCTAGATTTTTTTATTCAAAAAAATATTTACAAATATTAGGAAATTTAAGTGTAAAAGAGTTGATAAATGATTATATTGGGACTATAATATAATTAAGGTCAAAGAAAGTCAAAGTCAAAAGTGCAACTTGACCAACTCTACAAATTAGAGGTGAAATTATATGGATATAAATAAAATGACATATGCTGTTCAAAGTGCTTTACAACAAGCAGTTGAACTGAGTCAGCAACATAAATTACAAAATATAGAAATTGAGGCAATTTTAAGCGCTGCCTTAAATGAAAGTGAAAGCTTATATAAAAGTATTTTAGAACGAGCAAATATTGAGGTAGATCAATTAAACAAAGCTTATGAAGACAAACTAAACACGTATGCATCTGTAGAAGGTGACAATATACAATATGGTCAATATATTAGCCAACAAGCAAACCAATTGATAACTAAGGCTGAATCATACATGAAAGAATATGAAGATGAATATATTTCAATGGAGCATATTTTACGTTCGGCAATGGACATTGATCAAACAACAAAACATTATATAAATAATAAAGTAGAAGTTATCAAAGAAATTATTAAAAAAGTAAGAGGGGGAAATCACGTGACATCACAAAATCCAGAAGTTAATTACGAAGCATTAGCTAAATATGGCCGCGACTTAGTAGAAGAAGTTAGACAAGGTAAAATGGATCCTGTTATAGGAAGAGATGAAGAAATTCGAAATACGATTCGTATTTTAAGTCGTAAAACTAAAAACAACCCTGTGCTCATTGGTGAACCAGGTGTTGGTAAAACTGCAATTGTTGAAGGATTAGCGCAACGTATAGTTAAGAAAGATGTGCCAGAATCATTATTAGATAAAACTGTTTTTGAGTTAGATTTAAGCGCATTAGTAGCGGGCGCTAAATATCGTGGTGAATTTGAAGAGAGATTAAAAGCAGTCCTAAAAGAAGTTAAAGAGTCTGATGGTAGAATTATATTATTTATTGATGAAATCCATATGCTTGTAGGTGCTGGTAAAACAGATGGTGCCATGGATGCAGGCAACATGCTAAAACCAATGTTAGCACGAGGAGAGTTACATTGTATTGGTGCAACAACTTTAAATGAATATCGAGAATATATTGAAAAAGATTCGGCATTAGAGCGTCGTTTCCAAAAAGTAGCAGTTAGTGAGCCTGATGTTGAAGATACAATTTCAATTTTACGTGGTTTAAAAGAACGATATGAAGTGTATCATGGTGTGCGTATTCAAGATAGAGCCTTAGTTGCTGCCGCTGAATTGTCTGATCGTTACATCACTGATCGTTTTTTACCAGATAAAGCGATTGATTTAGTTGACCAAGCATGTGCAACAATTCGTACGGAAATGGGATCAAATCCAACTGAATTGGATCAAGTTAATAGACGTGTCATGCAATTAGAAATTGAAGATAGCGCACTTAAAAATGAATCTGACAATGCGAGCAAACAGAGATTACAAGAACTACAAGAAGAGCTTGCCAATGAAAAAGAGAAACAAGCAGCACTTCAATCTCGTGTAGAATCAGAAAAAGAAAAAATAGCAAATTTACAAGAAAAACGTGCGCAACTAGATGAAAGTAGACAAGCGTTGGAAGATGCACAAACAAATAACAATTTAGAAAAAGCTGCTGAACTACAATATGGAACAATTCCTCAATTGGAAAAAGAACTTAGAGAATTAGAGGATAATTTCCAAGATGAGCAAGGTGAAGATACAGATCGAATGATTCGTGAAGTTGTAACAGACGAAGAAATTGGCGATATTGTCAGCCAATGGACAGGCATACCAGTTTCAAAATTAGTTGAAACAGAACGTGAAAAATTACTTCACTTAAGTGACATCTTGCATAAACGTGTTGTAGGTCAAGATAAAGCAGTTGACCTGGTTTCAGATGCAGTAGTTAGAGCAAGAGCAGGTATTAAAGATCCAAACAGACCTATTGGTAGTTTCTTATTCCTAGGTCCAACTGGAGTAGGTAAAACTGAATTAGCTAAATCATTAGCTGCATCATTATTTGATTCTGAAAAACATATGATTCGTATTGATATGAGTGAATATATGGAAAAACATGCAGTATCAAGATTGATAGGGGCACCTCCAGGATATATTGGACATGATGAAGGGGGTCAATTAACTGAAGCGGTTCGTCGTAATCCATACTCAGTTATTTTATTAGATGAGGTTGAAAAAGCGCATACTGACGTCTTTAATGTATTATTGCAAATTTTAGATGAAGGCCGTTTAACTGATTCTAAAGGACGTAGCGTTGATTTTAAAAATACTATTATTATTATGACAAGTAATATTGGATCTCAAGTTTTATTAGAAAACGTAAAAGAGACTGGTGAAATTACAGAATCAACAGAAAAAGCTGTTATGACAAGTTTAAATGCATATTTCAAACCAGAAATTTTGAATCGTATGGATGATATCGTATTATTTAAACCATTATCTATTGATGACATGAGTATGATTGTAGATAAAATCTTAACGCAATTAAATATAAGATTATTAGAACAACGAATCTCAATTGAAGTTTCTGATGATGCTAAAGCTTGGCTAGGTCAAGAAGCTTATGAACCTCAATACGGTGCAAGACCATTAAAACGTTTTGTACAACGCCAAATTGAAACACCATTAGCACGTATGATGATTAAAGAGGGATTCCCAGAAGGTACAACGATTAAAGTTAATTTAAATTCAGACAATAACTTAACGTTTAATGTTGAAAAAATTCATGAATAAAATTGAACCAAGAATGTGATGATTAATCGCATTCTTGGTTTTTTAGATTTGAAATTTATTATAATTGTTCATTGGCAATATACTTTTTAAATGATTTAATAAACACCAATATTTCTGGGCTTTCTTTTTTGCTGTATATATATGTAAATGAAATAGGTGCTTGTAAAATTTTCGTGTTAATAACCGAAATATTGTAATCACTATTTGTTGTTATATAAAGAGGCAGGAATGATATACCTTGATTCATTTCGATTAATTTAATTGAAGTATGCACATCATTGATAGATAGAAATTGTGCTTTTTCATAAATATTTAAAATATTATTTTTAAGTGATGACCAATATTCTGGATGGTTATCACTTATTATTTTGTATTTTTCAAATAAAGATGCCTCAGTTAGAAGATGATTATTCTCTTTATTGGGAGCAATCAATACAATTTTACCTTCGCATACTTTTTCAGAATGAACTTCTCTTAGTTTAGGTTGATTTCTGCTAATCCCGATGTCATACGTATGATTATTAATATCTTTTTCAATATTTTCATTTTTGACATGAAGAGAAACATCGATAAAAGGATGCTCGTTAAAGAAAGATTTTAAAAATTTGGGCATAATGAATGTCGCGATATATGAAGACACGACAACATTTAATTTCGATTGAAACATCGTTTTTTTAAGTTGGATATGTTTGATGCCACTTTCATATTGTTCAATAAAACTTTGCGCAATTGGAAGAAATGTATGACCATCTTCAGTCAAGATAATTTGATTTTTATAAGTTTCAAATAGTTTCACATTGAGATGCTGTTCTAAATTTTTAATTTGCTTATGTATAGAAGGTATAGTGAGATTAATTTCTTCACTAGCTAATCGATAGTTTAACGTCTTCGCTAAAATGACAAATGTATAGTACCAATCTAAATTCATGAACTTACCTCTTTCAAAAAAGTTAATAATTCATTAGATAATATTTAATTTTTATTGCATAAAAATAATATTAATATTATATCAGAGGTTATCGAGGGGGTGAAGTAATATGATTCGAATTCAAGATAATACAATAAGGGATGGTATGCAACAAAGTAATGTTCGAAAAAGTCTAATTATAAAAAAAGAAGTATTGAAACAAATTAACAAGTTAAATATAAATTCTGTTGAAGTAGGCATGTGTACAACTATCGAGGATGAATTTAATATTCATCAATTCAGAGACATTTTAAGTCCTGAAAAAGAATTAGTAGTATTGACTAGGCTTAATGAAAAAGAAATAAAAAAAATAGTCAAATTGAAAATTCATAATTTAGTGGTAAAAATACTATTGCCAATATCTGACTTGCATATAAAAGAAAAGCTTAATTTTTCAAATAAATATTATATTCAGAAAATCAAAGACTGCTTGGATATATTAAAGAAAGATAAAAAAGGAGTAGATATTTGTTTTGAAGATGCAACAAGGACTTCTAGAGAAAAATTGAAAGAATACATGGAAATTATTTCAAAATATCAAGTTAGAACAGTTACATTTGCGGACACTGTAGGATGTTCGACACCATTAGAATACGGAGATATTTTTAATTACTTTGTAAAAAAATATTCTAACATAATTTTTTCTGCTCATTGTCATAACGATCTAGGGTTGGCTACTGCAAATACATTAGCTGCAATTTTAAATGGTGCAAAGCAAATAGAAACTACATTTTTGGGAATTGGTGAGAGAGCGGGTAATGCTTCTATTGAGGAAATAATTACTATTTTGACAAAAAAACAAATAGAAAGTACGGAATTCACTTTACCCGACGTATATAAAACTAGTATTAATATTTCTAAAATTCTCGATTTTCAAATATCAGAAAACAAACCTATAATTGGTGAAAATATATTTAAACATGAATCAGGAATTCATCAAGATGGTTCTAAAAAAAATATAAATATGTATCAATATTTAGTTCCTAGTGATTTAGGATTGAAAAATTCACAAGTTGTTCAGTTTCCAATAAGTAATATTTCTAGTAAGAAAATCTTGCACAATAAATTTAAATCAATAGTTAACACTGAAGAAATTGATGAAAGTATTTCTTTCTATAAACTTGTGAACAAGTTTTCACCTGAAGTAGCACCTGAAGATACAGTGGATTTACTTCAGATAATAAAAAGGAGGAGTAAAGATGGAAATTTTAAATGATTCTGTAAAAAGTTTTGAAAAACTTTATTTACAATTACAAGATGGTTTTCCAGTGATTGTTCCTACTGATACTAATTATAATTTATGTAGTTTACCTAACAACGATCTTTGTATCGATAAAATATTTGAATATAAAAAGCGATCGAAAGATAAGCCATTATCATTATTTATTGATAAGCCAGAGGATTGGAAATTGTATGGAGATAATCAAAATACGGAAATAGTTGATAAACTAGTTGAAATATTTTGGCCTGGACCATTAAATATTATTTTAAAAAATAAAACAAGCTATAATTATATGCTCAATAATTCAGATAGTATAGCTATAGGATGTGTACAAAATAAAACGATGAGAAGATTTATTTCATATATTAATTCACCTATAGCAATTACTTCAGCAAATATATCTGGAACTGCCGATGATATTTTAATAACTGAAAATGAAGCAATTAAGCACATGGGCGAAAATGTAAGATATATGCTAAGAAGTCAAAATAAAACTAACTATAAAACATCTAGTACGATTATTAAAGTGACAGATAATAAAATTGAATTATTAAGAGAAGGAGATATAAAGTTTGAAGAAATAAAAGAAAGACTAGGTACAGGTATTATTTATGAATAAGTTAATACTTGGGATTTATTTATACCGAATTTTTTCACGAGCATACTTTTATTTACCGTTTTTATTAATTTACTTTTTGATTCAAGGTTATTCCATAATACAATTAGAAATATTAATGGCGTCTTATGGCATTGCAGCATTTTTATTCTCTCTATACAAAGAGAAGTGTTTTAAAATTTGTAACTTAAAAGATTCTAATAAATTAGTTGTTAGTGAAATATTCAAAATCATCGGTTTATTGTTGTTATTATATCAAAATCAATATTTAATTTTAGTAGTGGCACAAATATTATTAGGGTTAAGTTACTCAATGATGGCGGGTGTTGATACCGCAATAATTAAAAGAAATATAACAAATGAGAAATACGTACAAAATAAGTCAAATAGCTATATGTTCCTATCATTATTAATTTCAGGGATTATAGGTAGTTATCTTTATGGAATAAATATTAAATGGCCTATAATAATGACTAGTATATTTTCAATTCTAACAATTATAATTATTCGATGCACATTAGTTGAAAATAGGGAATTAAATTTAATAGGAGAAACAAAGGGAAAGATAAAGAAATTTCTACCAGAAGAGAAGTTTTGGATATTGCATTATTCTTTTTTAAGAGCGTTAATATTAGGATTTTTTATAGGATTTATTCCAATTAATATATATAATGATTTAAAACTGAATAATTTACAATTTATTTCAGTATTAACTTGTTACACAGTTATGGGTTTTGTATCTTCACGTTATTTAACTAAATACTTGAATTATAAGTTTGTGTCAGAAATTTGTTTAGTAATATTTTTAATAATATATACATATCAAAGTTTCATAGCAGTTACTATTTCTATGATATTTTTAGGTATTTCTTCAGGGTTAACTCGTCCACAAACTATAAATAAACTTTCTAGCAGTAGTAACTTAAGAGTGATGCTTAATTATGCAGAAACGTTATATTTTATTTTTAATATCGCATTTTTACTTATGGGTGGTTACTTATATACAATAGGAACTATTCAATACTTAATATTATTTATTTCGTTATTAATTTTTATATATTTAATAATAATATTTTATTTTACAAGGAGAGAGCAACATGAAAATAAAAACTGAATTTAAAGGGAACAATATACCATATGAATACGCAGCAGGTGCAGATGTGAGTGATTCTATTAACGGGAATCCAATTAAGTCATTTCCATTTGAAGTAATTGAATTACCGGAAGGGACTAAATATCTTGCTTGGTCTTTAATTGACTATGATGCAATTCCTGTGTGTGGCTTTGCATGGATTCATTGGAGTGTTGCTAATGTAAGTGTTAGTGGCAATTCAATTTCTATAAAAGCAGATTTATCAAGAACAAAGGGTGACTATGTACAAGGTAAAAATAGCTTTACTAGTGGGTTGTTGGCTGAAGATTTTTCAGAAATAGAAAATCACTATGTAGGACCTACACCACCTGATCAAGATCATCAATATGAATTAACAGTTTATGCGTTAGATCATTCTTTAAATTTGAAGAATGGGTTCTACTTGAATGAATTTTTAAAAGAAGTAAATCAACATAAAATTGATCAAACAAGTATTAACCTTATAGGAAGAAAAATTTAATACTAAATATCTCATCAATATAAAAATGTTCAATTAAAAGTACAAAGAAACAAAGGTTTTAATTTATATATTAGGTACGGCGTTCGCTATAATGCAAAGAAGTAATTAAATTTAAGAAATGTAAACTTAGTTATTGTAATGTGAATTTATTTGAAAAAATAGAAAGTATTAACAATTATAGCTTTTACATTAATTAAAATTTATTTTTAAAAACAAGTAAACAATTTACATACTTATAATTTTTGAAACTTTTCAATTTGTGTTATATTGATTTTGTAAGATACTTTAACTCACAAAGGAGAGAGATTATATGAAATTAAAATCATTTATAACTGTAACTTTGGCACTGGGCATGATCGCAACGACTGGCGCTACTGTGGCAGGTAATGAGGTATCTGCAGCAGAAAAGGACAAACTACCGGCAACTCAAAAAGCTAAAGAAATGCAAAATGTTCCATATACAATTGCAGTAGATGGCATTATGGCTTTCAATCAATCTTACTTAAATTTACCAAAAGATAGCCAATTATCATATTTAGATTTAGGAAATAAAGTTAAAGCTTTATTATATGATGAACGCGGTGTAACACCTGAGAAGATTCGAAATGCAAAATCTGCCGTTTACACGATTACTTGGAAAGATGGTAGTAAAAAAGAAGTGGATCTTAAGAAAGATAGCTACACAGCAAACTTGTTTGATTCAAATTCAATTAAACAAATTGATATTAATGTAAAAACTAAATAAACACTTAAAATTATCAAATTCAACATGAAGCATTTAATTTTACAGTGATGATTATAATATAATTGCCTTGATACAAAGATTACTCGTAAATGACATCTTTGTATTAAGGCTTTTTCTAAATTTAAAAGTGATGGGTTAGAGGTCATTGAGCTTTAAAATATTCAAAATACAAAACATTAATGGCCAAAAATAAAAGCCGCCTTTATCTGGGCAGCTTCAATAATAAGAAAGACATATTTCATTTTATACTAAATAGTTATTGTGATGAATCTTTCGGCGGTTTAATTACTGCAGCAAAAATTGCTGTGAAAATCGTGAACAATACTGCCATGATAATTGGATTCACTACATTTAAGCTGTCTCCACCTACTAGGCTATTAAGTACAAAGTTAACCATTTGCATTAATAATAATGCCCAAAAGAATGTTACGAGGTGTTTCATGTCATTCTACCTCCACTTTAATTATATATATTTTATTTTAAGTGAAAGTTAGAAATTTGTATAGTAACATCTCATATATTTTGACCATATTATACAGTTTAAATAAATGATTTTATCTGAAAGGCTATTCTAATTTAAGCGCATTAAAACCAATTTCATATTGAAATTTGACGATAATAAAGCATTAAAATTTTATTAACTAGTCAATATTCCTACCTCTGACTTGAGTTTAAAAAGTAATCTATGTTAAATTAATACCTGGTATTAAAAATTTTATTAAGAAGGTGTTCAACTATGAACGTGGGTATTAAAGGTTTTGGTGCATATGCACCAGAAAAGATTATTGACAATGCCTATTTTGAGCAATTTTTAGATACATCTGATGAATGGATTTCTAAGATGACTGGAATTAAAGAAAGACATTGGGCAGATGACGATCAAGATACTTCAGATTTAGCATATGAAGCAAGTATAAAAGCAATCGCTGACGCTGGTATTCAGCCCGAAGATATAGATATGATAATTGTTGCCACAGCAACTGGAGATATGCCATTTCCAACTGTCGCAAATATGTTGCAAGAACGTTTAGGGACGGGCAAAGTTGCCTCTATGGATCAACTTGCAGCATGTTCTGGATTTATGTATTCAATGATTACAGCTAAACAATATGTTCAATCTGGAGATTATCATAATATTTTAGTTGTCGGTGCAGATAAATTATCTAAAATAACAGATTTAACTGACCGTTCTACTGCAGTTCTATTTGGAGATGGTGCAGGTGCGGTTATCATCGGTGAAGTTTCAGAAGGCAGAGGTATTATAAGTTATGAAATGGGTTCTGATGGCACTGGTGGTAAACATTTATATTTAGATAAAGATACTGGTAAACTGAAAATGAATGGTCGAGAAGTATTTAAATTTGCTGTTAGAATTATGGGTGATGCATCAACACGTGTAGTTGAAAAAGCGAATTTAACATCAGATGATATAGATTTATTTATTCCTCATCAAGCTAATATTAGAATTATGGAATCAGCTAGAGAACGCTTAGGTATTTCAAAAGACAAAATGAGTGTTTCTGTAAATAAATATGGAAATACTTCAGCTGCGTCAATACCTTTAAGTATCGATCAAGAATTAAAAAATGGTAAACTCAAAGATGATGATACAATTGTTCTTGTCGGATTCGGTGGCGGCCTAACTTGGGGCGCAATGACAATAAAATGGGGAAAATAGGAGGATAACGAATGAGTCAAAATAAAAGAGTAGTTATTACAGGTATGGGAGCCCTTTCTCCAATCGGTAATGATGTCAAAACAACATGGGAGAATGCTCTAAAAGGCGTAAATGGTATCGATAAAATTACACGTATCGATACTGAACCTTATAGCGTTCACTTAGCAGGAGAACTTAAAAACTTTAATATTGAAGATCATATCGACAAAAAAGAAGCGCGTCGTATGGATAGATTTACTCAATATGCAATTGTAGCAGCTAGAGAGGCTGTTAAAGATGCGCAATTAGATATCAATGATAATACTGCAGATCGAATCGGTGTATGGATTGGTTCTGGTATCGGTGGTATGGAAACATTTGAAATTGCACATAAACAATTAATGGATAAAGGCCCAAGACGTGTGAGTCCATTTTTCGTACCAATGTTAATTCCTGATATGGCAACTGGGCAAGTATCAATTGACTTAGGTGCAAAAGGACCAAATGGTGCAACAGTTACAGCATGTGCAACAGGTACAAATTCAATCGGAGAAGCATTTAAAATTGTGCAACGCGGTGATGCAGATGCAATGATTACTGGTGGTACAGAAGCACCAATTACTCATATGGCAATTGCTGGTTTCAGTGCAAGTCGAGCGCTTTCTACAAATGATGACATTGAAACAGCATGTCGTCCATTCCAAGAAGGTAGAGACGGTTTTGTTATGGGTGAAGGTGCTGGTATTTTAGTAATTGAATCTTTAGAATCAGCACAAGCTCGAGGTGCCAATATTTATGCTGAGATAGTTGGCTATGGTACTACAGGTGATGCTTATCATATTACAGCGCCAGCTCCAGAAGGTGAAGGTGGTTCTAGAGCAATGCAAGCAGCTATGGATGATGCTGGTATTGAACCTAAAGATGTACAATACTTAAATGCCCATGGTACAAGTACTCCTGTTGGTGACTTAAATGAAGTTAAAGCTATTAAAAATACATTTGGTGAAGCAGCTAAACACTTAAAAGTTAGCTCAACAAAATCAATGACTGGTCACTTACTTGGTGCAACAGGTGGAATTGAAGCAATCTTCTCAGCGCTTTCAATTAAAGACTCTAAAGTCGCCCCGACAATTCATGCGGTAACACCAGATCTAGAATGTGATTTGGATATTGTTCCAAATGAAGCGCAAGACCTTGATATTACTTATGCAATGAGTAATAGCTTAGGATTCGGTGGACATAACGCAGTATTAGTATTCAAGAAATTTGAAGCATAACTATAAAAATCTTCAGTAACGTTGTTTTAGTTACTGAAGATTTTTTCAGTTTCTTTATACTAAGATGAGCGACAGCACAATCGTCATAATAAAATATAAAATATTTATTAATAATAAGGGGATTATCCATGTAGAAACAAAGTAATGCTCTTTTTTTACCTCTTGTGGGTTGAAAAATGGATCATCAGAGATAGACTTCTTCTTTTTCGAAGATGACATTTGATACTTTAATCTTCTAAAACCATAACTTGTCGCATCAAAAATGCCTTCTTGTACAAGTAAAATCAAAAATATGCTAATAAAAATAATTAATGAAACATAAAACAATATATTTAAATATGTAATGATAGTATGGCTATTAAAAAGCCATATAATAAACGTTAATATTGGCGTTATTAGTGCCATTCCAAGCCATTTTTTCAACATTTGATCACTCCCACTTATAGAAAACTCTTACGCATAGTTTACATTAAAATCAGACATTGAGGAATGATTTTTTAATTTCTTCAGCTTTATTGAAATTCTAAAATCAATCATTCTTCATTAGTTTAAAGCAAAAAAATATTGATATATAGTAAATATTGTATATATAATATTAGTTAAGATTTCAGAAAATTTTGAAGGGAATGGAAATTTAGAAATCGGAATTTGTTAGAGGAGGGGATTAGATGGGGAAATATATTTTCAAACGATTTATTTATATGCTTATTTCTTTATTTATTATTATTACAATTACATTTTTCTTAATGAAATTAATGCCAGGTTCGCCATTTAACGATGCTAAATTAAATGCTGAACAAAAAGAAATTTTAAATGAAAAATATGGATTAAATGATCCTGTAGCTACGCAGTATTTACATTATTTAAAAAATGTTGTTACAGGCGATTTTGGTAATTCATTCCAGTATCATAATCAACCTGTGTGGGATTTGATTAAACCGAGACTACTACCTTCTTTTGAAATGGGTCTTACAGCAATGTTCATCGGTGTGATACTGGGACTTATTTTAGGTGTTGCAGCAGCTACTAAACAAAATTCTTGGGTTGACTATACAACTACAGTTATTTCAGTTATTGCTGTATCTGTACCATCTTTTGTACTTGCTGTACTTTTACAATATGTATTTGCAGTTAAATTAAGATGGTTCCCAGTAGCTGGATGGGAAGGTTTTTCGACCGCGGTATTACCGTCACTTGCATTATCTGCAGCTGTTTTAGCAACTGTCGCCAGATACATAAGAGCAGAGATGATAGAGGTATTAAGTTCAGACTATATTTTATTAGCGAGAGCTAAAGGTAATTCGACAATGCGTGTACTTTTTGGACATGCACTTAGAAATGCTTTAATTCCAATTATTACAATTATCGTTCCCATGTTAGCAAGTATTTTAACAGGCACTTTAACAATTGAAAATATTTTTGGGGTTCCTGGATTAGGGGATCAATTCGTACGTTCAATTACAACAAATGATTTCTCAGTAATCATGGCAATCACACTATTATTTAGCACACTGTTTATCGTTTCTATTTTTATTGTAGATATTTTGTACGGTGTGATAGATCCACGAATTCGTGTTCAAGGAGGTAAAAAATAATGGCTGAAAATAAAAACAATTTGTCGATTAACGACGATCATTCTAATGCAGCTATGACGCATACCTCTGACGCTATCGCATCATCTGATTTTATTATTAGAGATTTAGATTTGAATCAGGAACCTGAAATGCAACGAGAAAGCAAAAACTTTTGGCAAGATGCTTGGGCTCAGTTAAAACGAAATAAGTTAGCTGTTGTCGGTATGATAGGTTTAATTATCATTGTAACATTTGCTTTTATCGGTCCAGTTATAAATAAACATGATTATGCTGAACAAAATGTAGAACATAGAAATCTTCCGGCAAAAATACCTGTATTAGACAAAGTTCCATTTTTACCTTTTGATGGTAAAGATGCAGATGGCAAGGATGCTTATAAAGCAGCAAATGCTAAAGAAAATTATTGGTTTGGTACTGATCAGTTGGGTCGAGATTTATGGACAAGAACATGGAAAGGTGCTCAAATTTCATTGTTTATCGGTGTTGTTGCAGCGATGTTAGATATTTTTATTGGCGTTGTATATGGTGCGATTTCTGGATTCTTCGGTGGACGTGTCGATACGATTATGCAACGTATACTTGAAGTCATAGCATCTATTCCGAATTTAATTGTCGTAATTTTATTTGTATTAATTTTTGAACCATCCATTTGGACAATTATATTGGCTATGTCTATCACAGGCTGGTTAGGCATGAGCAGAGTTGTACGTGGAGAATTTTTAAAATTAAAAAATCAAGAGTTTGTCATGGCTTCGAAAACATTGGGGGCTTCAAAATTCAAATTGATATTTAAGCATATTTTACCTAATACATTAGGTGCTATCGTGGTTACATCAATGTTTACAGTACCTAGTGCTATTTTCTTCGAAGCATTTTTAAGTTTCATTGGTATAGGTGTACCCGCACCTCAAACATCGTTAGGGTCATTAGTAAATGATGGGCGAGCAATGTTATTAATTTATCCACATGAATTATTTATACCAGCAATGATTTTAAGTTTATTAATTCTATTCTTTTACTTATTTAGTGATGGATTACGTGATGCATTTGATCCGAAAATGCGTAAATAAAAGGGGGCATAGCATATGACTGAAAGAATATTAGAAGTAAATGATTTGCATGTTTCCTTTGATATTACAGCAGGGGAAGTGCAGGCAGTGAGAGGTGTAGATTTTTATTTAAACAAGGGGGAAACATTGGCAATTGTTGGTGAATCAGGTTCAGGTAAATCTGTAACAACAAAAGCAATTACAAAATTATTCCAAGGGGACACAGGAAGAATTAAAAAGGGAGAAATTTTATTTTTAGGGGAAGATTTAGCAAAAAAACCTGAAAATGAGTTAATTAAATTACGTGGCAAAGATATTTCAATGATCTTTCAAGATCCAATGACATCTTTAAACCCAACTATGCAAATTGGTAAACAAGTCATGGAACCATTAATTAAGCACAAAAATTATAGTAAAGCACAAGCTAAAAAGCGCGCATTGGAAATACTAAATCTTGTAGGTTTACCAAATGCAGAAAAAAGATTTAAAGCATATCCACATCAATTTTCAGGTGGACAAAGGCAAAGAATTGTTATTGCAACCGCATTAGCTTGTGAACCTAAAGTGCTCATTGCTGATGAACCAACGACTGCATTAGACGTAACGATGCAGGCACAAATTTTAGATTTAATGAAAGAACTACAACAAAAAATCGATACAGCAATTATTTTTATAACGCATGATTTAGGGGTTGTTGCGAATATTGCTGATAGAGTGGCAGTTATGTATGGTGGTCAAATGGTTGAAACAGGAGATGTTAACGAAATATTTTATGATCCAAAGCATCCATATACATGGGGATTATTATCGTCAATGCCTGATTTATCAACAACAAATGACACACCATTACTAGCGATTCCTGGAGCGCCACCTGATTTATTACACCCACCTAAAGGTGATGCATTTGCGAGACGTAGTCAATATGCATTAGATATTGATTTTAAAGTAGAACCACCGTGGTTTAAAGTTTCACCGACACATTTTGTGAAATCTTGGTTATTAGACGCACGTGCACCAAAAGTTGAACTACCCGAGCTGGTAAAACAACGTATGAAACCGATGCCTAATAATTATGAAAAACCACTCAAGGTAGAAAGGGTGTCGTTCAATGAAAAATGATGAAGTGCTATTATCTATTAAAAATTTAAAGCAATATTTTAACGCAGGAAAGAAAAACGAAGTGAGAGCGATTGAAAATATTTCGTTTGATATATACAAAGGGGAAACATTAGGCTTAGTAGGAGAATCGGGGTGTGGTAAATCTACAACTGGTAAATCAATTATTAAACTTAATGATATTACAAGTGGAGAAATTTTGTATGAGGGTATTGATATACAAAAGATTCGTAAACGTAAAGATTTGCTTAAATTTAATAAAAAGATACAGATGATTTTTCAAGACCCATATGCGTCTTTAAATCCTAGGTTAAAAGTAATGGATATAGTAGCTGAAGGTATTGATATCCATCATTTAGCAACTGATAAACGTGACCGTAAAAAACGTGTCTATGATTTACTTGAAACTGTTGGATTAAGTAAAGAACATGCCAATCGTTATCCTCATGAATTTTCAGGCGGACAACGCCAACGTATTGGAATTGCCCGTGCATTAGCCGTTGAACCAGAATTTATTATAGCAGATGAACCTATTTCAGCATTGGATGTTTCGATTCAAGCTCAAGTAGTCAATTTGTTATTAAAATTACAGCGTGAAAAAGGTATTACATTCCTATTTATTGCACATGATTTATCAATGGTGAAGTATATCTCTGATCGAATTGCAGTCATGCATTTTGGGAAAATTGTAGAAATCGGACCAGCAGACGATATTTATCAATATCCATTACATGATTATACTAAGTCTTTATTGTCGGCAATTCCTCAACCGGATCCTGAATCGGAACGTAGTCGCAAACGATTTAGTTATATTGATGATGAAGCAAATAATCATTTAAGACAATTACATGAAATAAGACCACAGCATTTTGTCTTTAGTACTGAAGAAGAAGCGGAACGACTACGAAAAAATTTGTTGGTAACACAAGATTAAGGGGAAGGGGGAAATGAAATGACAAGAAAGTTAAAAACGCTGATTTTAATATTGGTTGCCACAATTGCATTAAGTGGTTGTGCTAATGATGATGGTATTTATTCAGATAAAGGTCAAGTATTCAGAAAAATTTTGTCAGCAGACTTAACATCCCTTGATACATCATTAATAACGGATGAAATATCTTCTGAAGTGACTGCGCAAACATTCGAAGGTTTATACACATTAGGAAAAGGTGACAAACCGGTGTTAGGTGTTGCGAAAGCTTTTCCTGAAAAGAGTAAAGATGGGAAAACTTTAAAGGTTAAATTAAGAAGCGATGCTAAATGGAGCAATGGTGACAAAGTGACTGCACAAGACTTTGTTTATGCTTGGAGAAAAACAGTTGACCCTAAAACTGGTTCTGAATTTGCATACATTATGGGGGACATTAAAAATGCGAGTGATATTAGTACTGGTAAGAAACCTGTAGAGCAATTAGGTATCAAAGCATTAGATGATGAAACATTACAAATTGAATTAGAAAAGCCGGTTCCATATATTAATCAATTATTAGCACTTAATACATTTGCACCTCAAAATGAAAAAGTTGCCAAAAAATATGGTAAAAATTATGGCACAGCAGCTGATAGAGCGGTATACAATGGTCCATTTAAAGTTGATGATTGGAAACAAGAAGATAAAACGTTACTATCTAAAAATCAGTATTATTGGGATAAAAAGAATGTAAAGTTAGATAAAGTGAATTATAAAGTTATTAAAGACTTACAAGCCGGTGCTTCATTGTATGATACTGAATCAGTAGATGACGCAATTATTACTGCGGATCAAGTGAATAAATATAAAGATAATAAAGGATTAAACTTTGTATTAACGACTGGGACATTTTTTTTGAAAATGAATGAAAAACAATATCCTGATTTTAAAAATAAAGAATTAAGACTTGCAATCGCGCAAGCAATAGATAAAAAAGGCTACGTTGATTCAGTGAAAAACAATGGCTCAATTCCTTCCGATACATTAACAGCCAAAGGCATTGCGAAAGCGCCTAATGGCAAAGATTATGCGAGTACCATGAATTCGCCTTTAAAATATAATCCTAAAGAAGCAAGAGCACACTGGGACAAAGCTAAAAAAGAGTTAGGTAAAAATGAATTGACATTTTCAATGAACACAGAAGATACACCAGATGCAAAAATATCTGCTGAATATATCAAATCGCAAGTTGAGAAAAATTTACCAGGAGTTACTTTGAAAATTAAGCAATTGCCGTTTAAACAAAAAGTATCACTAGAACTGAGTAACAATTTTGAAGCATCACTTAGTGGTTGGTCTGCAGATTACCCTGATCCTATGGCTTACTTAGAAACAATGACCACAGGCAGCGCACAAAATAATACAGACTGGGGTAATAAAGAATACGATCAATTACTTAAAGTAGCGAGAACCAAATTGGCACTTCAACCGAACGAACGATATGAAAATTTGAAAAAAGCAGAAGAAATGTTCCTAGGAGATGCACCGGTAGCACCAATTTATCAAAAAGGTGTTGCACATTTAACAAATCCTCAAGTAAAAGGATTAATTTACCATAAATTTGGTCCAAATAACTCACTTAAACATGTCTATATTGATAAATCGATAGATAAAGAAACAGGTAAGAAGAAAAAATAATATGCTTTGTAAATTAGGCTGGAGAACTTTCTCCAGTCTTTTTGTGTTGGATAAAAACTTTGGGAATAAAAATTTAAAATAAGTCGTTTTTTAAATTACTGAAATTGATTAAATGCATAAATAACTGAATATTCTAAAAATAAACTTGTAATAATTTTTTCTATGAGTAAACTAAAAAGAAAAAATTAGATTGAAAGTAGGAGGCATATGTATGGGGAAGCTAATTAAATATATTTCAATACTTCTTATTGTCGTTTTAGTGTTGAGTGCTTGCGGAAAAAGCAGTAATAAAGATGAAGGAGTAAAAGATGCTACTAAAACGGAAACCTCAAAACATAAAGGTGGTACTTTAAATGTAGCATTAACAGCACCGCCAAGTGGTGTTTATTCTTCGTTATTAAATAGTACACATGCAGATTCTGTAGTTGAAGGATATTTTAACGAAAGCTTATTAGCAACTGATAAAAAAATACGTCCTAAGGCATATATTGCTTCATGGAAGGACATCGAGCCGGCTAAGAAAATAGAATTTAAAATTAAAAAAGGTATTAAATGGCATGATGGTAATGAATTGAAAATTGATGATTGGATTTATTCAATTGAAGTCTTAGCTAACAAGGACTACGAAGGTGCTTATTATCCAAGTGTAGAAAATATCCAAGGTGCGAAAGATTATCATGAAGGAAAAACTGATCATATTAGCGGATTGAAGAAAATAGATGACTACACTATGCAGGTTACATTTGATAAAAAACAAGAAAATTACTTAACAGGATTTATTACTGGACCTTTATTAAGTAAAAAATATTTATCAGATGTACCAATTAAAGATTTAGCGAAATCAGATAAAATCCGAAAATATCCTATTGGTATTGGACCGTATAAAGTTAAGAAAATCGTTCCAGGTGAGGCTGTTCAACTCATTAAATTTGATGATTATTGGCAAGGTAAGCCTGCACTAGACAAAATCAATTTAAAAGTTATTGATCAAGCTCAAATTATTAAGGCAATGGAAAAAGGCGATATTGATGTTGCGAATGATGCTACCGGTGCAATGGCAAAAGATGCTAAGTCATCTAATGCTGGTCTCAAGGTATTATCTGCGCCAAGCTTAGACTACGGTTTAATAGGATTCGTATCTCATGATTACGATAAAAAAGCTAATAAAACTGGTAAAGTGAGACCAAAATATGAAGACAAAGAATTACGTAAAGCAATGCTTTATGCAATTGATAGAGAAAAATGGATTAAAGCGTTTTTCAATGGTTACGCTAGTGAAATCAATAGTTTTGTACCATCTATGCATTGGATAGCAGCCAATCCTAAGGACCTAAATGATTACAAATATGATCCTGAAAAAGCTAAAAAAATCTTAGATAAGTTAGGTTATAAAGATAGAGATGGTGACGGATTTAGAGAAGATCCTAAAGGTAATAAATTTGAGATTAACTTTAAACATTATTCAGGTTCAAATCCTACTTTTGAACCAAGAACTGCTGCGATAAAAGATTTCTGGGAAAAAGTTGGCTTGAAAACAAATGTGAAGTTAGTAGAATTCGGTAAATATAATGAAGACTTAGCAAATGCATCTAAAGATATGGAAGTGTACTTCAGATCATGGGCAGGAGGTACAGATCCAGATCCATCAGATTTATACCACACTGATAGACCTCAAAATGAAATGAGAACAGTTTTACCAAAATCAGATCAATATTTAGATGATGCATTAGACTTCGAAAAAGTAGGCATTGATGAAAAGAAACGTAAAGATATTTATGTTAAATGGCAAAAATATATGAATGATGAGTTACCTGGATTACCAATGTTCCAAGGTAAATCGATAACTATTGTTAACGATAAAGTACGAAACTTAGACATTGAAATTGGAACTGATCAAAGTTTATATAATTTAACTAAAGAAGCTTAGTAATGTAACCTCGACGATTTTGTCGAGGTTTACTTATATGGGGGGATGTTATGAATAATGTATTGTTAGAGGTTAAAGATTTAGAAACATCATTAAAAATAAATAATGAATGGTTAGCAACTGTTGAAAATATTTCTTTTGAATTATCTAAAGGAGAAGTTTTGGGTATAGTAGGGGAATCTGGTTGCGGTAAGTCCATATTAAGTAAGTCAATTATTAAATTATTACCAGAAAAGATATCTAAACTAAGTAATGGAGAAGTTATATTTGATGGTAAACGAATCGATACGCTCAATGAGAAGCAATTGCTAGATATTCGAGGAAATGATATTGCTATGATTTTTCAAGAACCTATGACTGCTTTAAATCCTGTATTTACCATAAAAAATCAACTTGTGGAATCTATAAAATCACATAAAAAAATTTCTAAAAAAGAAGCAAATAACTTAGCAAAAGATTTACTAAAAAAAGTTGGAATTGCTAGACAAGATGAAATATTAAATAGCTATCCTCATCAATTATCTGGTGGTATGAGACAAAGAGTAATGATTGCAATGGCCATTTCATGTTCTCCTAAATTATTAATTGCTGATGAACCTACAACAGCATTGGATGTCACGATTCAAGCGCAAATATTAGACTTATTAAAAGAATTGCAAAAGGAAACGCAAATGGCAATTATGATGATTACACATGATTTGAGTGTAGTTGCTGAGTTTTGCGATAAAGTCTTAGTTATGTATGCAGGTCAAATTGTAGAATTTGGAGGCATAAAAGAAATACTACACAATCCGAAACATCCTTATACCCAAAAATTATTATCAACAATTCCAAAACTTAAAGAAGAGCAGAAACGACTTGAAACGATAGAAGGAATTGTGCCATCAATCCAAGCATTTCACGTTAATAAGTGCAGATTTGCAAATAGATGTAACAAAAAAATGGATATTTGTAATAATCAATCTCCTAAAATGCATGTTTGTGAAGACGTCATTGTACGTTGTCATTTGTACAAAAATGAATATAAGGAGATATAAGAATGGAAAATATTTTAGAAGTCAACCAAATAAAAAAATACTACAAAATTAAAACTGGATTATTACAAAAAACTCAGTACGTTAAAGCTGTTGATGACGTATCGTTTTCAATAAAAAAAGGACAAACTTTTGGATTAGTAGGAGAATCGGGTTGTGGTAAGTCAACGTTAGGTAAAGTGATTATCAGGCTTGAAGATGCAACATCAGGCTCAATAATTGTTAATGGTGAAGATATAACAAGATTACAAGGTAAAAAACTCAGAAAATCACGACAACAATATCAGATGATATTTCAAGATCCGTATGCATCATTGAATCCGATGCAAATGGTTGGAGATATCATTTCAGAACCTATTTTAAATTATAAAAAATTGCCAAAAGAAGAAATAAAAAAAGAAGTACTATATTTATTAAAATGTGTTGGCCTAAGTGAAGATGCATATTATAAATATGCACATGAATTTTCAGGTGGACAGAGACAAAGAGTGGGAATTGCAAGAGCATTGGCTTTGCGTCCGAGTTTAATTGTTGCTGATGAGCCTGTAAGTGCATTAGATGTATCTGTTCAATCTCAAGTACTGAATTTATTAAAAGATTTACAAGAACAATTTAACTTAAGCTATTTATTTATCGCACATGATTTAAGTGTAGTAAAACATATAAGTGATGTCATTGGAGTTATGTATTTAGGTCATATAGTTGAAATCGCATCTGATAAAGAAATTTATGAAAATCCCAAACATCCATATACAAAAGCGTTGATTTCATCAATACCACAAATTGATAAACATAATAACAATAGAATTATATTAAAAGGAGAATTACCTTCGCCAAGTAATCCGCCGCAAGGTTGTCCTTTTCATACAAGATGTCCGATTGCAAAAGATAAATGTAAAGAAAATATACCACAATTAAAGGACATTGGTGATGAACATCAAGTTGCTTGTTTTTATGTAAATAAAGTAGGTGATTTAAATGGTTAAATTAATATTAAAGAGATTAGGTTTAATGATTCCGTTACTAATTTTAATTTCTATTGTTGTATTTTCATTAGCTATCATTCAACCAGGAGATCCATTTTCAGATTTACAAAACGGAAAAATAAAACAAGAAGCGATAAATGCACAAAGGGAAAAGTTAGGCCTCAACGACTCTATATCACATCAATACATTAGATGGGTCAATCATGTTATACATGGTGATTTAGGGGAGTCAATCAAATATAAAAGGCCGGTAATTGATGTTATTGAGGAAAGAATTCCAAATACAATATTACTCGGTGCTATGTCATTAATTATTACTTATATTATCTCATTTGCTTTAGGAATAACGTCAGGTAGATATTCTTACAGTTTGACTGATTATACTGTGCAAATATTTAATTATTTGATGTTAGCTATTCCATCTTTTATTGCGGGAGTATTTGCAATTTTTATTTTTTCTTTTGAATTACAATGGTTTCCGTTTCAAGGTTCTGTTGATATTAACCTTAAAGAAGGTACTTTTGAATATTATATGAGTAAAATTTATCATACATTTTTGCCTGCATTAACTTTAGGATTATTATCTACTGCTGGTTATATTCAATATTTACGTAATGATATTATTGAAAATTCTAAAAAAGATTATGTATTGACGGCAAGGTCAAAAGGATTATCTATGAATAAAATTTATAATAAACATATATTGAGAAATTCTTTAATACCTATTATTACATTTTTAGGTGCTGATATTGTAAGTATTTTAGGTGGAGCTGTGATTACTGAGACTATCTTTTCATATAACGGTATCGGTAAATTATTTTTAGAATCGGTAATAGGTCAAGACTATCCATTAATGATGGCATTAACGTTGTTTTTCTCATTTTTAGGTTTACTGGGTAATTTGATTTCTGATATTACTTATGGATTTATAGATCCAAGAATTAGAAGTAACTAGGGGGGATTGGAATGCAAAATAAGTCAAAATCGCCTTTTAAAATTGCATTGTCTAGATTTATTCATAATAAAATTGCAATGTTATCGATTATTTTTTTATTAATCATAACTATTATATCAATTATAGCGCCATTAATAGCTCCTCTTCCAGTGAACCAACAAGATTTATTAAATATAAAAGGTGAAATGACAGCACAAAACATTCTTGGTACAGACTCTGGTGGTAGGGATAACTTTAGTCGTTTGTTATATGCAGGTCGTATTTCATTATCCATTGGAATTACATCTACAATAGGAATGCTTTTGATTGGAATTACAGTTGGAGTGATTTCTGGTTATTTTGGAGGTATTGTTGATACATTATTAATGAGAATAACCGAATTTGTTATGTTATTTCCATTTTTAATATTTGCAATTGTATTAAATGCTGCACTTGGAGATAAAATTAAAAATCCTTATGGATCTGCCATAATTCTTGTTCTAGTTATTATCGTATTAAGTTGGGGAGGTATTGCAAGACTTGTTCGTGGTAAAGTACTTCAAGAAAAAGAAAATGAATACTTTTTGGCAGCAAAATCAATTGGTACACCCACATATAAAATTATTTTGAAACATCTTTTGCCGAATATATTAAGTGTAGTTATCGTACAAGCAACATTGTTATTTGCCGGTATGATTGTAGTGGAATCAGGATTGAGCTTTTTAGGATTCGGAATTAGTAAAGCAATACCATCTTGGGGTAATATGTTGAGTGATGCTCAAGAAGGGGATGTTATAAGTGGTAAACCGTGGATATGGATGCCACCTGCTATAATGATTACATTAACTATATTAAGTATAAACTTTGTAGGGGAAGGGCTTAAAGATGCTTTTAATCCTAGAGGTAGACGTTAAATAATAAAAGAGGCACTAGTTAATTCTAGTACCTCTTTATTTTATCTCTTACGTCCTAAACCCATCGCTTTTTCCATTTTTTTGACAGTTTTAAATGAAACTTTGTGTGCTTTATCTCTACCTTGATCTAAAATATCATCAAGTTTATCTGAGTTATAGAAACTTTCGTATTTTTCTTGGAATTCTACTAAAAATGCTTTAACTATTTCAGCAAGGTCACCTTTAAATTTACCATAACCTTCGCCCTCATATTTTGCCTCAATATCTTTAATTGGCATGTCTGTTAATCCAGCGTATATTGAAATTAAATTTGTTATACCTGGCTTGTTGTCACGATCAAATTTAATAATACCATCTGAATCAGTTACTGCGCTTTTAATTTTTTTAGCTGCAACATTCGGCTCGTCTAATAATGAAATGAAGTTTTTAGCATTATCATCACTCTTACTCATTTTTCTTGTTGGGTCTTGTAAACTCATGACACGTCCACCAACTTTAGGCATACGAATTTCAGGTTTCACAAGCACATCATTATAGCGACTATTAAATCTATCTACAAGGTTACGAGTCAATTCGATATGCTGCTTTTGGTCATCTCCAACTGGAACGATATTAGTATTGTAAAGAACAATATCAGCTGCCATTAAAGGTGGATATGTTAATAGACCAGCAGGTATACCTTCAACTGCTTTCTGAGCTTTATCTTTGTATTGCGTCATACGCTCTAATTCTCCAACAGAAGCAATCGTAGTTAACATCCATCCTGCTTGTACGTGTGCAGGGACTTCAGATTGTATGAACAATGTTGCTTTGTCTGGATCTATACCAGAAGCTAAATAAATCGCTGCTAATTGTCTGGTCTGTTTACGTAATTTTAAACGATCTTGTGGCATTGTAATTGCATGTTGATCTACGATACAGAAATAACAATCATAGTCATTTTGCACATCAACAAATTGTTTTAGTGCGCCAATATAATTTCCAATAGTAGGAATTCCACTAGGTTGGATGCCTGAAAATAATGTCTCCATTTAAATGCCTACTTTCTTAGTAATATTTTAATAATTATCATTATAACAGTATTTCT
Source organism: Staphylococcus sp. EG-SA-15 (assembly GCF_017151895.1). Classification (NCBI taxonomy): domain Bacteria; kingdom Bacillati; phylum Bacillota; class Bacilli; order Caryophanales; family Staphylococcaceae; genus Staphylococcus; species Staphylococcus sp. EG-SA-15. The sequence continues at coordinate 68,976 of NZ_JACVZN010000001.1, read as the reverse complement.
TAAAAATGTAAGATGTGTTAGAATATACGTATAACTTACTACTAACAAAGGGATTAATAATCTTTTTTATAAGTGTAGAAACTTATCTGAAAAATTAGGTTTTTCTCATTTAATTTTAATGTTAGATAGTTATAATAAATAGTAACGATTAAGAATTTTAGAAAAAAATGTTTTTTCTTGATCTATAACTAAATTTTAAGCAATGAATTTTATTCATTCAAATAGGAGAGTGAGATGTATGGTAACATTATTTACTTCACCAAGTTGCACATCTTGCCGTAAAGCGAAAGCATGGTTACAAGAACATGACATTCCGTATACGGAGCGTAATATTTTTTCTGAACATTTAACAATTGATGAAATTAAGCAAATATTAAAAATGACTGAAGACGGTACTGATGAAATCATTTCTACACGTTCTAAAACATACCAAAAATTAAATGTTGATATTGATTCACTACCATTACAAGACTTATATTCAATCATTCAAGATAATCCTGGCTTATTACGTCGTCCAATTATTTTAGATAATAAACGACTACAAGTTGGTTATAATGAGGACGAGATTCGACGTTTCTTACCTAGAAAAGTTCGTACGTTCCAATTACAAGAAGCACAACGTATGGTTGACTAATAACCATTTAACTATGTGTCATACTTTACTAAAAGATATGTCAAGCAACACTATTTCTATAGTGTTGCTTTTTTGGTTTTAATTTTACAATAATTGCTTAGTATCTTTTAAATCAAATGTGCAATTGTTAATATAGCTCTATATTAGAGTGTTTTGGATGAAACATTTGCTATGATAAGGTAAAATTAAATTAAGAAAGTGCTTTAATGCTTTAACTGTATAAATCATTTAAATAGTTTTGCTACAACGAATATGTTATTATAAGTTACCAAAATATTTTAGAGAAAGAAATCAAACAAATAAATTGTATTTTGTTTGATGCTTTAATACAATGTGGATACTATTCATCGACTGTAAGGAGTGAGATGATATGAGAATAGAACGAGTAGATGATACAACTGTAAAATTGTTTATAACATATAGCGATATCGAGGCCCGTGGATTTAGTCGTGAAGATTTATGGACAAATCGCAAACGTGGCGAAGAATTCTTTTGGTCAATGATGGATGAAATTAACGAAGAAGAAGATTTTGTTGTAGAAGGTCCATTATGGATTCAAGTACATGCCTTTGAAAAAGGTGTCGAAGTCACAATTTCTAAATCTAAAAATGAAGATATGATGAATATGTCTGATGATGATGCAACTGATCAATTTGATGAACAAGTTCAAGAATTGTTAGCTCAAACATTAGAAGGTGAAGATCAATTAGAAGAATTATTCGAGCAACGAACAAAAGAAAAAGAAGCTCAAGGTTCTAAACGTCAAAAGTCTTCAGCACGTAAAAATACAAGAACAATCATTGTGAAATTTAACGATTTAGAAGATGTTATTAATTATGCATATCATAGCAATCCAATAACTACAGAGTTTGAAGATTTGTTATATATGGTTGATGGTACTTATTATTATGCTGTATATTTTGATAGTCATGTTGATCAAGAAGTCATTAATGATAGTTACAGTCAATTGCTTGAATTTGCTTATCCAACAGACAGAACAGAAGTTTATTTAAATGACTATGCTAAAATAATTATGAGTCATAACGTAACAGCTCAAGTTCGACGTTATTTTCCAGAGACAACTGAATAACGATATTAATTAAGCAACGCACTATGAAAGGAGACTCTTTGGAGTCTCTTTTTTTATTGATTTCAAAAGCTGAAAAAGTAATAGTAGTTAAACTTACGTGTAATATTTTGAGGTGAAGATATGTTAGTAGCTTTAAATGAAGAAAAGGAACGTGTGTTAGCAACTACTGCATTGAGAAAGACACAATATTTTTGTCCGGTGTGTGGCAAGCAAGTTATTTTAAAGCGTGGGCTCAAAGTAATTAGTCATTTTGCACATAAACATTTAGCGGAACAAAAATGTTTTAATAATGAAACGATTAAACATTATAAAAGTAAATTGATTTTAGCACAGATGATACAGCAACAAGGATGTAAAGTAGAGATAGAGCCATTTTTAAAAGAAATAAAACAAATTCCGGATATTTTGATTAATAATAAATATGTTATTGAGCTACAGTATTCGCCAATTCCTTATAAACAGATTCTTCAACGAACGGAAGGTTTAAAGAAAATGGGATATAAAGTAAGTTGGTTATTAAATGATGTTGATTATTGTCATAATAAAGTGAAGTTCAATCATTTTCAAAGTATGTTTATTAATCCAATCACTCGAAAACTTCATACGTTCAATTTAGAGAAAAAACAAATAATGATGTTTCAACAAATACAATATTTAGGCGGGCACAAATATGTCGCTGAAAAAAGGAATGCCAAAATTAGTGAGTTGTTTAATGAGGCGCCTTGTGATTATCATGCTGTTTATAAATTATCAAAGTTCGCAATTAATCAATATATCAAATATTGTCGCTGGCAAAATTCTGTTTTAGAACCCACTTTAAGTGCAATATATCAATTACAGTTAACTGATCAAGAAGTAGTGCACAATTATGGTTATATTTTTCCAGAGCAAATTTATATTGAAAATCATCCAATTGAGTGGCAATTACAAGTTGATTTATGGTTAAAGAATGGAAAAAGCAAATTAGTAAGTGACAATCTTAATTATTTTAAACTGAAAAAGTTTATTGTTGGTCTAGAAAGTAAAACAGCAATTATAGAAAAACTTATTAACAATTATTTAAATATTTGTTCAGATAGAGGTAATGACGTGCAAATTTTGTTCTAAAATGAGAAAATTATATCAATTATATTTTATTAGGAGGTTTACTACATATGAGTCAACAATTATCTAGAGAAGAACAGGAACGTAAATATCCTGAATATACATGGGACTTAACAACAATTTTCAAAGATGATGAAGCTTTTGAGGCTGCATTTAAAGAAGTTGAAAATGAGTTAGGCAAAGAAGAACAATTTAAAGGACACATTGGTGATAGTGCTGAGACATTATACAATGCATTAGAATTAGAAGATACATTAGGTACTAAATTAGAAAAAGTATATGTATACGCGCACCTAAAACAAGACCAAGATACAACGAACGACAAGTATACTGGTATGGAGTCAAGAGCACATCAATTAATTATTAAATTTAGCTCGGCATGGAGTTTCTTAGTGCCAGAGATTTTACAAATTGATGAAGATAAAATTCAATCATTTGTAAATTCATATGATAAATTACAAAAATTCGCATTTGATTTGAAGTTGATTAATGAAAAACGTCCTCATATTTTAGATGCTGAAACTGAAAAGTTATTAACAGAAGCGCAGGACGCGTTATCAACGCCATCAAATGTATACGGTATGTTTAGCAACGCTGATTTAGTATTTGAAGATGCGATAGATAAAGATGGAAATGCACACCCGTTAACACAAGGTACATTTATTAAGTATTTAGAAACAGATGATCGCAAACTAAGAGAAAGTGCTTTTAGAAATGTATATAAAGCATATGGTGCTCATAATAATACGCTTGGCGCTACGCTAGCAGGTGAAGTGAAGAAAAATGTATTTAATGCTCGTACACACAATTACAAAACTGCAAGAGAAAAAGCATTGAGTAATAATCATATTCCAGAAAATGTATATGACAATCTAGTAAAAACTGTACATAAATATTTACCATTGCTACATAGATATACTGAATTGCGCAAAGAATTGCTAGGTTTAGATGACTTGAAAATGTATGATTTATATACACCATTAATTAAAGATATTAAGTTTGAAATGCCTTATGAAGAAGCTAAAGAGTGGATGTTAAAAGCTTTAGAACCAATGGGTGAAGAATATTTAAATGTAGTTAAAGAAGGCTTAAACAATCGTTGGGTCGATGTCTATGAGAATAAAGGTAAACGTTCAGGTGGCTATTCATCAGGTGCACATTTAACTAATCCATTTATTCTACTTAACTGGTCTAATACTATTTCAGACTTATACACATTAGTTCATGAATTTGGGCATTCAGCACATAGTTACTTCAGTAGAAAATTCCAACCGTCAAATTCTAGTGACTACACTATTTTTGTCGCTGAAGTTGCATCAACTTGTAACGAAGCACTTTTAAGTGATTATATGGATAAACATCTTGATGATGAAAAACGCTTATTATTATTAAACCAAGAATTAGAACGTTTCAGAGCTACATTATTCCGACAAACAATGTTCGCAGAATTTGAGCATAAAATTCATGCAATTGAAGAAGCAGGTGAACCATTAACGCCAACTAGAATGAATGAAGAATATGCCAAATTAAATAAATTATACTTCGGTGATTCTGTAGAAACTGATGAAGATATTAGTAAGGAATGGTCACGTATTCCACACTTCTATATGAATTATTATGTATATCAATACGCAACTGGTTACAGTGCAGCTCAAAGCTTAAGTCATCAAATTTTAACAGAAGGTAAGCCAGCAGTAGATAGATATATTAATGAATTCTTGAAAAAAGGTAGCTCAAATTATCCAATTGAGATATTAAAAAATGCTGGTGTAGATATGACAACACCTGAACCAATTGAACAAGCTTGTGAAGTTTTTGAACAAAAATTGAACGCTTTTGAAAAATTAATGAAAGCTTAGTACTATTGTATTCGCTTACATTATGAACAGATTGTGACAATTTAAATTAAGTACTATTAAAAGGTTGAAATGGTAGAGATAGCATGTTATATTATGAACATGAAATTAATCACATAACAAACATACCCCTTTGTTTGAAGTGAAAAATTTCTCCCATCCCCTTTGTTTAGCGTCGTGTATTCAGACACGACGTTTTTTTATGTTCTTTTTTAATAAGAGGGAAGTGAAGTTGTATAAAAATGTATTAAATATGCACTTTTTATACATTAACGATTAATATAAGTCTATTTTGTACCAAATTTATAATTTGTATAATTTTCGAACTGGTTAAATTCGGAAAATATCACTAATATATTTAGATCGATGTGTAACATTACGTTCTAATAATTTAATGTTGCAAAATTAAGAGTCAGTAAAAAGACCTCGTTACATTTATGGTGTACGAGGTCTTTAATTTATTTATTTTGATTTGATTTTAGGCATTTTAGATTTCCAGAAATCGCCATCTGGATATTTAAGTTTTTCAATTTTTTGTTGAATGGCTAACTTCTTTAACTCTTTGTTTAAAAGTTTTTCTGGCCATTCATAAATAGTAAGTAATTCTTCCATCGTTACAAGTTGTTGTTGCTGTATATAAGTTTCTAATTTAGGAGGAAGATTCTTTTCGATAGGTTTACCCATCAATTCATTAATTATATAAGTATAGATGTGATATGGGTATAATCCTTCGACTTTTAAACCTTCTTCATGAACATCTTCACTAAAGAAAACGAGAGAAGGGGCTTGTTCGATTTCCATTTCTCTTGCAATATGCAAATCAATTTTCAAGCTTTCGGTTAGTTTACTTTTTTGTAAGTCGTCTTTAAATACTTCTAAATCAATACCTGCATTTTGAATACAGTCACAAATCATTGATTCTGTAATAATATCTCTTTTAGGTATGATTTCATTTTGCATTAAATGTATAAATCGTTCGGCACGTACACGACCTTGTAACTCAGCTGCTTTATAAGCTAGGGCGATGTTATCAAAGTTGGATGTACTTTGAGCTTGGCATTTCGTTAATACTTTTAACGAAGGATTTAATATATGTCTGATACGTATATATTGATTATATTCAATTCTTAATTTGGATAAGATTGCTGATAATTTGAAGCAATCGGAGCTAAATGGATCGAAAAATGAATAAATTTCGATTTTACTTACAGGTGATAGATTAATATCTTCACGACTCTTATTTTCCATTATTCGTAATTCTCCAGCCATGTTTATTCACCTACAATTAATTTTAGGAATTCACCATATGATTAGCAGTTAATCTTAAGCGCTCAAATAAATAATCTCCAACACCTTGTGGAAACGCAGCGCGATTAATTGCTGTCTGCATATTTTCTAACCATGCATCTCTTTCAAATTCAGTGATTGTAAAATCCATATGTCTTTTTCTTAGCATAGGATGTCCGTGTTCTTCGGTATAAATGTTTGGACCGCCCAAAAACTGTGTTAAAAATTGTTTTTGTTTACGACTTGTTTCTGCAAAATCTCCTGGAAACAGGTGATTAAGTCGTTCATCTTTTTCTACAAGGGTGTAAAAATAATCAATCATATCGTATAACGCTTCTTTACCAATGATGTCATATGGTGTTGTTGTCATTTAATCACCCATTTTCAAAAATTTACTATTACGAACTTAAGTTAATATATAACTAATATAACATGATTTTAAACATTTGAAAGAAATATGCATATTTGCCAATTTAATTTATATTGTTTGAAAGTGTTTCTTTTTTCTTGAAAAAACGTTGAACTTTATTTAAAGGTTGATGATGTTCGAGGTTTAGTTCGTTTAATAAAGATTGGAACTTTTGTAAACCTTGATTATAGTCTTTAACTTCGAACTCTAACTCATAATCCGCAGTATCGAAATACTCACTTTTATCTAAAACGAGTAAATCACCTTTATATTTAGTTTCTTGGCGATATGTCGTTAATGCACCAAGTATTGATAAAGTTGTATCTTTTACACCAAACTGTTCAACTATAATTTGACGAATGTCATCTGGAAGATTGTCGTTTGAAATAATCAAGTTCATCTCTGGTTTAATGTCGACGATATAGTTGTATTCTAATAGACCAACCTTTGCTGGTGTCTTTAAAGTCATTTCATATTGATTGTCTTTAACTCTTATGCGTAGTGCAGAGCGATGTTCCTTTAATTTGAAATCGGGTGTATCAATATAGTAATTGACTTGCTTAAAAAGCACACTGTCTTTAAAATATTTCTCTTGCAATTTATTATAGATTGATGCAGTTATCATTTGTTTAAATTCTATTTCATGATTTGTTGCCATGATATGTATACACCTCGTATCAAATTCAATTTATCTTAACTATATTATGAATGACAAAGTTGAATTTTAAAAGTAATTTCCTTTATCTATTATCAATGTTAATTTGACCATTAAAAATAGTGTTCGTAAGTGTTTTGTATTATTGAATTGTGTTAAAATGTTATGGAATAAGAGGAGGATTAAGCATGCGTTTATATATTAATGAAATTAAAATTAAAGATGACATACTTTATTGTTATACAGAAGATTCTATTAAAGGATTATCTGAAGTAGGACAAATGCTCGTTGATAGTGATAATTATGCCTTTGCGTATACATTAGATGATGGTAAAGCGTATGCTTATCTCATTTTCGTACAAGAAACATGGACGATGTTGCATGAAAACATGACTAAAAAAATTATTATCAATGATGAACTAGAATTGACTGAATTCCACCAAGAACTTACTTATATTTTAGACAACATAAAAGGGAATAATAATTATGGTAAGGAATTTGTTGCAACCGTTGAAGAAACATTCGACATTGAATAAAGCGGGGTGAAGCACTATGAATCAATGGGATCAGTTCTTAACACCTTATAAGCAAGCGGTTGATGAGTTGAAAGTGAAACTTAAAGGCATGCGCAAACAATATGAAGTTGGTGAACAAGCGTCGCCAATAGAATTTGTTACTGGTCGTGTTAAACCAATCGCTAGTATTATAGATAAGGCAAACAAACGACAAATACCATTTGATAGGTTAAGAGAAGAAATGTACGATATCGCTGGTTTAAGAATGATGTGCCAATTTGTTGAAGATATTGATGTTGTCGTCAATATTTTAAGACAAAGAAAAGATTTTAAAGTAATTGAAGAACGAGATTATATTCGTAACACTAAAGAAAGTGGTTACCGCTCGTATCATGTCATTATTGAATATCCAATTGAAACATTACAAGGCCAAAAATTTATATTGGCTGAGATTCAGATTCGTACATTAGCAATGAATTTCTGGGCAACGATTGAACATACTTTACGATATAAATATGATGGTGCTTATCCGGATGAAATTCAACATCGTTTGGAAAGAGCGGCAGAAGCAGCGTATTTACTTGATGAAGAGATGTCTGAAATTAAAGATGAAATTCAGGAAGCTCAAAAATATTACACGCAAAAACGTTCTAAAAAACATGAAAATGATTAACGAGGTGTTATAAATCATGCGTTATACAATTTTAACTAAAGGTGACTCCAAGTCTAATGCCTTAAAGCATAAAATGATGAACTATATGAAAGATTTTCGCATGATTGAGGATAGTGAAAATCCTGAAATTGTTATTTCAGTTGGTGGTGACGGTACATTACTACAAGCATTCCATCAGTATAGCCACATGTTATCAAAAGTGGCATTTGTTGGAGTTCATACAGGTCATTTAGGATTTTATGCGGATTGGTTACCTCATGAAGTTGAAAAATTAATCATCGAAATTAATAATTCAGAGTTTCAGGTCATTGAATATCCATTGCTTGAAATTATTATGAGATACAACGACAACGGCTATGAAACAAGGTATTTAGCATTAAATGAAGCAACGATGAAAACTGAAAATGGCTCAACACTTGTTGTGGATGTTAACTTAAGAGGGAAACACTTTGAGCGATTTAGAGGCGATGGATTATGTGTATCAACACCTTCGGGTTCAACGGCTTATAACAAAGCGCTAGGTGGCGCACTGATACATCCTTCACTTGAAGCAATGCAAATTACAGAAATTGCCTCGATAAATAATCGTGTGTTTAGAACGGTAGGATCACCACTTGTATTACCAAAGCATCATACATGTTTAATATCACCAGTTAATCATGATACCATTAGAATGACGATAGATCATGTTAGTATCAAACATAAAAATGTTAATTCAATACAATACCGTGTAGCAAATGAAAAAGTGAGGTTTGCACGTTTTAGACCATTCCCATTCTGGAAACGTGTGCACGATTCTTTCATATCAAGTGATGAAGAACGATGAAATTTAAGTATCATATATCACAACAAGAAACTGTTAAAACTTTTTTAGCACGACATGATTTTTCTAAGAAGACAGTGAGCGCCATTAAAAATAATGGCGCTTTAATTGTTAATGATGAACCAGTCACAGTGCGTAAGCAATTAATGACAAATGATATATTAGAAATTCATTTACCGCGAGAAATACCGAGTGTTAATTTAATACCTTATGCTCGTAAGCTAGAAGTATTGTATGAAGATGCTTTTATCATCATAGTTACTAAACCAAACAATCAAAATTGTACGCCTTCGAGAGAACATCCTCATGAAAGTTTAATCGAACAAGTACTATATCATTGTCAGGAACATGGTGAAAATATTAACCCACATATTGTTACGCGTCTAGATCGTAATACAACTGGTATTGTGATATTCGCTAAATATGGACATATCCATCATTTATTTTCTAAAGTAAACTTGAAAAAAATATATACTTGCCTTGTATATGGTAAAACCCATACATCTGGTATTATTGAAGCTAATATTAGACGGTCAAAGGATAGTATTATAACTAGAGAAGTTGCCTTGGATGGTAAATACGCTAAAACATCTTATGAAGTAATAAATCAGAATGATAAATACAGTTTATGCAAAGTTCATTTGCATACGGGACGTACACATCAAATTCGTGTACATTTTCAACATATTGGGCATCCAATTGTGGGAGATTCTTTGTATGATGGTTTTCATGACAAAATTCATGGTCAAGTACTGCAATGTACGCAAATATATTTTGTTCATCCAATCAATAAGAACAATATTTATATTACAATTGATTATAAGCAATTACTTAAATTATTCAATCAACTCTAATTCACACAGGGGGTGTAAGTATGTCAATGAACACAGATGAAAAAGAGCGTGTTCAAGAGGAATTATACGACCAAACTTTATTAGATCAATATTTAGAAAATGATGATATTGATCAATTTAGAGATGAATTTCTAGCATTACACACATATGAACAAAGTGAGTATTTTGAAGATACTACCGATGAAAATAGACAAAAGATTTTTCAATATTTATCACCTGAAGAAGTTGCAAATTTCTTTGATCAATTAGATATTGATGACGATGAATATGAGTTGCTATTTGATAAGATGAATGCGACATACGCAAGTCACATATTAGAAGAAATGTCATACGACAATGCAGTAGATATTTTAAATGAGTTGACTAAACCAAAAGTTGCTAGTCTTTTAACATTGATGAATAAAGATGACGCGAATGAAATCAAAGCATTACTTCACTATGATGAGGATACGGCCGGCGGTATTATGACGACGGAGTATTTATCACTTAAAGCGCATACGCCTGTTAAAGAAGCATTATTATTGGTCAAAGCGCAAGCACCAGACGCAGAAACAATATATGTTATATTTGTCGTTGATGATGATGGTAAATTAGTAGGTGTTTTATCGCTAAGAGATTTAATTGTAGCTGAAAATGATGCTTATATTGAAGATATTATGAATGAACGTGTCATTAGTGTGAATGTAGCAGACGACCAAGAAGATGTTGCTCAAGTTATGAGAGACTATGATTTCATGGCTGTACCTGTTATAGATTACCAAGAACATTTGCTTGGTATCATCACGATTGATGATATTTTAGACGTTATGGATGAAGAGGCTAGTGAAGACTACTCTCGTTTAGCCGGGGTATCAGATATCGATTCGACTAATGATTCAATCATTAAAACAGCATTAAAACGTTTACCATGGTTGATTATTTTAACATTTTTAGGAATGATTACTGCGACAATTTTAGGGAGATTCGAAAAAACATTAGAAAATGTAGCGCTACTCGCAGCGTTTATTCCTATTATTAGTGGTATGTCAGGAAATTCAGGTACACAATCTTTAGCCGTTTCAGTTCGTAACATTACGACAGGGGAAATTAATGAGCAAAGTAAATTTAGAATTGCATTAAGAGAAGCAGGAAGTGGTGTATTATCGGGTGTTGTATGTTCAACAATATTATTTACAATTATTGTTGCAATATATCATCAGCCACTTTTAGCATTAATCGTTGCAGGAAGTTTAACTTGTGCGATGACGGTGGGGACGTTTGTAGGTTCGATGATTCCATTATTGATGAATAAATTAAATATCGATCCAGCAGTGGCTAGTGGACCATTTATTACAACAATTAATGATATTATTAGTATGTTGATTTATTTTGGTTTAGCTACATCATTTATGGCTTACTTAATTTAAGGAGGAGTTATGGAGTTTTTATCTTTAGTTATTGTTGTTTTAGCAGCGTTTTTAACTCCAATAATTGTCAATCGATTAAATATTAATTTCTTGCCAGTTGTTGTTGCAGAAATTTTGATGGGGATTGTGATTGGAAATTCATTTCTAAATATAGTAGAAAGGGATTCAATTCTAAATATTTTATCAACGTTAGGCTTTATCTTTTTAATGTTTTTAAGTGGTTTAGAAATTGATTTTAAAGCTTTTAAAAAAGATAAACGCGCACGTCAAGGACAAAATGATGATGAATCCTCAATTCCAGGGCATCTTAATCTAGCGTTAACTGTATTTGCATTTATTATGATTATTTCGATTCTTTTAGCGTATGTATTTAAATGGCTTGGATTAGTGGATGATGTGTTATTAATGGTCATTATCATTTCAACTATTTCCTTAGGCGTAGTTGTTCCAACTTTAAAAGAAATGAATATTATGAGAACAACTATAGGGCAATTTATCCTATTAGTAGCAGTACTTGCGGACTTAGTAACTATGATTTTATTAACGGTCTATGGCGCAATCAATGGTCAAGGCGGCAGTACAATATGGTTAATAGGTATATTAGTTGTTTTCACAGCAATTTCATATATTTTAGGTGTTCAATTTAAAAGAATGTCATTTTTACAAAAATTGATGGATGGTACGACGCAAATCGGTATTCGTGCGGTATTTGCATTAATAATATTATTAGTAGCCCTAGCAGAGGGAGTTGGCGCAGAAAATATATTAGGTGCATTCTTAGCAGGTGTCGTTGTTTCATTATTAAATCCAGATGAAGAAATGGTTGAAAAGTTAGACTCATTTGGTTATGGGTTCTTTATTCCTATTTTCTTTATAATGGTTGGTGTAGATTTAAACATACCTTCATTAATTAAAGAACCGAAATTACTAATTATCATACCGATTTTAATCGTTGCATTTATCATTTCAAAATTAATTCCAGTCATGTTTATTCGACGTTGGTTTGATATGAAAACAACGATTGCATCAGCATTTTTATTAACATCAACATTATCGCTCGTGATAGCTGCAGCCAAAATTTCAGAAAGATTAAATGCTATTTCAGCTGAAACGTCAGGTATATTAATTTTAAGCGCAGTCATTACATGTGTATTCGTTCCGATTATTTTCAAAAAACTGTTTCCAGTTCCAGATGAGTTTAACCGTAAAATTGAAGTTAGTTTAATTGGTAAAAATCAATTAACGATTCCTATAGCGCAAAATTTAACATCTCAGTTATATGACGTGACATTATATTATCGCAAAGACTTGAGTGATCGTCGTCAATTGTCAGATGATATCACGATGATAGAAATTGCTGATTATGAACAAGATGTTTTAGAACGACTAGGTCTGTTTGACCGAGACATAGTTGTTTGTGCTACGAATGACGATGATATTAACCGAAAAGTTGCTAAATTAGCCAAAGCACATCAAGTTGAGCGTGTCATTTGCAGACTTGAAAGCACAACGGACGATACAGAGTTAGTTGATTCAGGTATTGAAATTTTCAGTAGCTACTTAAGTAATAAAATCTTATTAAAAGGTTTAATTGAAACACCTAACATGTTGAATTTATTAAGTAATGTTGAAACGTCACTATATGAAATTCAAATGTTAAATTATAAATATGAAAATATTCAATTACGTAATTTCCCATTCGGAGGAGACATCATCTTCGTGCGTATTATCCGTAATAATGAGTCGATTGTTCCGCATGGAGATACACAATTGCGATATGGAGATCGCTTAATTGTTACCGGTGCTAAAGAATACGTTGATGAATTGAAGCAAGAGTTAGAATTTTATTTTTAACAATAATGATATTAAAATGCAGACGTATTTTAGTACGACGTAAAATTAATGATTTTAAAATGCTAGTATGTATATGATTTTGATAAATAAATGCTTTTTACGTAAATCAAGTTTGATACAGAAAGGACTAAATCAAACATTTATCGTTGTAATACGTTTAAATAACTTTATTAAAAAGTCATAATAGTGTTAAAATGTATTGACGAATAAAAAGTTAGTTAAAACTGGGATTAGATATTCTATCCGTTAAATTAATTATTATAAGGAGTTATCTTACATGTTAAATCTTGAAAACAAAACATATGTCATCATGGGAATCGCTAATAAGCGTAGTATTGCTTTTGGTGTCGCTAAAGTTTTAGATCAATTAGGTGCTAAATTAGTATTTACTTACCGTAAAGAACGTAGCCGTAAAGAGCTTGAAAAATTATTAGAACAATTAAATCAACCAGAAGCGCACTTATATCAAATTGATGTTCAAAGCGATGAAGAGGTTATTAATGGTTTTGAGCAAATTGGTAAAGATGTTGGCAATATTGATGGTGTATATCATTCAATCGCATTTGCTAATATGGAAGACTTACGCGGACGCTTTTCTGAAACTTCACGTGAAGGTTTCTTGTTAGCTCAAGACATTAGTTCTTACTCACTAACTATCGTTGCTCATGAAGCTAAAAAATTAATGCCAGAAGGTGGTAGCATTGTTGCAACAACATATTTAGGTGGCGAATTCGCAGTTCAAAACTATAATGTGATGGGTGTTGCTAAAGCGAGCTTAGAAGCAAATGTTAAATATTTAGCATTAGACTTAGGTCCAGATAATATTCGCGTTAATGCAATTTCAGCTGGTCCAATCCGTACATTAAGTGCAAAAGGTGTGGGTGGTTTCAATACAATTCTTAAAGAAATCGAAGAGCGTGCACCTTTAAAACGTAATGTTGATCAAGTAGAAGTAGGTAAAACTGCGGCTTACTTATTAAGTGATTTATCAAGTGGCGTTACAGGTGAAAATATTCATGTAGATAGCGGATTCCACGCAATTAAATAATATCATTCAACAGCTTTGTTCACGTTATTATATATGTGAGCAAAGCTTTTTTGCTTTTATAATAATCGGACTGATGGAAAATTATTTGATATTTCATTTGACTGATTTTTTATGCACAAAAAAATCGCCTCAAAAGCTGTAGTTTCAACTTTTGATGCGATAGTATCTTATATTCTTAAAAGACATCCACAGAATTAGTCCTTAACATTACTGTTTGCTTTATCAATAATGCGTTGGCGGTATTTGAAAATATTACTAACAACCGTTTTAAGTACAGCATATAATGGCACTGCAATCAGAACTAATGTAAAGCCACCTAAATCTCCTGCTGCTAAAATAACAACGATAATTGTTAAAGGATGGATACTTAAAGATTTACCCATTACATTTGGTGTAATGATATTACCTTCAAGTTGATGTGCAATTAATGTAATGATACAAACCCATATAAATGTAGTAGGACTATCTATAATACCGAGTATTGCTGCAGGTGCAAATGATAACCATGAACCTAAGAAAGGAATTAAGTTTGCGACACCAGCAAATAGTACTAATAAAGGAATATATGGTAAGTCAATAATTGAATAACCGATATATAAGAATATACCTAAAATAACACTGACAGTTACTTGACCTTGAATGTAAGATTTTAATGTAAAGTTTAAATCAGTTAATAAATCTACGAAAAATACTTTACGTTCACCTTTGAAAAATTTAGCAACAGCTGGGATAAATTTTTCATGGTCTTTTAACATATAAATTAAGAAGAATGGAACCATAATCAATAAGAAGATGGTTGAAATTAATGATGTAATGTACTGTAATGAATTAGATAAAATATTAGTAACGCCATCACCCATTGATTTAACCATATTTGTAATTCTACTTGTTACATCTTCAGGTAATTTATCCATTTGAGCTAGTGCGAATTTAATAATTTGCTCTGCTTCTTTTTGTAGGGCAGGTGTCTGACTAATTAAATTGTTGATATTTGAAATGATGATTGGTGCAACAAACGCAACAATTAAGCCGATAATAGCAAACAAAGCTAACATGATTGTTGTTATACTAGCCCATCTTGGAAAACCGACTTTTTCAAGTAAGTTTTGAAAAGGTAGACAGATATAAAATAAAAAACCACTAATTAAAAATGGAAGAAATACAGAACCGATGATTGTAGCTATTGGAGTAAATACTTCGTGCACTTCCATAAATAGTTTGATGAGAATGAACAGCATAATAAGAGCGATGCCAGTTCGGAACCAAACCTTGTTTAACATAAACGATGTTCCTCCTATTTTTCTAAACTTAGTTATTATTTAGTATATCCTAAATAGCAGTGCTTAAAAAGGTTAATATTTTTTAAATATACTTAAATTAACCATTCACTTTCTATTTTAAGATATTTACTTTCAATAGTTTGTGAGACTTTTCAATGACTCGTAAGTCTGCAATTGGATCAAACAGCACCAGTTTATATGAATAACTTATTTTAATATTAAACGTGTTTAAATAATGAAATGATCATATTAATATTTATAAGAATATTCTGAAAAATATATTGAAGTGTCTCGTGCTTAATCGTATAATATTTTTATGTTTAAACAATAGGGGGAATCTTATGATTGAAAAATTAGTAACCTTTTTAAATGAGGTTGTTTGGAGTAAGCCATTAGTTTATGGTTTGCTAATTACTGGTGTGCTATTTACATTGCGTATGCGATTTTTTCAAGTTAGACATTTTAAAGAAATGATTCGATTAATGTTTCAAGGAGAGAAGTCTCCTAATGGTATTTCAAGTTTTCAAGCGATAGCCATGTCTTTAGCAGGCAGGGTTGGTACAGGTAATATTGTCGGTGTATCTACTGCAATATTTATAGGAGGACCTGGTGCAGTATTTTGGATGTGGATTACTGCGTTTTTAGGTGCAAGTAGTGCTTTTATTGAATCTACACTTGGTCAAATATTCAAGAGAGTTGAAAATAATGAATACCGTGGTGGACCAGCGTATTATATTGAATATGGTATTGGTGGTAAATTTGGTAAAATTTACGGAATTATCTTTGCTATTGTTACGATTATCTCAGTAGGTCTATTGCTTCCTGGTGTGCAATCTAACGCTATAGCAAGTTCTATGCATAATGCGATTCATGTTCCACAATGGTTAATGGGTGCTATTGTTGTAGTTATTTTGGGATTAATTATTTTTGGTGGTGTACGTAGTATTGCCAATGTTGCAACAGCCGTTGTACCATTTATGGCAATTATTTACATACTGATGGCTGTCATTATCATTTGTATCAATATACAAGAAGTGCCAGCGTTATTTGCATTAATTTTCAAATCAGCATTTGGATTACAATCTGCTTTTGGTGGTATCGTTGGCGCAATGATAGAGATTGGTGTTAAACGTGGATTATACTCAAATGAGGCTGGTCAAGGTACAGGTCCACACGCAGCAGCGGCAGCAGAAGTATCACATCCAAGTAAACAAGGTCTAGTACAAGCATTTTCAGTTTATATTGATACATTATTTGTATGTACTGCAACTGCTCTGATTATACTTATTTCTGGTACATATAATGTGACTGATGGTACGGTTAATGCGAATGGCACACCGCATTTAATTAAAGATGGCGGTATTTATGTTGAAAATGCAACAGGTAAAGATTATTCAGGTACTGCGATGTATGCACAAGCCGGCATTGATAAAGCGTTCCATGGCAGTGGTTATCAATTTGATCCTACTTTCTCTGGCGTAGGTTCATACTTTATTGCATTTGCTTTATTCTTCTTTGCATTTACTACTATTTTGTCGTACTACTACATTACAGAAACAAATGTTGCTTATTTAACGCGTAATCAAAATAATCAAGTTTCATCGATATTTATTAATATTGCTCGTGTGATTATTTTGTTCGCTACATTTTACGGTGCAGTTAAAACAGCTGATGTAGCATGGGCATTCGGTGATTTAGGTGTAGGTCTAATGGCTTGGTTAAATATCATTGCGATTTGGATTTTACATAAGCCTGCCGTAAATGCTTTAAAAGATTATGAAATTCAAAAGAAACGTTTAGGCAACGGTTATAATGCAGTTTATCAACCTGATCCGAATAAATTACCTAATGCTGTCTTTTGGTTGAAGACGTATCCAGAACGTTTAAAACAAGCACGTACCAAAAAGTAATCTACTTTTGTTTATAGTATATGTAGTGATCATTTGATAAAAAAAGAAACAGCATTGATAATTTTAGGTGCTCAGAAATTTGAATTTTAAAATATAGTGTCTCTTGGTACAATAATAATACAATTACTAGGGGGCACTTTTTTATGTTGGAATTTAAAGCTGGAAAGATTAATAAACTTGTTTTATATAGTGATATTTTAAATAGAGATGTCACACTAAGTATTTATTTACCAGAATCTTATAATCAACTTGTTAAATATAATGTCATTCTTTGCTTTGACGGATTAGATTTTTTGCGTTTCGGGAGAATACAACGTACATATGAATCGTTAATCAAAGAAGCGCGTATTGATGATGCGATCATTGTCGGATTCCATTATGAAGACGTTGATAAGCGTAGGGAGGAATTTCATCCACAAGGAAGTCGTTCTCATTTAACTATTCAATCAGTCGGTAAAGAAATATTGCCATTTATTGACTCGACGTTTTCTACACTGAAAGTAGGTAATGCAAGGTTATTAGTAGGGGATAGTTTAGCGGGTAGTATTGCCTTATTAACGGCGTTGACCTATCCAACGATTTTTAGTCGTGTAGCAATGTTAAGTCCACATTCAGATGACAAAGTATTAGATAAGCTAAATCAATGTGCAAATAAAGAACAATTGACAATTTGGCATGTCATTGGTCTAGATGAAAAAGATTTTACTTTACCAACAAATGGTAAGCGTGCCGATTTCTTAACACCGAATAGAGAATTAGCTGAACAAATTAAGAAATATAATATAACTTATTATTACGATGAATTTGATGGTGGTCACCAATGGAAAGATTGGAAACCATTGCTGTCAGATATATTATTGTATTTTTTAAGTAAAAACACAGATGATCAACTTTATGAATAATTTACATTAGTAGATTTAGTATGAATTGTCTTCATATAGTCTGGTCTATAATATAATTTATAAAAGATTTTACTGTTTAATTTAATTTAAATTTGACGAAATTGCAAAAGATGTATAATGAATTATTTTTAATGTAACGGTTTTCAAAGAAATTTGATATAATAGCAATAGGTTAAACAAAGGAGGAATTCAGATGATTTTAGGATTAGCATTAATTCCATCAAAGTCATTTCAAGAAGCGGTGGATTCTTACCGTAAAAGATATGATAAACAGTATTCACGAATTAAACCACATGTGACAATTAAAGCGCCATTTGAAATTAAAGATGGTGATTTAGATTCTGTCATTGAACAGGTTAGAGCTCGTATTAATGGTATACCAGCAGTAGAAGTTCATGCTACAAAAGCTTCTAGCTTCAAACCAACGAACAATGTGATTTACTTTAAAGTTGCGAAGACGGACGACTTAGAAGAATTGTTTAATCGCTTTAATGGAGAAGATTTCTATGGAGAAGCTGAACATGTTTTTGTGCCACACTTTACAATAGCACAAGGACTATCTAGCCAAGAATTCGAAGATATTTTTGGTCAAGTAGCATTAGCTGGGGTAGACCATAAAGAAATTATCGATGAATTAACTTTGTTACGTTTTGACGATGACGAAGATAAATGGAAAGTTATTGAAACGTTTAAATTAGCTTAAGTAACATAATAGTATTGTTAATCGTAGTATGTTTGAATTAATAAGAAAATGGTCATTTTTATTGAATGTAATAAAAATGACCATTTTCTTTATTTTAAAATACGTTTTAACCTTACTTAGCTTTTTCTCTATTTACTATAAAGTAGCTTCCATAAAATACAGCTAAGACTAAAAAGATTAATGCCGAGAAATAAAATGTATTGTTTAAATTGTTGGTAAATTGTGTAATTAATCCGCCAAATAATGGCCCTATCATTGAGCCGAATCCTTGGATACTATTAAAAACACCCCAAGTTTCTTCTTGTTCATCTGATTTGATAAATCGTGCCATAAAGGTATTCCATGCTGGTAATAAGATGCCATACATTAGACCGATAGCTAAAGCGATAATCCACAAGATGTGAATATTAACAATCATAGATAGAGTAAAAATTAATATCATGTATAAAATAAATCCGCTTAGAATAACACCATACATAAAGTTTCTGCTGCGGTTATCTATTAGTTTCGATAAAAATAGCATCGAAACTGCACAGCCGATACCACCAATAATGATTGCAACAGTATATTCAATTGTGCTTACGTTAATAACCTTAGTAGCATATGTTGGTAATATAGGAACTAGGGCAGCAATTGCGGCACCTTGTAAAAGAATACCAGGGAACAACAATAAATGGCGCTTTGTCACATCAACAATTTGTCTCAATTGAGCTTTAACTGGACGAGTATTATAATTTGTTAACTTTACATCGACAAAATAATATAATATCCATGCAATTAAAACGACTAAAGACATCATGAAGGCAAAGCGTGTTGGGTGCACTTTGATAAGTAGATTCATAAAAACCATACCTACCAATAGGCCTAACAACCATGAAAAATAAACATAGCCCATTTGTTTGCCACGTTTATCTTCTTCAACACTGGATAACATAATGACCCAAATAGGACTAACTGCAATACCGAGCATCATAGCACTAAATATGATTACAAAAGGTGATGCTGGAAACCAAATAACTAAAAATAAACTTGTAAATGCTAAAATAAATCCAGTCGTTAAAACGATTTTTGTGCCGAATTTTTTCAGTAAAAATCCTATAACAAAGTTTGTAGATGCATCAGCAATAAAATGTATTGAAAATGCTAGAGACGTTATTGCTACAGCAATGGTTGTAACTGTTGGCAAGAAATTAATATAGCTTAGGATATACATGCCTCTCGCAAATTCCATTAAAAATAAGATAATAAGCATTAAAATGAAATTTTTATGATTAGCGTAATTATTTAACGAAGAATCTTGCATATAAAGGAACCTTTCCATAAATCTCTTGTGGTTGTGATGAATGACCGATTAAATCAAGTAAGTCTCGACATATTGTCTGTGTAGCATACTTAATTTTATCTTGTTCCATTGTACTAATCATGTTAGTTAATTGCTCATTACCGTTAGTTAAACTTGCTACAATTTTTATTGCTTCTTCTGGAGTATCAGCGATTTTACCAAAACCTTTTTCTTCAAAGTAAAGGGCATTTTCAAGCTCTTGACCAGGTGCAGGATTTAGGAAAATCATTGGAATACAACGGGCGAAACCTTCAGTTATTGTGATACCACCAGGTTTCGTAATCATAAGTTGACTTGATGCCATCCATTCATTCATGTGTTTGGTATAACCTAGAATCAATACATTCTCGTTAGATTTAAACTTAGCTGTTAAAGAACGCTTTAGCTCTTTGCTCTTACCACAAATCATAACTACTTGTGCATTTGCACTTTTCGCTAATATATCAGTAATCATCGTGTCAAAACCTTTAGATACACCAAATGCACCAGCTGACATTAAAATAGTTTGCTTATCTGGATCTAAGTTGTTGTCTATTAACCACTGCTTTTGATTAATAGGCGTTTCAAATTTGTTATCAATAGGAATACCTGTCACTTTAACTGTTGAAGGATCAATACCTACGTCTATGAAGTCTTGTTTCGTTTCTTTTGTTGCCACATAATATCTTGTTGAATACGGCGTAATCCAGTTTTTATGTAAGCGATAGTCTGTCATCACTGTAGCAACTGGAATATTAATGTTAAATTGCTCAGTTAGTACCGACATAACTGGTGTAGGAAACGTTAATAATATTAAATCTGGCTTTTCTTTTATCAATAAATTAATTAACTTATTAAGTCCATAGTATTTGTAAAAACATTTGTCTAGTTTATCTGGGCGGCTGTAATAAAACCCTTTGTACATATTTCTAAAATATTTAAAGCTATTGATATACCATTTTTTACAAATAGAAGTCAAAATTGGATGAGCTTCCATAAATAAATCGTGCTCAATGACGCTTAAATGGTCTAGATTCATATCATTAAGTTGATTAACGATACTCTGTGTAACTTGCATATGACCGTTACCGAATGAGCCAGTAATAATCAATATCTTTTTATTTTGAGTAACCATTAATAGCCACCCTCCGTTAGTTTGAAAATTTTATTTAAGTGTAACTTATTTTACGGCATTATAAAAGAAATAAAGACGCAAAGTCGTTACATTTATAGCAATTTTAATCAATAGATGAATTGATACAAAATAAAACGTTATTTTATAAAGCAATTTATTGTTCTATGTTTTATTTGTATATTTAAAATTATCCAGTATACAATTATAGCATATTTTTGGAAACAATTATGATATTATACCATGTTACAAGATGGTTTTAATAATTTAAGATGAGCCATAATTGTAAAACTAATTCATAATACCGTATGTTTTATTTTTAATAGTAGAAATTAGAAAATGCTGATTAGTAGGATATAACAGTGAAATTATAAATTTATTAACATCAACAAAACGTGTATAATAAACATATTGTAGAAAAAGGAGCGGTTCAGTTTGGATGCAAGTACGTTGTTTAAGAAAGTAAAAGTAAAGCGTGTATTGGGTTCTTTAGAACAACAAATAGATGATATCACTACTGATTCACGTACAGCGAGAGAAGGTAGCATTTTTGTCGCTTCAGTTGGATATACTGTAGACAGTCATAAGTTCTGTCAAAATGTAGCTGATCAAGGGTGTAAGTTGGTAGTGGTCAATAAAGAACAATCATTACCAGCTAACGTAACACAAGTGGTTGTGCCGGACACATTAAGAGTAGCTAGTATTCTAGCACACACATTATATGATTATCCGAGTCATCAGTTAGTGACATTTGGTGTAACGGGTACAAATGGTAAAACTTCTATTGCGACGATGATTCATTTAATTCAAAGAAAGTTACAAAAAAATAGTGCATATTTAGGAACTAATGGTTTCCAAATTAATGAAACAAAGACAAAAGGTGCAAATACGACACCAGAAACAGTTTCTTTAACTAAGAAAATTAAAGAAGCAGTTGATGCAGGCGCTGAATCTATGACATTAGAAGTATCAAGCCATGGCTTAGTATTAGGACGACTGCGAGGCGTTGAATTTGACGTTGCAATATTTTCAAATTTAACACAAGACCATTTAGATTTTCATGGCACAATGGAAGCATACGGACACGCGAAGTCTTTATTGTTTAGTCAATTAGGTGAAGATTTGTCGAAAGAAAAGTATGTCGTGTTAAACAATGACGATTCATTTTCTGAGTATTTAAGAACAGTGACGCCTTATGAAGTATTTAGTTATGGAATTGATGAGGAAGCCCAATTTATGGCTAAAAATATTCAAGAATCTTTACAAGGTGTCAGCTTTGATTTTGTAACGCCTTTTGGAACTTACCCAGTAAAATCGCCTTATGTTGGTAAGTTTAATATTTCTAATATTATGGCGGCAATGATTGCGGTGTGGAGTAAAGGTACATCTTTAGAAACGATTATTAAAGCTGTTGAAAATTTAGAACCTGTTGAAGGGCGATTAGAAGTTTTAGATCCTTCGTTACCTATTGATTTAATTATCGATTATGCACATACAGCTGATGGTATGAACAAATTAATCGATGCAGTACAGCCTTTTGTAAAGCAAAAGTTGATATTTTTAGTTGGTATGGCAGGCGAACGTGATTTAACTAAAACGCCTGAAATGGGGCGAGTTGCCTGTCGTGCAGATTATGTCATTTTCACACCGGATAATCCGGCAAATGATGACCCGAAAATGTTAACGGCAGAATTAGCCAAAGGTGCAACACATCAAAACTATATTGAATTTGATGATCGTGCAGAAGGGATAAAACATGCAATTGACATAGCTGAGCCTGGGGATACTGTCGTTTTAGCATCAAAAGGAAGAGAACCATATCAAATCATGCCAGGGCATATTAAGGTGCCACATCGAGATGATTTAATTGGCCTTGAAGCAGCTTACAAAAAGTTCGGTGGTGGCCCTGTTGATCAATAAAAGATTTATTGATGAAGGTAAAACTATTGATGTTTATTTATTCGAAGCATTAAATAACCAGATAATCATTGCTATACCAGATTGGTTTTGGTCATATCAGATGGCAATGACATTAGATGAAGAAACTTGTTTTGAAGCAATACTCATGCAATTGTTTGTTTTTAAAGAAGAGGAAGAGGCAGAATCGATTGCATCACAACTAACAGATTGGATAGAAACATATAAAAAGGAGAAAGACTAATGAACTTAAAGCAAGAAGTTGAGTCTAGAAAGACTTTTGCGATTATTTCACATCCCGATGCAGGGAAAACAACGTTAACTGAAAAACTATTGTACTTCAGTGGTGCTATTCGTGAAGCGGGTACAGTTAAAGGGAAGAAGACTGGTAAATTTGCGACAAGTGACTGGATGAAAGTTGAACAAGAGCGTGGTATTTCTGTAACTAGTTCAGTAATGCAATTTGATTACGATGATTATAAAATCAATATCTTAGATACACCAGGACATGAAGACTTTTCAGAAGATACGTATAGAACATTAATGGCAGTTGACAGTGCTGTCATGGTCATAGACTGTGCAAAAGGTATTGAACCACAAACATTGAAGTTATTTAAAGTTTGTAAAATGCGTGGTATTCCAATCTTTACATTCATTAATAAATTAGACCGAGTAGGTAAAGAACCATTTGAATTATTAGATGAAATCGAAGAGACATTAAATATTGAAACATACCCTATGAATTGGCCAATTGGTATGGGACAAAGTTTCTTTGGCATCATTGATAGAAAGTCTAAAACAATTGAACCATTTAGAGATGAAGAAAATATATTACATTTGAATGATGATTTTGAGTTGGAAGAAGATCATGCAATTACAAATGATAGTGCTTTTGAACAAGCGATTGAAGAATTAATGTTGGTTGAAGAAGCGGGTGAAGCCTTTGATAATGACGCGCTGTTGAGTGGAGACTTAACACCTGTATTTTTCGGTTCAGCTTTAGCTAACTTTGGTGTACAAAATTTCTTAAATGCATATGTTGATTTTGCGCCAATGCCAAATGCGAGACAAACAAAAGAAGACGTTGAAGTAAGCCCGTTTGATGATTCATTTTCAGGATTTATCTTTAAAATTCAAGCCAACATGGACCCTAAACACCGTGATAGAATTGCCTTTATGCGTGTCGTTAGTGGTGCATTTGAACGTGGTATGGATGTTACTTTGCAACGTACTAATAAAAAGCAAAAGATCACACGTTCAACGTCATTTATGGCAGACGATAAAGAAACTGTGAATCATGCTGTAGCAGGCGATATCATTGGACTATATGATACTGGTAATTATCAAATTGGAGATACTTTAGTTGGTGGAAAACAAACCTACAGTTTCCAAGATTTACCACAATTTACGCCAGAAATTTTTATGAAAGTTTCTGCTAAAAACGTCATGAAACAGAAGCATTTCCATAAAGGTATTGAACAATTAGTACAAGAAGGTGCGATTCAATACTATAAAACATTACACACAAACCAAATTATTTTAGGTGCTGTTGGTCAGTTACAATTTGAAGTTTTCGAACATAGAATGAAAAACGAATATAATGTTGATGTTGTTATGGAGCCAGTAGGCCGTAAAATTGCACGTTGGATTGAAAATGAAGACCAAATTACAGATAAGATGAACACATCAAGATCGATTTTAGTGAAAGATAGATATGACGATTTAGTATTCTTATTTGAAAATGAATTTGCAACAAGATGGTTTGAAGAGAAATTCCCTGAAATTAAATTGTATAGTTTACTTTAACAGCTCAATTGTATAATCGAATTTGTTACATTAAAAATAATTGTTTCGTTGAAGAAAAATAAATTGTATATTTTAAAAGAAAAAGGTATACTATGATGTATCAAATGAATAACCTATGGCATTTTGTCAGAGGGGAGTAACTTAAGAATCATGACCGTATAAATGATTCGACACTTTATCGTCATTACGAAGATATCTTCCGGTAAAGTGGGCAATTTAAATTGCTTAGTGAGACCTTTGCTATTTATTTAGCATAGGTCTTTTTGTTTGTACTTAACTTATTTATTTAAAGGAGTTGTACATGTTAATGGATCCAAGTTTGATCTTACCTTATTTATGGGTACTTGTCGTTTTAGTATTTTTAGAAGGCTTATTAGCAGCAGATAACGCGATTGTTATGGCTGTAATGGTTAAGCACTTACCACCCGAACAACGTAAAAAAGCTTTGTTTTACGGTTTGTTAGGTGCATTTGTATTTAGATTTTTAGCATTATTCTTAATTAGTATTATCGCGAACTTTTGGTTTATTCAAGCTGCAGGAGCGGTTTACTTAATTTATATGTCAATCAAAAATCTGTGGCAGTTCTTTAAACACCCAGAAATTGAAAGTCCTGAAGCTGGAGATGATCATCATTATGATGAATCTGGTGAAGAGATTAAAGCAAGTAACAAATCATTCTGGGGAACTGTGTTGAAAATAGAATTTGCAGATATCGCATTTGCCATTGATTCTATGCTTGCTGCTTTAGCTATTGCTGTAACACTTCCTAAAGTTGGTATTCACTTTGGTGGTATGGACTTAGGTCAGTTCGTAGTCATGTTCCTAGGTGGAATGATTGGTGTTATTCTAATGCGTTATGCAGCAACATGGTTTGTAGAGCTATTAAACAAATATCCAGGACTTGAAGGTGCAGCCTTCGCGATCGTTGGTTGGGTAGGTGTTAAATTAGTTGTCATGGTATTAGCGCACCCAGACATCGCTGTATTGCCTGAGCACTTCCCACATGGCGTATTATGGCAATCTATTTTCTGGACAGTACTAATTGGATTAGTAATTATCGGTTGGTTAGGTTCAGTTGTTAAAAATAAAAAATCGCATAAATAATTGATGTGAAGCGGACAATCTTAATTTAGTTTAAGGTTGTCCTTTTTCATTTAATTGAGTGATTTATGAAAAATGGATTTTGAAGAATGTGAATCAAAAGATGCGATATAGTATTAAGAAAATGTGCCTTTTATATTTAGCATTTTTTCAATAGAAATTATATAGATTTTAAAGCAAATTAGGTGTTAATGTGTCATAATGATAAGTGATTTTATTGAATGGAGTGGACATTAGTGGATATTGGTAAAAAACATGTAATTCCTAAAAGTCAGTACCGACGTAAGCGTCGTGAATTCTTCCACAACGAAGACAGAGAAGAAAATTTAAATCAACATCAAGATAAACAAAATATAGATAATACAACATCAAAAAAAGCAGATAAGCAAATACATAAAGATTCAATTGATAAGCACGAACGTTTTAAAAATAGTTTATCATCGCATTTAGAACAGAGAAACCGTGATGTTAATGAGAATAAAGCTGAAGAAAGTAAAAGTAATCAGGATAGTAAGTCAGCATATAACAGAGATCATTATTTAACAGACGATGTATCTAAAAAACAAAATTCATTAGATTCAGTGGACCAAGATACAGAGAAATCAAAATATTATGAGCAAAATTCTGAAGCGACTTTATCAACTAAATCAACCGATAAAGTAGAATCAACTGAAATGAGAAAGCTAAGTTCAGATAAAAACAAAGTTGGTCATGAAGAGCAACATGTACTTTCTAAACCTTCAGAACATGATAAAGAGACTAGAATTGATTCTGAGTCTTCAAGAACTGATTCAGACAGCTCGATGCAGACAGAGAAAATAAAAAAAGACAGTTCAGATGGAAATAAAAGTAGTAATCTGAAATCTGAAGTAATATCAGACAAATCAAATACAGTACCAAAATTGTCGGAATCTGATGATGAAGTAAATAATCAGAAGCCATTAACTTTACCGGAAGAACAGAAATTGAAAAGACAGCAAAGTCAAAATGAGCAAACAAAAACCTATACATATGGTGATAGCGAACAAAATGACAAGTCTAATCATGAAAATGATTTAAGTCATCATATACCATCGATAAGTGATGATAAAGATAACGTCATGAGAGAAAATCATATTGTTGACGATAATCCTGATAATGATATCAATACACCATCATTATCAAAAACAGATGACGATCGAAAACTTGATGAAAAAATTCATGTTGAAGATAAACATAAACAAAATGCAGACTCGTCTGAAACGGTGGGATATCAAAGTCAGTCAACTGCATCTCATCGTAGCACTGAAAAAAGAAATATTTCTATTAATGACCATGATAAATTAAACGGTCAAAAAACAAATACAAAGACATCGGCAAATAATAATCAAAAAAAGGCTACATCAAAATTGAACAAAGGGCGCGCTACGAATAATAATTATAGTGACATTTTGAAAAAGTTTTGGATGATGTATTGGCCTAAATTAGTTATTCTAATGGGTATTATTATTCTAATTGTTATTTTGAATGCCATTTTTAATAATGTGAACAAAAATGATCGCATGAATGATAATAATGATGCAGATGCTCAAAAATATACGACAACGATGAAAAATGCCAATAACACAGTTAAATCGGTCGTTACAGTTGAAAATGAAACATCAAAAGATTCATCATTACCTAAAGATAAAGCATCTCAAGACGAAGTGGGATCAGGTGTTGTATATAAAAAATCTGGAGATACGTTATATATTGTTACGAATGCACACGTTGTCGGTGATAAAGAAAATCAAAAAATAACTTTCTCGAATAATAAAAGTGTTGTTGGGAAAGTGCTTGGTAAAGATAAATGGTCAGATTTAGCTGTTGTTAAAGCAACTTCTTCAGACAGTTCAGTGAAAGAGATAGCTATTGGAGATTCAAATAATTTAGTGTTAGGAGAGCCAATATTAGTCGTAGGTAATCCACTTGGTGTAGACTTTAAAGGCACTGTGACAGAAGGTATTATTTCAGGTCTGAACAGAAATGTTCCTATTGATTTCGATAAAGATAATAAATATGATATGTTGATGAAAGCTTTCCAAATTGATGCATCAGTAAATCCAGGTAACTCGGGTGGTGCTGTCGTCAATAGAGAAGGAAAATTAATAGGTGTAGTTGCAGCTAAAATTAGTATGCCAAACGTTGAAAATATGTCATTTGCAATACCTGTTAATGAAGTACAAAAGATTGTAAAAGATTTAGAAACAAAAGGTAAAATTGACTATCCCGATGTAGGTGTTAAAATGAAGAATATTGCCAGTCTAAATAGTTTTGAAAGACAAGCAGTTAAATTGCCAGGAAAAGTTAAGAACGGTGTTGTTGTAGATCAAGTTGACAACAATGGTTTAGCAGATCAATCTGGTCTGAAAAAAGGTGATGTAATTACTGAATTAGATGGCAAACTTTTAGAAGATGATTTACGCTTTAGGCAGATTATATTTAGTCATAAAGATGACTTGAAATCAATTACAGCGAAGATTTATAGAGATGGTAAAGAGAAAAAAATTAATATTAAACTAAAATAATGTTGAGGTGAACAACGTGTCAATTTTTAGCCAGTTTTTAAAAAGATCAAGCCCTCAACAAGGTATTGTATTGTACTATATCGTCGCAATTGTCATTGCATTTTTATTATTAAACTTACCGTATGTTCATAAACCAGGTGTAGAAGTAAATCCAATTGACACATTATTTGTTGCCGTATCCGGAATTAGTGTTACTGGATTGTCTCCGATAAGTATTGTCGATACCTATTCTACATTTGGACAATTAATTATCCTCGTGATATTAAATATTGGTGGAATTGGCGTCATGGCAATTGGTACGATGTTATGGGTGGTACTAGGTAAACATATTGGAATTAGAGAACGTCAGTTAATTATGTTAGATAATAACAAAAACACTATGAGTGGTACCGTCAAATTGATTATTGATATTGTAAAATCAATATTTGTAATCGAACTCGTAGGAGCCATGTTATTAGCATTTTACTTTTATCGAGATAATCCAGATTTAAAATATGCAATCATGCAAGGTGTTTTTGTTTCTATTTCTGCCACTACCAATGGTGGATTAGATATTACAGGTAAGTCATTAATTCCTTATGCACATGATTATTTTGTACAAGCGATAGTTATATTTTTAATAATTTTAGGATCAATCGGCTTCCCAGTATTATTAGAAGTTAAAGCTTATATTCAAAATAGGGTTACTAATTTTAGATTTTCATTATTTACTAAAATTACGACATCAACATATTTATTCCTATTTATTGTTGGGGTATTAGCCATTCTATTATTTGAACATAACCATGCGTTCAAAGGTTTAAGTTGGCATCAATCGTTATTCTATTCGCTGTTTCAATCAGCGACTACAAGAAGTGCGGGTCTTCAAACAATTGATGTGACAACACTAAGTGACCCCACTAATATTATCATGGGTATTTTAATGTTTATAGGATCTTCGCCAAGTTCGGTTGGTGGCGGTATTCGTACAACAACTTTCGCTATTTTAATTTTGTTTTTAATTAACTTTAGTAATAATGCCGATAAAACATCCATTAAAGTTTACAATAGAGAAGTACACATTATGGATATTCAACGTTCATTTGCAGTATTTACAATGGCGACAATTTTAACATTTTTAGGAATGCTAATTATATCAGCTACTGAAAATGGTAAGCTTACATTTTTACAAGTATTTTTTGAAGTCATGTCTGCATTTGGAACTTGTGGACTATCGCTTGGTGTCACAAGTGATATTAGTGATATTTCTAAGGTCGTACTAATGATACTCATGTTTATAGGACGTGTTGGCTTAATATCATTTATCATTATGATAGCAGGACGTCGAGAACCAGATAAATTCCATTATCCAAAAGAACGTATTCAAATAGGATAATATAATAGCAATCTAAGTTTAGTTAATGTAGATTTTAACTGGAACTTAGATTGCTTTTTTAGTTTGTATTTTTAACTTATTTTATAAGACGATTGGTTTCGAAAATGGTAAACTAGTAACAATGAGAGGTGTAACATGATGGAAAAAAATGAAAACATTAATGTAGAGATTTTAACTACGTCAGATATGCATAGTCATTTCTTAAATGGTGATTATGGTTCAAATATTTATAGAGCTGGTACTTATGTTAACCAAGTAAGAGCACAAAATCATCGCGTCATTTTATTAGATAGTGGCGGAAGTTTAGCTGGCTCGTTAGCGGCCTATTATTATGCTATTGTTGCACCTTATAAACGACATCCAATGATAAAGTTAATGAACAGAATGCATTATGATGCTAGCGGTGTGAGTCCAAGTGAATTCAAGTTTGGTTTATCATTTTTAACTCGTTCAATTGCTTTGGCACGTTTTCCATGGTTATCAGCAAATATTGAATACAATGTTACTAAGGAGCCTTATTTTTCAACTCCATATTGTATTAAACATTTTGGTGACTTAAAAATTGCTATCGTAGGCGTCACAGCAGATGGTTTAATGGAAAATGAGTATTCTGAAATGGAGCAAGATGTATCTATTGAAAAGACATTAGTGGCATCAAAACGTTGGATTAGATATATCCATGAAGTTGAAGAGCCAGATTTTTTGATTGTAATTTATCATGGTGGATTGAATAAAATTAGTAATAGTACGAAAAATAAAAAGGCAAGTTCGAATGAAGCTGAAAAATTAATGGAAGAACTCGGTGTTATAGATTTAATGATTACAGCTCATCAGCATCAAACAATAGTAGGTCAAGATCATGAAACGTATTATGTTCAGGCTGGTCAAGATGCCAAAGAGCTTGTACATCTTTCGATTAATTTTAAAAAGAGAACAACAACTTATGATGTTGAAAGCATTGATTCTAAAGTGATTGACTTAAATGAGTATGAAGAGGATCAAGAATTATTAGATTTAACATTCTATGATAGAAAAGCAGTGGCTTATTGGTCACAGGAAATCATAAGTGATAAAGGTTTGATGTTATCAGTAAATGGGTTACAAGATTTAGTCTGTCAAACACATCCATTTTCGCAATTATTACATGATGCAATTCACCTTGCATTTGATAATGATATAACATGTGTCCACGTGCCTATGAACGGAGAGAAGGGGTTGAGTGGACAGATTCGAAATGAAGATTTGTATCATGCATACCCATATCCAGATAAGCCAATGGATATGACAATTAGTGGTCAAAATATCAAAGATATATTGGAGTATAGTTATTCACATTTAGATTTTGTTAACGAGCAATTAAGCTTAACAATTATTGATGAAACGTTATGTACAATGTGGCAAGGATTCAATTATGAGATTGATATGAATCAAGAACCTGGGCAACGAGTAATGTTAGATCAAATTGATTTGACTAAGAGTTATAGAGTTACAATGACTGACTATTGTTATCGTAACTACAAGAATTATTTGAAAAATGCTATTATACATGAATCATACGATGAAACAATGAGTACATTAATTGCAGAGAAGTTAAGAGATCCGAATTATCGTATTTCATGTAGTGATAATTTTGTAGTTAAAAACAGGTAAATATTGCTATGTAATAAATTAATTATAAGTTTAACAAGTATAAAAACCTTTCTTAGAGAAGATTATCTAGGAAAGGTTTTTAGAATTTTAAAATTGATATAAAAGAACAGTGAAATTCTCATTCATTATATATAAGTAAACAAAAAAGCTTAAATGGTATATACCATTTAAGCAAGTAACGGAAACGGAGGGATTCGAACCCTCGCGCCGCTTTCGCGACCTACACCCTTAGCAGGGGCGCCTCTTCAGCCAACTTGAGTACGTTTCCAATGGCTCCACAGGTAGGACTCGAACCTACGACCGATCGGTTAACAGCCGATAGCTCTACCACTGAGCTACTGTGGATTAATTTGTATGTGTTTGAATATCAAGCACAAATATTATTATAACAAGATTAAGTTAATTTGCAATAGATACCTTAAAAAAATATGCAGAACATTTACACTATATTTATAAAACATTCCGCATATTTTAAAAATAAACAATTTATTTATCTTCAAATAAAGAATAGCGTGTCAATGCTTCAAACACATTCAATGTGGCTTTATTATAATCTATTGGTTGGTCGGGATTTTTTGATATCATGCGAGATTGTTTATCTACCATGTAATAGTAAAAAATGGAATTGTTATATTGATGCCATAAACTGTGGTATGAAACATGAAGAATGATAGATTCATTATTAATAAATGTCACTTTACATTTACGATTTTTTAATTCTTTAATACTTTCGATATAATGCATATTTAACCAAATATTTTCATTTTGTCTGTCAGAATGTGTTGGGAAAAAATAAGTTGGAAATAATGGTGTTAGTAAAATAGGTGGTTTACTAGAAATGCCAGTAATGCGGTTTGTCTCTGCTTTCTTGCCAAGATAAGTATTACCATAAAATTTGCAAGAGCGTTCAATGATTTTCTGGACTTTAAAAGGATTTTGAATACGCGTTTTGTCAAACCGAATTATTTCACTACCGTTTCTTTGATCGTCATCATCAAATGCTGGTCGAATAACCATGTCTCCTTTGCGTATCACATAAATATTTTGAGAATACATAAGCAAAACCTCGCTTTATTAAGTTTTAAACCATTAATATAAAAATACAATTAATGATATAAAGATATTTTATAATAAAATTCTGAGTTGTCAAGTTATTATTTTGGTGAAAATGTACAATAATTTTTAACTAATAGTCAGAATATTCATTGATTTCAAAATTAGAAAAATGTATACTTATTATAAATTAAAGAAAGGTAGTGGTTTCTATGAAATACAATACTAATGTTAAACATACAACTTTAGAAGCGTTTGTCACAACTGTCAATGATTTGGGTATTGAATTAATTATCAATGAAGCACTTCGAGAGGTAAGAAAACGACAGCTCATAGAACTTATAGATGACGCACTCGTCAATAAAGATGAAGCAGCATTTAATCAATATACGGCAGAATACAAAAATTTGGAGGCATTTCTCGGTGAATAACATTGATTCGAATTCCATAACGCAATCATAAAAGGACTATTCTTAACATCTCATACATGTAAGAATAGTCCTTTAATCGTTTATGACATTAATCTAATTAATTCATGTCTATCTATGTCACCGAAATAATGATATAAATCATATTCTGATAGTGCTTCTTCTATGTGCTCAAAGTCGTGTAGACAGCCAACTAATGCATTTTCAAGATCAGTGACATCTCCGACACCAAAGAAATCACCGAAAATTTTTGCATGTTCGATTTTACCTCGTTTAACATCAAACTTAATTTGTACAAATCCTTTTTCAAATTTTTCCTCGCGTTCAAAGTTATATTTAGGGTTTCTACCATAATTCCATTCCCAAGTTCTATATTTGTCGTTACTTAACTTTTCAATATTTTCCCAATCTTCATCCGTTAATTTATATTCTTCTACTTCAGTTTCTCCAAAGATAGTTTTCAAGATGATTTTTTTAAATTCTTCAATTTCTAAAGGGTCATTTAAAAATTCTTGAATGTTTGCTACTCGTTTACGAACAGATTTAATACCTTTTGATTTAATCTTAGCTGGATTAACTTTTAGTGCATTCTGAACTTCGTCTAAATCACTATTTAACATCAACGTACCATGACTAAACATTCTATTTTTAACTTTAACCATAGCATTCCCTGAGATTTTCGCTTGTCCAACTTGAATATCGTTACGACCAGTTAATTCAGCATTTACGCCTAAAGATTGTAATGCTTGAACAATTGGTTCAGTGAATTTTTGGAAATTGTGGAAACTGTTACCATCATCATCTGTTATAAAACTAAAGTTTAAATTGCCAGTATCATGATAAACAGCGCCACCACCAGAAATTCTTCTAACTACATCGATGTTATGAGCATCTATATATGTCTGATTTACTTCCTCTATCGTATTTTGATTCTTTCCAACAATGATAGATGGTCTATTTATGTAAAATAAAAAGTAACTTTCTTCTGCTGGTAAATTTTTTAAAACATATTCTTCCATTGCTAAGTTTAAAGTTGGATCTGTAATATTATTATTACTAATGAATTTCATTACAATCTCTCCCTTATATCTATATATATTCTCTACTTATTTATGCCTTAACTTTGCTCAAAATGCCAATTATATACTCACAAATCATTCTAAATATCGGCTTAAAGTTACATTTTATTATTTTTGATTGTTAATAGTTTATTTGTTAAGTGAATTTTAGTACAATATAATTTAGTTATGATTTAAGGAGGACTTAAAATGACTGTTGCAGAAGTGGGTAACATTGTTGAGTTTATGGATGGATTAAGAGGTCGTGTTGAAAAAATCAACGATAACTCTGTTATTGTTGACTTAACAATTATGGAAAATTTTAATGACCTTGATTTACCGGAAAAAACTGTTATCAATCATAAACGATATAAGATTGTTGAATAAGAAGGTAAGTTTTAATGAATAAAATCTCGAAGGCTTTAACTTGGTTTATTATAAGTTTCATTATATTTCATCTCATATTATTTATTATGTGGGGCGAACACCAAGAATACTGGTATTTATATACAGGTATAATGCTAATTGCTGGTATCAGTTATGTATTTTATCAAAGAGATATTGAATCTAAGCGATTGCTTACATCAATTGGTGTTGGTATTATTACGGCAATTATTTTAATTATGCTTCAACTTTTATTCTCACTTATAACTTCTAATTTAAGTTATAGTTCATTAATTAAAGAATTAGCAAGAACAGGTGTCAATTGGAAGTGGCAAATGTTAGTAACTTTACTTTTTGTCATTCCATGTCACGAGTTATATATGAGAACTGTTTTACAAAAAGAATTAACACATTTTTCAATACCGAAATGGATAGCTATATTAATAACTGCAATTTGTTCTAGTTCATTATTTATTTATTTAGATAATTGGTGGATAGTAACATTTATATTTGTTGCACAAGTGATATTATCATTAAGTTATGAGTATACTCGACGCATAGCAACAACATCCGTTGCGCAAATTGTTGCTATTATATTGTTATTAATTTTTAATGCTTAAATAAGCTTTTCTTAGACGTATGTGTTCTAAGAAAAGCTTTTTTGCTTAAGAATAGCAATACGAAGATTCGAGTCATGCTTCATTATAGTGGTAATATTTTTTAACAGCAAGCGGTTATTATTGAGATTAGGTTTTAGTCAGTTTTTATTACTAAATATTTTATAAAAATGGTATAATATTTTTGAGCAAGTTGAATTGATGGTGGCTATCTGAGTAAAGGGGGGTGGTGCCTATGGCATTACTTAACACTTTTGAAAGGAAAAGCCTATTGTGATATCTATTGCAAACGCATTACATTTAATGTTAAGTTTCGGTATGTTTATCGTCACTTTCATTGGTATAGTAGTAGCAATAATAAATTTAAGCAATAAAAAATAACCATCATTTCAAAACTTTGACATAGAATGATGGTTAAAGAAAATCTCATTTAGTCACCGTCTTTTTAACGGGCTCATTAGGCGACATGTTCCTGCATGTCGTCTTTTTACATTTTTATAGTAACATATCTTTTATTTAATTGTCTATTTTTATTAGATGTGTAACAAAATTTTGAAGTATTTTCCGTATATTGCCTGCTAAACATGTCAGATTTGAAAGGAAAATCATACTGTGGTAGAAATCAATTATGATTATATGGTAGTACTTATAAATAAGTGATTTCTATTGAATATGTAATGAAGTTCATATATTAATATAACTTTCATTGATATAGAAGTCGCAATGATTAATTTAAACAATAAAAAACAACCATCATTTCCAAACTTTGACAACGAATGATGGTTAAAGAAAATCTCATTTAGTCACCGTCTTTTTAACGGGCTCAATAGGCGACATGTTCCTGCATATCGTCTATTTATACACTGCACAATTTAATAATAATACAATTATACTTTGATGTCCATTTAACATAAAGTGGTTGAAATTTGCAGCAAATAAATTAACCTTGACTATTTTCAGAAAATTCTGTATAAATAACGAAAAAGAGATATGGATTAAATATGAAGAGGTGTTTTTATAGAAGAATAAAATTTTTGGCACTATATTATATTTAACTTTAGCACTTGGATTATCAACAGCAGCTTATGCATCTACAGAATACGCAGAAGGAGGCACTTGGAGTCATGGTGTCGGCAGTAAGTATGTTTGGTCGTATTATTATCATGGTCATAAAGGACATGGTGCAACAGCTATTGGAAAATATAGATCATTTAGTGGTTATACAAGAGCTGGTGTAAAAGCAAAAGCATCAGCTACTAAACATAATTGGTGGGTCAATAGAGCGTATTATAACATTTATTAAATACTAAAAAATCATAGAAAATAAACAACGCAAAAGGTACAACATGAAATGGTTCAAATTAATACTTGATGTTACAATCTTCATTCTGATTGCTATATTGTTATTTGTTTATACATATAAAGAAAACGAAGAAATATTGCCTGATACTAAATACCCTATAGCGGTAACTGACTGGAATAAAAAATATAGTAAAAATGAGATTTATAAACGTATAGATCAATTCGCTAAAAATGAGAACGTAGCAATCTATAAATCAACTTCAAATTATACAAACAAAAACGTAGATAAAGATATATATGTATTTAATAAATCAAAAGCAGCAACTATCACTCCTTTTAATGCTAAATATAACATTCATTATTTAAGTGACGACGAAGTATTAAAAAAAGATATCAAAGGGAGTTATTTTGTAAAAGACAAAAATTTTGACGTGTCTAAATTCATAAATTTTTTAAAAGAATATGGTGTTACTGCTGAATCATACAAAATAGATCATATGATGATTGCCGTTGGTGTCATTAAACAAATGAATATAGTAGTTCCATTATCCTCACTTTTAATCGTTTATTTTATTTATTATATTTTCGAAAAGAACATTAATTTCAAAGCGTATGCGATTAAGTATTTAAATGGTTTTACATTAAGAAAAATAATTTTCGAAAATTTTTCAAAGAAATGCACGTATTGGGTAACGTTAATCATAACTCAAATTCTTTTAACTACAAGTGTACTTTGGATATTAAATTACACGGGTAATTTAGATTTATTCATATTAAGAATAGTTCTGCTTTCATGTCTTTTCATTTTAACGATTAGTGTTATTAATTTATGGACTTTCTTAATGTTACTAAATTTAAATATTGCAAATATGATTAAAGGTAAGCAGCACTTTAAAACAATTCGTTTTATTAATACAGTTTGTAAAAGTATTCTCTTAGTACTAATAGCTAATGTAATGATAGAAAATACTAGTGTTATTAAAGATTTGAATAAAATAAAAGAAACTGAGAAATATTGGAATGTATTAGATGATTATTACACGATTGAATTTGCACCTTATCACGAAACAAAACAAAGTTTGATTGATAATATGGTGCGATCAGAACAATTAGTAAAGGCTAGTGAAGCAGAAAATAATGCGATTTTATTCAAACCAAAGGGTGACTCCGTTGACAATGACAACTTTTCGCCTGATGAGGGGAATGTAATATTAGTAAATAATCAGTTCTGGTCGATTTATTACAAGCAGTTTCAACCTGATATTCCGATAAAAAATCAAAAAAATAATGTCGAAGTAATTATTCCACAAAAGTTTCATGCAATGCGTAATGAAATCAATCAAGCATATCATTCATGGTTTGAATTTGTACAAAATAAAAATAATAAAGAGAATAAGTTATCTATACAGTTTATCAACAAAAATGATTGTCGAATTTTTTCATTTGATGCACGAGATAGTCGCCATTTGTCATTTATAGAGGCGCCAATCATTGTGAATGTTCAGGCATCAGATTTATCGAATGATTTTTATTATGCCATGATCAGTCAAGGCGGGTATTTATTCAAAAATTATGACGCGCTAGTAAAAAATATTGAAAAGTATCATCTTGATGGGGAAATCAGTGGAATAACCAATTATAAAGATAGCGTGATGGAAATGTATCATGAAAACAATTTGAAATTAACAGTACTCAACTTTTCACAAATCATTATCGCAATCATTTTAATAATTATTATTTTATTTGATGTGAAATATTATTTTGAACAGCATCGAAAATTACTCGTAATCAAAAAGCTATATGGTTATTCAACATTAAGAGCCAATTACCAATACTTATTAATAAATAATATAGTTGTTATTTTTATTGGAATATTGACGAATGTAATTTTACATTCTCACTATATAATGATGTTATTTGCAACGATTCTTGTCGTTCAAATATTATTGCAGATTTGCAGCCTATACTATCATGGCCGACGTTTTAATGAAGTTATCAAGGAGTTTTAACTATGAAATTTATCATTGCAATATTATTAGGATTAATATTATCCATTACTATTGCTTTTACAATCATACATCATCCTATACTTGATCGTTTTAATCCTTTCTTAAAAACGGAGTATAGTTATGCCAAAGTGCCAAAAGGTACGCAACAATATGTTAATATTACGGCTTATAGTGAAAGAGGGGAAAAGCTTGATTATAAATTAACATTTAATGGATTTTCACCTAGTAGAACGTATGTCGAAATAAAGCATAAAGGGCAATATGTCATATCGATCACATATGTTGAAAAAGAGGATACACCAAAAGAGGTAAGACAAGAATGATAGAATTAAAAGATTTAACCATACAAAAAGGTAATACACATATTTTGAAGAAACTTAATTTGAAATTTCAATGTGGAAAATCATATGCACTTATTGGTAAAAGTGGATGCGGTAAATCTACATTATTAAATACTATTGCTGGACTTGAAAAAACAGGAAAACAATATGTCTATTTTAATGGTCAATTAGAACAATTTAAATCTAATTTTTACAGAGATAAATTAGGATATTTATTTCAAAATTATGGATTAATCGATAATTTGACAGTAAATGAAAATTTAGATATTGGATTAGCATATAAAAAAATAAGTAAGAAAGAAAAAGAACAAATAAAGATACGTTATATAGAACAGTTTGGTCTGTCAAACAGTTTAAAAAGAAAAGTTCATACGCTAAGTGGAGGTGAACAACAACGTGTCGCTTTAATTAGAATGATGTTAAAAGATCCGATTGTTATGTTAGCTGATGAACCAACGGGTGCGTTAGATCCTAAAACAGGACAGATGATTATTCAATCATTATTTGGTTTGGTCGATGAAAATAAAGTGCTGATTTTAGCAACACATGATATGGCTATTGCAAATCAATGTGACGAAATAATAGATTTAGAACAGTATAGAAAAGTAGCATCTATGTGATATCCAAAAGATAAAATTAAAAGCCAATCAATGGGAAATGTTGACTTCAACACTCCGTTTGATTGGCTTTTATACTGTGTTACTAAGTTATGAAAGTAACAACGGCAAACTGAAAAAAAGCAATATAATAATATTTAATACGATTAGTAATAAATGTAATTGATTTTTCGTTTTAATATAGCAAAAAACAATGACTAAAGATAACAACAATATCATGATTGCACCTGGGAAGAACCATAATGCTGAAGCTGTGTACCAAATCATTGGTAACGCCATAATAATAAAAGATATAAGACAAGAAAGGATACCAATAATATTATAAGTTCTAGTCAAAATTACACCTCCAATTTTCACTTTAAAATGACATGCGTAAAAAAATCATTTTAAATACATCATACAATAAAATTAAATTGTGCGGTAGAAGAATTTGAAATTAAATTGAATTGTTTTTGGTAGTTGGTATATTTATAACACTCTGCAAAAGAATGTAGCAAAATTAGATAAATTAGATTATTTAAAATTATGCGTGATATTATTATTTTTATCATGCAAATAATTATAATAACAATATTTAATTATTGTATTTACAGTTGATTAATAGGGTTGTGAAGTATAAAATTATTTTGTAAAACAATTTTGTTATTAAGAGGTGCGCTATGGAAAAGGGGATTTTCAATTACGATAATGCGAATGTATTAAAATTAGATACTAATCAGTTAAATGAAAACATAAAAGTCATTGACGATATATTTAAAAATTATGAGCAGATAGAGCCAACTATAGAAGTCGAAAATGGAAATACAAAATTAAAATTAAATGGATATTTTATTGCGTCAATTATAAGCCCATTAAATTTAAATAAACTTAATAATTTATATGTTGAAGAAGAATTTTATCATACATATAACGAATTAATTGTTAAATATACTGAGGTAAAGGAATAATTATAATGAAAAAAATATTTATGATGGTACATGAGTTAGATGTGAATAAAGGTGGTATGACCTCTTCGATGTTCAATAGAAGTAAAGAGTTTTATGATGCGGACATACCTGCTGATATTGTTACTTTCGATTACAAAGGAAACTATGATGAAATTATTAAAGCTTTGAAAAAACAAGGTAAAATGGATCGAAGAACGAAAATGTATAATGTATTTGAGTATTTTAAACAAATTTCAAATAATAAACATTTTAAGTCTAATAAATTGTTATATAAACATATTTCAGAAAGACTAAAAAATACGATTGAAATTGAAGAGAGTAAAGGTATTTCAAGATATTTTGATATAACGACTGGTACATATATTGCCTACATTAGAAAAAGTAAATCTGAAAAAGTGATTGATTTCTTTAAAGATAATAAACGAATTGAACGGTTTAGTTTTATAGATAATAAAGTGCATATGAAGGAAACATTTAATGTAGATAATAAAGTTTGTTATCAAGTATTTTATGATGAAAAGGGATACCCATATATTTCAAGGAATATTAATGCTAATAATGGTGCTGTAGGTAAAACTTATGTGTTAGTTAATAAAAAAGAATTTAAAAACAATTTAGCACTGTGTGTTTACTATTTAGAAAAACTAATAAAAGATTCTAAAGATAGTATTATGATTTGTGATGGACCAGGGAGTTTTCCAAAAATGTTTAATACAAATCATAAAAATGCTCAGAAATATGGCGTTATTCATGTTAATCATCATGAAAATTTCGATGATACGGGTGCATTTAAAAAAAGTGAGAAATATATTATTGAGAATGCGAATAAAATTAACGGTGTAATTGTATTAACAGAGGCACAAAGATTAGATATTCTTAATCAATTTGATGTAGAAAATATTTTCACTATTAGCAATTTTGTT
Source organism: Staphylococcus sp. EG-SA-15 (assembly GCF_017151895.1). Classification (NCBI taxonomy): domain Bacteria; kingdom Bacillati; phylum Bacillota; class Bacilli; order Caryophanales; family Staphylococcaceae; genus Staphylococcus; species Staphylococcus sp. EG-SA-15. The sequence goes on along the minus strand of NZ_JACVZN010000001.1, from coordinate 27,445 downwards.
AAGATACATAATGCTCCAAAACATTTTCAAACTGAAAAAATCGTAGGTCATATTTCTAGAATGGTACCAACGAAGCGAATTGATTTGCTTATTGAAGTGGCTGAGTTAGTCGTAAAAAAAGATAATGCTGTTAAATTTCATATATATGGAGAAGGATCTGTCAAAGATAAAATAGCTAAAATGATTGAAGATAAAAATTTAGAAAGAAATGTTTTTCTTAAAGGATATACAACAACTCCACAAAAATGCTTGGAAGATTTTAAATTAGTCGTTTCTACATCTCAATATGAAGGTCAAGGGTTAAGTATGATAGAAGCAATGATTTCTAAAAGGCCTGTTGTTGCCTTTGATATCAAATACGGGCCAAGTGATTTTATAGAAGATAATAAAAATGGTTATTTAATAGAAAACCATAATATTAACGACATGGCTGATAAAATATTAAAGCTTGTTAATAATGATGTTTTAGCAGCGGAGTTTGGTTCGAAAGCGAGAGAAAACATTATAGAAAAATATTCAACGGAATCAATATTAGAAAAATGGTTAAATCTTTTCAATAGCTAAATGAAAAAATCCTAGGTATTCATGAGTACCTAGGATTTTTACGCATGATATATACAAAAAAAGAGAGGATAGTCCTCTCAAATAATAGTTAATAAAATTGTAGCCATTTCTTCCAGCTGTAACTACTAATACAAGCTAAGTTCATTACGATATGTATGATTTCAAATTCATAACCACTTACATATCCTCTTGTAAGTTTAAGTGTGAAGATTGAGCCTAACATAACACAAATATAAAAAACATTAACATAAGGCGTTAAAAAGCCGATAATAAGTGCTAAACCTCCAACAACTTCACCAATTGACATCAATACTGCGATGGTAGGTGGTAAACCTAAAGAGCCTAAGAAGTGAATTGTTCCATCTAAATCAACAAATTTCAAAGTACCATGCACTAAGAATGATGTTGCTAACATCCATCTAATTAAAAGCATACCTAATTTCATCATGTCACCTCCAACATTCGTATTTTTAAAACATAGTCCAAATTATATTTGTAAACATGTGGAAAGTAAAGATTTTTTATAAGATTAATTATTAAATATTTATTAAATATTCTATTGTATTGAACAATTGTTGTAGAAAGATGTTTAAGTTATCAGTTACTTTTTGTATTTATAAATAAAGATTAGTACATCATAGTGCAAAGATTATAGGGAAATGAATTAACAATTGCATCGCTATTTATGAATCGTAAACACTATTATGAAATTGCGAGAGTAGTATGGACAATTAGAATGATGGTTTGAGATAAATGAGTGTTATTAACCAGTGCGTCATTTTCAAAATTAGATGCCATTTGCTGTTTATAATAAGAAGATTTGATAATTAACTATGATAAGAAAAAATAATAATCCCCTAAATACATTATAAACAAATTAAATGCTAAAATAATAATATAGATTTCTACTAAAGTTGTTTGGAGGTAAATGTGTGAATAGGAATATCGTTAAACTAGTTGTGTTTATGCTAATTTTAGTTGTAGCAGTAGCGGGTTGTGGTCAAAAAGATACTGAAGAGAAAACTGAAATGACGACAATAAAAGATGAATTAGGAACTGAAAAAATTAAGAAAAATCCTAAACGTGTTGTTGTATTAGAATATAGTTTTGCTGATTATTTAGCGGCATTAGATATGAAACCTGTTGGTATTGCAGATGATGGCAGCACTAAAAATATAACAAAGTCAGTAAGAGATAAGATTGGGGCATATGAATCGGTTGGATCTAGACCGCAACCGAATATGGAAGTGATAAGTAAATTAAAACCGGATTTGATCATTGCAGATGTTAGCAGACATAAGAAAATCAAATCAGAATTGAGCAAAATTGCTCCGACAATCATGTTAGTTAGCGGTACGGGAGATTATAATGCAAATATTGAAGCATTTAAAACAGTCGCTAAAGCAGTAGGCAAAGAGAAAGAAGGCGAGAAGCGTCTGGAAAAGCATGATAAAATATTAGCGGAGATTAGAAAGAAAATTGAACAGAGTACGTTAAAATCTGCATTTGCATTCGGTATCTCAAGAGCAGGTATGTTTATTAATAATGAAGATACATTTATGGGACAATTCTTAATTAAAATGGGTATTCAACCTGAAGTCACAAAAGACAAAACTACGCATATTGGTAAACGCAAGGGTGGTCCTTATATATATTTAAATAATGAAGAACTTGCCAATATCAATCCAAAAGTTATGATTTTAGCCACTGACGGAAAAACGGACAAAAATAGAACGAAATTCATTGATCCTGCAGTTTGGAAATCATTAAAAGCTGTGAAAGATAACAAAGTTTATGACGTTGACCGAAATAAGTGGTTGAAATCAAGGGGGATTATCGCAAGTGAAAGTATGGCAGAAGATTTAGAAAAAATTGCAGAAAAAGCAAAATAAAAATACAGCGCTACTCGTAAATCATATAAGAGTGGCGCTGTATTTTTAATTATGTTTATTATCTGTCGGATGTGATGATTTACCTGAAAGTTTATTTCGAATAAATTTAATTACATAACCGACAAGGATTGTTTTAACAATTCTTTTAATGAATTGGCGCATCGTTACATACCTCATTTCTCTATATCTTACGAACTATATACCCATTCATATATGCTTTTTAAACGTCATTGTCACAATTTAATTTTTAGGGAATATAATATAACCATCTTTATCTGCTTTTTTAGTAAAAATGACAAAAATTGCATGTATTATTGAGATGATGGTAGGGATACCTGTCCAGAAAAATAATAAGTGAAAAAGACCTTGTCCAAATTTATCAGCATAAAATTTATGAATACCTAAACCTCCAAGAAATAATGCAACAATAACATAAATGGCTTTATTGACTTTCATTTGTAAATCCTCCTTAACTATAATTCTACTTAAATTCGTTGTGAAAACCAATATTTCTAACTTTAGAATTTTCAAACTTTCTAAAATTATAAGTATATCTTTTTAAAATAAGCTAGAATTTCTATATAATAAATGTTAATAACGTAAAAGGGAATGATGACATAGTGATACGTCAAGCACGTCCAGAGGACCGATTTGATATTGCGAAGTTAGTTTATATGGTTTGGGATGATATGGAATTAGAATTGGTAAAGCATCTACCTAAAGACATGGTATTAGATGCAATTGAAAAAAGCTGTGTTGATGCAACATATCGAACTTTTTATCAGCATATTTTAGTTTATGAAGTAGAAAATAAAGTAGCAGGTTGTATTATTAGCTATAGTGGTGAAAATGAATTGAAATACGAAAAAGCATGGGAACTACTTGACTTGCCAGAAGAAATAAAACAATATGGCACGCCATTACCTGTAAAAGAAGCTAAAGACGATGAGTATTATATAGAAACAATTGCGACATTTGCAGCATATAGAGGTAGAGGCATCGCGACAAAGTTATTAACGTCATTACTTGAATCAAATACACATGTTAAATGGAGTTTGAATTGCGATATTAATAATGAAGCAGCATTAAAGTTATATAAAAAAGTAGGCTTTATATCTGATGGACAGATTGAATTATACAAGCACATGTATCATCATTTAATTGTTAAATAAAAAAACTCGACAGTTCGATGTAAGTCGATTGCCGAGTAGTATCATTTTCTATTAAATGCCTGCAAATAATGCACTAATATAAATACCTAATGCATATAATAAACCGAAAAATGTATTTGTTTTACCAGCAGCAGCCATTGCTGGCATCATTGTAGGCGGTGTATCATTCTTCTTGAAACGTCTGATAACTTTAACAGGCATTGGGAATGATAACAACGCAAGTAAGTAAAATAATGAGCCACCAGGTTTAATAATGATCGTAAGTACAATAAAGGCATAAGCGATAAAGTACATGATTGCCATAAATGTTAAAGAAGCATTTTTACCTAATAGAATGGGTAAAGTTTTGCGACCACTTGCTTTATCTTTGACACGGTCGCGAATATTGTTAGCCATATTAATTAAACCGATAGTGATTACTATAGGTACACTTAACCAAATTACATAACTTTGAATATTGCCAGTTTGAATAAAGAATGCAATAACGATAATAAACATACCCATAAATACGCCTGAGAATAATTCACCGAAAGGCGTCCATGAAATAGGGAAAGGGCCACCTGTATATAGGTAACCAACAGCCATACATACTAATCCAACTGGTAATAACCAAAATGAAGAGTTAGCAGCTAAAAACAAACCTAATATTGCTGCTAAGATGTAAAATGCAATGGCTAATCGTAGCACAAGCTCTGGGCTCATACCGTTGCGAACAATGGCACCACCAATGCCTACAGATTCATGATCATCAAGGCCTTTTTTATAATCATAGTATTCATTAAACATATTAGTTGCTGCTTGAATAAGTAAGCATGCTAGTAACATGGCAATGAATAGGCTGATTTTAATATGATCTTCGCTACCAAGAAAATATATTTTAGATGCTGCTGTACCAACTAAAACGGGTACTACGGAAGCAGTTAATGTATGAGGACGCATTAAATGCCAATATTTCTTAACTGTAGAATATTGCTGATATTGATTACTCATTGAATACAAAACCTCTTTAAATCATATTTTTTATAACAAAGATATTTTAATAGAAAGTAGCATAAAGGTCAATTGACGTGAAAAATTGCAAGATAAGTTTAAGCAATTCTTGTAACACAATTATCCAAAAATGATACAATATAATAATGAGTGAAAAAAGACGAAGAAAGAAGTGAAATGGATGGCTACGGGCGTATTAGAGGACGATATTGTCAAAGAGATATATGGCAGCTCAAAGGAATGGGTTTCAGTTGAAGTGAAATTATCACAGTCACTAGACCCGAGCACATTATTTCATCTCACTGACAATGAGGCAGGAGATCGCTTTTATATGCGTTTGAATGATAATCGAACGTCATATTTTGGCTACAAAGCAATTCAATTATTCAAAAATAATTCTAAAAATAAACAATCTATTTTTAAAGACTGGGAAAAATTAAAACATAACATCACATTTATACATCCGCAATCTGAGAAACATCATCTTCGAGTTGTTGGAGGGTTCCAATTTTCAAGTCATAAATCAGATGATGAATGGCGAGAGTTTGGACTAAATCATTTTGTATTACCTGAAGTTTTAATTTCAACTGATAAAAATGGGACATTTTTAACTTATACAGTTAAAAGGGAAAGTTTTACTGTTGAGGCATTGAACGATTTAATGGATTTGTTCAACAATATATCGGACATAGATGTGGACGAGCAAATTGGGGGAATTACTAGAAATGAAGATATTTATAAAGATGACTGGCGTCAACTTGTAGTAGAAGCTATAGAATCTATTAATAATGAAGAAAAAATTGTACTAGCACGTAGACGGTTAATAAAGTTCGATAAAGATATCAGTATTCCATATATTCTAAAGCAAGCATATTCTAAAGAAAAAAACAGTTATATATTCTTGTTAGAATCACAAGATTCTATATTCTTTTCACAAACACCTGAACAATTAATAAAGGTCAATAATAAAATACTATCGACTAAAGCTGTAGCAGGTACAATTAAACGTTCACAAGATGAGGACGAAGATACAAAAAATGTTGAAGCATTTTTAAAAGATAATAAAAACTTAATCGAACATCGATTTGTTGTTGACAGTATTTTACATGATATTAAACCTTATATCACTGAATTACATTATGATAAGACGCCTAAAATTCTAAAAAATGATCATTTATATCACTTGTACACTGAAATAAAGGCGCCACTGAAGGATGATTCGTATATTAGTTTAATTGATAATTTACATCCAACACCTGCTTTAGGTGGCTATCCAAAAGAATTTGCGATGGATTTTATTGAACAGAAAGAATTTGGTACACGAGGATTATATGGTGCGCCGGTTGGCTATATAGATATATATGATGATTGTGAATTTATTGTTGCAATTCGTTCGATGCTTATTAAGAAAGCACAAGCAACTTTATTTGCTGGGTGTGGCATTGTTAAAGATTCTGATCCAGATAGTGAATTGGCAGAAACGAACCTTAAGTTCACACCTATGATGAATGCATTAGGAGTCGATATGAATGGGAAATCATAAAGCAGCTTTAACGAAGCAAGTTTTTACATTTGCATCTGAGTTATATGCGTACGGCGTAAGGGAAGTAGTTATCAGTCCGGGATCACGCTCAACGCCACTTGCACTTGCATTTGAAGCACATCCAAATATTAAAACATGGATACACCCCGATGAGCGAAGTGCAGCGTTTTTTGCAGTTGGGTTAATTAAAGGTAGTGAAAGACCTGTCGCTATATTATGTACGTCAGGTACAGCAGCAGCGAATTATACGCCTGCAATTGCTGAAAGCCAAATTAGTAGAATTCCATTAATCGTTTTAACAAGTGACCGTCCGCATGAATTAAGAAGTGTAGGCGCACCACAAGCGATTAATCAAGTAAATATGTTTAATAATTATGTAAGTTATGAGTTCGATATGCCTATTGCGGATGATAGTAAAGAGACCATTGATGCAATTTACTATCAAATGCAAATTGCTAGTCAATATTTATATGGACCACATAAAGGGCCAATTCATTTTAACTTGCCATTTAGAGATCCGTTAACACCTGATTTGAATGCAACAGAATTGTTAACTTCTGAGATGAAGATTTTACCGCACTATCAAAAAAGTATAGATGCATCGGCATTAAGACACATTTTAAATAAGAAAAAAGGTTTAATTATTGTAGGGGATATGCAGCACCAAGAAGTTGATCAAATACTAACGTATTCAACGATATATGATTTGCCTATTTTAGCTGATCCTTTAAGTCATTTAAGAAAATTTGATCATCCGAATGTTATCTGTACATATGATTTGCTGTTTAGAAGCGGCTTAGACTTAAATGTGGATTTCGTAATTCGTGTTGGGAAACCAGTGATTTCTAAAAAGTTGAATCAATGGTTAAAGAAAACTGATGCATTTCAAATATTAGTGCAAAACAATGATAAGATTGATGTCTTTCCAATAGCACCAGATATTTCATATGAGATTTCTGCGAATGATTTCTTTAGGTCATTAATGGAAGACACGACAGTTAATCGCGTAAGTTGGTTAGAAAAATGGCAATGCTTAGAGAAAAAAGGGCGTAAAGAAATTAAATGTTATTTGGAACAAGCTACAGATGAGAGTGCATTCGTTGGTGAATTGATTAAGAAAACATCTGAAAAAGATGCGTTATTTATTAGTAATAGTATGCCTATCAGAGATGTAGATAACTTGTTATTGAATAAAAATATAGATGTCTATGCGAATCGTGGTGCGAATGGTATTGATGGTATCGTTTCAACTGCACTGGGTATGGCTGTGCATAAACGAATAACATTATTGATAGGTGATTTGTCATTTTATCATGATATGAATGGACTATTAATGTCAAAATTAAATAATATTCAGATGAATATTGTATTATTGAACAACGATGGTGGCGGTATTTTTTCATATTTACCACAAAAAGAAAGTGCAACCGACTATTTTGAACGGTTGTTTGGCACACCGACGGGATTGGATTTCGAGTATACAGCTAAGTTATATCAATTCGATTTTAAACGTTTTAACAGTGTTTCAGAATTTAAAAATGCCACATTATTATCTGAAACTTCGACGATTTATGAATTGATAACGAATCGCGAAGATAACTTTAAACAGCATCAAATTTTATATCAGAAATTGAGTGAAATGATTCATGACACATTATAAATACTATGAAGCAAACGTTGAGACCAATCAAGTTTTAGTATTACTGCATGGTTTTCTTAGCGACAGTCGTACTTATTATAATCACATCGATAAATATACTGATATCTGTCATGTCATCACTATAGACTTACCAGGACATGGCGAAGATCAGTCTTCAATGGATGAAACGTGGAATTTTGATTATATTACGACGTTGTTAGACCGAATTTTAGATAAATATAAAGATAAATCAATAACATTGTTTGGATATTCAATGGGTGGGCGTGTTGCATTATATTATGCAATTAATGGTCACATCCCTATATCTAATTTGATATTAGAAAGTACGTCACCAGGTATTAAAGAAGAAGCAAATCAATTGGAACGCCGTCTTGTTGATGATGCACGTGCTAAAGTATTAGACATAGCAGGTATTGAATTATTTGTTAATGATTGGGAAAAGTTGCCATTATTTCAATCGCAACTAGAATTACCAGTTGAAATACAACATCAAATAAGACAACAACGATTGTCTCAATCGCCACATAAAATGGCCAAAGCATTAAGAGATTATGGTACAGGTCAAATGCCAAACTTATGGCCGCGCCTGAAAGAAATTAAAGTACCAACATTAATATTAGCTGGAGAATATGATGAAAAATTTGTACAGATTGCGAAAAAAATGGCAAATTTAATTCCTAATAGTAAATGTAAATTAATTTCTGCTACAGGTCATACAATTCATGTGGAAGATAGTGATGAATTTGATACAATGATATTAGGATTTTTAAAGGAGGAGCAAAATGACTAACAGACAATGGGAAACACTTAGAGAATATGATGAAATCAAATATGAATTTTACGAAGGGATTGCTAAGGTAACAATAAATCGCCCTGAAGTACGCAATGCGTTTACACCTAAAACAGTTGCTGAAATGATTGACGCATTTTCACGTGCACGTGATGATCAAAACGTTTCAGTTATCGTATTAACTGGTGAAGGTGATTTAGCATTCTGTTCTGGTGGTGACCAGAAGAAACGTGGACATGGTGGTTATGTAGGTGAAGACCAAATCCCTCGCTTAAATGTATTAGATTTACAGCGTTTAATTCGTATTATTCCAAAACCGGTTATCGCGATGGTAAAAGGTTATGCTGTAGGTGGCGGTAATGTACTAAATGTTGTTTGTGACTTAACGATTGCTGCTGATAATGCTATTTTTGGACAAACTGGTCCTAAAGTAGGTTCATTTGATGCGGGTTATGGTTCAGGATATTTAGCACGTATCGTTGGACATAAGAAAGCACGTGAAATTTGGTACTTATGTCGTCAATACAATGCACAAGAAGCTTTAGATATGGGTCTAGTAAATACAGTGGTACCTTTAGAGAAAGTTGAAGATGAAACTGTGCAATGGTGTAAAGAGATTATGAAACACTCACCAACAGCGTTACGATTCCTTAAAGCAGCTATGAATGCTGACACAGATGGTTTAGCTGGTTTACAACAAATGGCTGGGGATGCAACATTGCTTTATTACACAACTGATGAAGCGAAAGAAGGCCGTGATGCGTTTAAAGAAAAACGTGATCCTGACTTCGATCAATTCCCTAAATTCCCATAAGTTATTTTGAATATGATATTAAGTCACTTGCGTCGTTTATTAGCGACGATAGGTGGCTTTTTTATTTTATAAGAATTTAAAAGGGCATTTTAATTAATTATCATAAAGATAAGATAGTTTGAGAAAAATTAATAGAGAAAGAATAAATGTTAAAGATTATTATTACAATGAAAAAACGAGCTGGTGAGAAATTGAATTCTCGCCAACCCGCTTTATGAAGTGAAATCATTTAAATTAGTTATACTAAGCGCTCATAAACGATTGGTCGCGAAGTGCCAATACCTTGTTTGGATGACGTTTGCATGAGGATATGCTGTGTATCATCATAATCAAGAATATAAATGATTTCTTCATTATCAATAGATGAAAATTTAATGCGTTGATGTGCCGTATCTATAAAAAGAATATGATATTGATTGTGACTTGTATCATCGCCATGACGTATACAAATTGATTTTTGTAATTGATGATTACTCCAATTACCAATGAATAAATTGATATTGGTTTGTTCTAGATGTGTGAGTTTGGTTGTGTCGTAAACTAAATTTATAAATTGTAGTTGATACATAGTTTTACCTGCCTTTAATCAATATCTATATTACTTTTTAGTAACCTATCATTGAACCATACCAGTTATAATCACGATTGAATGATAAATGTAATAGGCTTGAATCTGCATCTTGGATTGATAATTCTGTATCCCAAGGATTCCAGTAAATAAGTTTTTCTTGGTCATTAATTTTAGCATTACCAACAACTGCTAGCGCATGTCCTAAATGTGGGTCATTAGGGTTTTGAGATACACTTTGTGCAAGGATCATAATTCCTACATTATCTTTTGTAAGTTGATCAACTTGTTCATATGATGGTACGCCTTCTTGATAATGAATATCTCTGCCTTGTGATTTACCGTATTCAATCATTTGATTAGGGAATGTTGCACAATTAGGAAGGTCTTGCTCACTTACTTCAGGGTATAATGTACGCATAATATCATGTGCATTATAAGTGTCTGTATTTTTAGTTGCATTTAATAATGCTGCCATACTGAATCCTGCACACCATGAGTTATCGAATTGTTGTTCTCTAATTTTGAAGTTTTTTAATGTATTTTCATATTGAACTTGATCTTCTTGTATCGCTTCGTTTTCTTCAACTTTAGTAGGTGTTACTGTATTTTTTAACTCTTGTTTCAATTTTGCTGAAACTGTTTTAGCACTTTCTTTTTCTTTTACATTACCAGGTAGAGGCGTAGCTTTTACTAATCTAACTTTGCCATCTTCTTCAAAATAAAACCCTTTTTCATCAGTAAGAACAGTGATATTTGAATTTTTATCTTTAATTTGGTCTAAATCTTTAGCGATGAAGTTTGAAATTTTAACACTGTAATTCATGTCTTCTTTTGATTTGTTTAAATCATCTTTATTTTTAGGGCTAAGTGTTAAAGTATAAACAATTTTACCGTCTTTTATAACTGGATAATAGTAACTATTATCTTCTTCACCATTAAATTTATAAATTTTAAAAGCTTCGCCAAGTTCATATTTACCAGTTTTTGCATTACTTTGTTTATCTAATGCTTTAGCATAACCAGCAAATTGTTGTTGTGCTAGATCTTTTACTTTTTGAGGTACTTTGTCACTCTTAACATTAATTTCTAGCTGTTTAGAGTGTGTATCGGCTTTGGCTTTATTGTTATTAGCAAATGCGCCTAGTGATAAAATAAGCATTGAAACCATTATGATGCTTATAATATTGAATACTCTAGATTTACATGAACTATTCATATAATACCCTCCATTTAAATCAAAATATTTTACGTTGCTAAGACTTTGCTTCTATTTACTAAATCTAAATTAAGATGAAGTTTATGCAGCGTCAGGGTTGTCTGAATTATTGTTATCGCTATTGTCTGGATTATCAGGGTTGTTAGGGTTGTCAGGGTTATTTGGTTCATCTGGGTTGTTAGGGTTATCAGGATTGTTAGGGTTATCAGGATTATCTGGGTTATTAGGTTGGTCATCGTTGGCAAAATGGATATCTTCAATATTTTGTTTTAAGAAGTTGCGTACATTTTCATTAATAAATACCGCACCATTAAATTCATTTGGTACACCGCCCCAATGAATTCCGATCACTTCATTTTTTTCATTAAATACAGGTGAACCTGAGTTACCACCAGTTGTACTTAAATCATATTGCATAGCTTCGCCTTTGAGGTAAGTGATTTTTCCTTTACTTTCCCACATTGTTGCTACAGGTTTATCACCAGGATATCCTGTTACAGTAATATTTTGGTTAACTTGTGTTTCAGCATTATTACTCATTGTTGCTGGTTTAACTACTTCACCAATATGTTTGTTTTGTTCATTAGGGGAGAATTTAACTATTGCTAAATCACCTTCGCCTGAATATTTAGTGATTTGTTCAGCAGTGAAACCACCATTTGGATAATTGTCTTGGTTAATTGCAGAAGGGAATGCTTTTAAAGCATGAGGATCACCGTGCGTAGCATCTACGACGTGTTTATTTGTTAAAAGAGTATCTTTACCTACAACTACACCGGAAGCAATAAATGTACCAGTAGGTGCTTCAACTTGAATATAAGTTACGGGTGCATAATGACCATTCATTGTATCTGTGATTTGGTGACGATCATTATTTGGTAATATAACATTTGCGTGTTCACGTTGTTCTAATGGTTTAAGGTTACCGCCTTTTTGAATCTTAGGTGTTTGCTGTTTGCTTGACTGCGTTTGTTGTGGATGATTGTCCATAGCCTTTGATGATAACGCGTTTGCTGCTGGAGAACTCACAAGTGTCGCTGTTGTCAAAGTTGCAACGAATAAAGAACTAACTTTTAAAAATTTACCTTTCATCTAAAAACCTCCAAAAAATTTATTTACAAGTTAAATATAACACTAAAAATTTTTAAGTCAATAAGAATATATAAATAAATTAAAAAGTTTTTGTAAAGATTAGAGTTTACAAAAACATTAAGGGGATTAAAATTGAATTGTATTATACTTTATTCAATTGAGTTAAATTGATAAGATCGTCAATTGTTTGCATTTATCTAAAAGAATAAATAAGAAAGGAATTGAGAGCGAATGGAAAGTATTTGTTTATAATAATAAATAGTAACTTTTGAATAATAATTGTTTGGCCAAAGGTAGATTAATATGAATGGTGATATATTATTTGAGTGCTTAAGTTTCGAAGAACAATTATAAGTTAGCATATTAAAACCTTTTGATAGAATCATTTTGAGTGAGGTGTTTAAAGGAGAGGAATATAACTCGGTAGTATTTACAGTCTCTATAGAGTATTATTTAAAACTTATAGAATATAAAAAACTGAACGTACTATGAATTTAGTTCACGACGTCCAGTTCAACATATCATTTTTATTTAGTATTTAAATATTTAGCAAGTCTCTTCATACCTTCTTTTAAAACATCCATTTCATAAGCATAGGAAATCCTTACAAATCCTTTACCGAATTCTGTAAAGGATGAGCCTGGAACGATTGCTAAATGTGTTGATTCAAGTAAATCGACACAAAATTCGAAATCGTCATCGGTGATATGTTTAATACTTGGGAAAATATAAAACGCGCCTTCAGGTTGAGCGGTAATCTCAAAACCTAATTTAGTTAATTCAGATACTAAATAATTTCTTCGTTCTACATAAGCTTCGTTCATATATTTAGGAGCTTCTAATCCTTCGTTAAGTGCTGTTATACATGCTATTTGAGCTGGAACATTGGCACAAATACAATTATAGGCGTGCATAAATGTTAATTTATCAATCAAATATTGAGGTCCTAATAGAAAACCAATTCTTATTCCGGTTGCTGAGTGTGATTTACTTAAACCACCAATTAATATTAATTGATCACGAATGTCTTCAAATTCAGCGAAGGATACATGTTTACCACTAAATGTATTTTCAGCATAAATCTCATCGCTAATAATAAATATCGGATATTTTTTTAATACATTTACGATATTTAAAACTTCATTTCTTTTTAAAACTACGCCAGTTGGATTAGTCGGATAATTTAACAAGACAGCTTTTGTCTTTGGAGAAATATGACTTTCTAATGCATCAGGTGTAATTTTAAATTGTGTTGCTGTTGTATCAATATAAATTGGTTTACCACCTAGTACTTCGATGAGTGGTATGTAGCCTGCATAAATTGGTCCCGGTATTATAATTTCATCTCCAGGCTCTATGATAGAACGTAACGTTGTGTCTATTGCTTCACTTGCTCCATTTGTCACAATAATTTCTTCAGGATCATAGGAAAAATGATAACGATTTTTGAAGTATTGACTAATTGCTTCGCGAGTTTCTAATAACCCTTTATTGTGAGAGTATGATGTCTTGTCATTGTTAATAGCATCAATATATGCCTTTTTCACAACATCAGGCATCGGGAAGTCTGGTTGGCCAATAGTTAAATTAACACAATCATCCAAATTATTCATACGATTTGAAAATTGGCGAATACTTGGTGCTCTTAAATATTTAGAATTAGAATTTAAAGAAAGTTTCATTTGTGACACCTCAAATATAAATCAAATATTGTCTAAAAATTTAGAAATTAATAATATCATAACATACTTTTAAAGCAAAAAAGGGTAAATTACTTAAGCTTTATTTGAAAAACGAAAAATGTCTAAATACACTGTAGTAACTACTTTTCAAAATGAATAAAGTGGTTACAGTTAATGTACTTAGACAGTATAAAATTATGAATCTTTAAACTGTGATGGTCTTTGTAAATTAATTATTGGATTTGTCCATTTACAAACAAAGTTTGTAGATAATACATATACGATGATTACAGATATACTTATTAAATAAAGATAAGTCATTAATGATATAGGATTATCGAATGGGTACCATTCAAATCCTCTAACAATGCCAATAATTAAACCATGTAATAAATATACGTATAGCGTACGACTACCAATATAAGTATATAATTTTTTCTTTGTTGACATTAAATTTAGAAACGCAGTCATTGCGATTAATATAATTCCATATAATATAAGTCGTTTAAAAGGACTGAATATACTCTGTCCTTCATTTTCAAGTGAAGTATATGGTGAACTTCCCAATAACCAATCTGCATTGATAGGATGAATCACGTAAACGATAAAAAACAAAATAAAGGTAATGATAGATACTGGTATTAGTTTTTTATTTTTAAAAATAGCCGTATGTTTTTTGGTGAAAATGTAACCTAGATAAAATATTGGGAAAAATACGATTGTCCTTGAAATGCTTAAGTAGCTATCGATGTTATCTGAAAAACCTGCTCCAATAGATATAATAATTGAAACTGATAGCACTTTATATGGATTAAATCTTCTAACTATTACTAAAATGACATGAAAGAAAAATAGCGTGATCAAAAACCATAACGCAAATACTGGGTTAAAAGGATCAAGTTGTAATTCGTCACTTTTACCTGTTAAGAAATAATAAATTGAAAAGAATGCAAAAAATATCATATAAGGTACTATCAAACGTTTTGAAATTTTTTCTAAATAGTATGGTTTATCAATATTTTTCGCGAAATAACCAGATATAAACAAAAATGTTGGCATATGGAAACTATAAATAACTAGGTATAATGCTGATAAATATTTATCGCCACTAGTGTAGGGTTGTAACATATGTCCAAATACGACTAATAATATTAAAATTGCTCTTGCGTTGTCAAAAAAATAATCTCTCTCTTTTAATGAAGTCATATTTTATCTCCTTTATGTCCATAAGACTCTTACTAATTTATTATATTTTGTATTAGTTATGCAACAAATTTGTCTATTGTGTCGAATAGTATTGTAAAAATTATAAAAAAAGCATATAATATTATAAATAATATGTAGTGGAGTAGAACAACATGTATAAACAACTTGAAAAACTTATTACACTGACTAACAATGACTTAAACTTAGTGAATAGAAGATTTGGACAACGCACGGATATCACATCTGAACAGCTAGAACTTCTCCGTATTTTATTTAATTACGATCGCTTATCACAGTATGATTTGACGATGAAGATTAGCAGGGAACAATCTATAGTTTCAAGGTGGATTAAGAAATTAGTTTTGAAAGGGTACATCACAAGTCAACAATCTAGCGAAGATTTAAGATGTAAAGAATTAATTTTGACTGATCAAGCACGTACATTAATTTCACAAATAAATAATGCACGTTGCGAATTGATTGAAGCAAGATGTCAATGTTTATCGGAAGTCGAATTAGACAATTTAAATCAATTACTTGATAAGTTAAATCAACGACGCATATCGTTGTAACACGACAATAGCAAACACATAATTTAGTGTCATTGTGCACACAATAAAAATTGAATCATGAATTACAAGCAAAAGTAGCGGTGATTGTTAAAATTGATGGTAAACAATCACCGCTATTTTTGCTTGTGTATGTATAAAAAAGGGATCAAAGGTCATCCCCCATGATTGATAGTGGGGGATGACTTTTGATCCTATGTTCATGTTGCTTATTTATATTGTGGGATGTCGAAGTATTTGCCGACTTCGCCAATTTTATCATAGTAGCCTTTGATGATTTTAGCATTGATGTTAGCCCAATCTACATCTGTAGCATATTGGTGTGTTCCTGGATGTGCAGGATTCCATCTCATTTTGTAAAGTGTATTTTGACCAGCTTTTACATATGAGTTGCCGATGAATTTAGCACCACCAACGATTGCTTTTGATACTGTGTCCCAACCAGCTTGTTTAGCATATTTAATACCTTCACGTAAAGGATCGTTATCATATGCAGCAATACCAAATACGTTATGGTATTTCGTGTTTGAGTTAGTTACAACTTTGTTGTTCACTACATCTGCACCTTTCGCTAATTGAGAAGTACCGTTACCTGTTTCTAATAGGGCATGTGAGATAAGATAAACTTCATTAATGCCATACATTTGAGCAGCTTTGTTAAATGCAGCACCTTGGTTTTCTAATACACCTTTACCTTTTAAGAATTGATTAATTTTATCAATAGAAATATTTTGTGGTTGGTCTAAGCGTAAGAATTGATATTTTAATGCTGGATCTTGAGCTAAACGCTTCGTATCCATTGCATGCTTAACATCATTAAAGTTAGCATCTGTCCACTTACCTGGTACACGTTGTACTTGTGGTTTATATTGTAAACCAGCTTGTATTTGAGCAACTTGGTTTAATGTCATACCTGTTTGATTATACTTAATTAATTCTTTAGCTAAATCAGTTGATTTAATCCATGCTAATTTACCGTTAGATAATTTACCATAGTACCAAGTTTGTCCATTAATGACTTGTTCTTTAACAACTGCGAATGGTTGTTCATTAAATGCTTTTAATGAGTATTTAGCTGTATCAGAATTTGGTGTTACATAGTAATAACCATTACCATTTTTAATTACATAAGTGTAGTTATAATCTTTGGCAGCTGATGTAGTTGGTTTCACAGCAGTTGGTGCAGTTAAATCTTTTGCATTTACCCAACCAGTGCGGTTATTAATAGTACCGTATAAATAAACATCTTTGCCTACAGATACTTGTTTCGTTGCATTAAATGTACCTTGAGCAATGTTATTGCCTGTTAAAATGACTTGGTTTTTAGTACCCCAAGGAACCATTGATAAGCCGTTATTTGATTTATTAACAGTATATTTTTGAGTCGTTTTAACTTCTTTGCCTAAGTTTTGAACATTTAAGTCTTTTACATTGAACCAACCTAATGGGATGTTATGGCTTGTATTGTTTAATAATACATACGTTTCATTACCATGAGCACGCTCTTTTGTTACATAGAACGTACGGTCTGCATATTTCGCACCGTTTTTCGCTGTTTTTTCATAAACAGAAGCACGAATACCAGTGTTGTTTGGTTTAACTTGAGCAATCTTGCTAACTGTTTGAGTCGTTTGTGGTTTAGTAACAGTATAAGCTTTTACAGCTGTTTTTGGTTGTGCTACTGCTTTTTTAGGTGCAGCAGGTACAGCTAAATATGCTTTACTAACCCAACCAGATTTACCATTTACAGTTCCAAATAAATAGATAGATTTATCAATTTGTTGTTGCTTAGTCGCTTTAAAAGTTTGGTTACCTGTACCAGAAACCGCACCAGCTTCTTGTTTATAAGTGCCCCAAGGTACTGAATATAATTTAGTGCCTGGTTTTACTGTATATGTTTGCATTACATTTACAGGTGATTTTGCATTGTTATAAATAACGTCACCTTGTTTAACCCAACCAATTAAAGTTGGACTATTGTAATCTTTAACTAAGTAGAATTTGTTTCCACCTAGACTTGCTTCTTTTGTTACAGCAAATGTTTTTTGAACTTCTTTCGTTGGCTTACCAGTTTTGTCATAAACTGTAGTGAATAAGCCATTGTTTTTAGCATTAATTTGAGCAACACCGTTTAATGATGAAACTGTTAATTTATTATTTGTTGTAGGTGTTGATGGCTTAGGTGTTGGTGTAGGCGTAGGTTTAGCAGTATCAACTAAATATGCTTTACTTACCCAACCAGATTTACCATTC
This sequence comes from Staphylococcus sp. EG-SA-15, assembly GCF_017151895.1. Classification (NCBI taxonomy): domain Bacteria; kingdom Bacillati; phylum Bacillota; class Bacilli; order Caryophanales; family Staphylococcaceae; genus Staphylococcus; species Staphylococcus sp. EG-SA-15. The sequence goes on along the minus strand of NZ_JACVZN010000001.1, from coordinate 9,431 downwards.
ACAGAGCCATATAAATAAATTGATTTATCAATTTGTTGTTGCTTTGAAGCCTTAAATGTTTGGTTTCCAGAGCCAGACACGCTACCAGCAACTTGTTTAGATGTACCCCAAGGTACTGTATAAAGTTTCGTACCAGGTTTGATTGAATATGATTGATTTACATTTACAGGTGATTTAGCTGTGTTGTAAACCACATCGCCTTCTTTAACCCAACCAAATTTATTACCAGAATTGTAATCTTGAACAAGATAGAATTTTTGATTACCTAATGTAGCTGTTTTAGATACAGCAAATGTTTTTTGAACTTCATTAGTTGCTTTACCAGTTTTGTCGTAAACAGTAGTATATAAACCACTATTTGTTGGTTTGATTTGTGCGACACCATTGTTTGCTGCAACTGTTAATTTACCAGTTGATGGTTTCGACGGTGTTGTTGGTTTTGATGGTGTAGTAGGGGTAGTTGAAGATTGCGTACCCCATGGCGCCACTTTACCCATTTTTATTAAATATTTTTCATTAATTAAGTCATATAATTGATCATAACTATAATTATGACTTCTTAAATATCCATGTGGATCGGCATGGTCCGTACCACCTAAATATTTACTTACAGCGTAGTGAGTCCATACTGTACCATTTCCATCATACTCAGCACTGTCTGGTTTTAAACCATAATATTGTAATTGTGTAGCTGCATAGTCAGCATAGTTATTCATTGAACGTGCAAATGAAGCATAGTCGTGTGTGTGTACGATTTCAACATTGATGAATCTAGGGTTACCGACTGCACCGACACCCCAAGATAAGTAATCCGTTGGTGCTGTTTCGATTATACGATCCCCATCAACAAATGCATGTACGAATGCGTTTTGATAGTTATTTTTCATATAACTAATTTCACCATTTATCGTCGAACGATCATTAGCTGTATCATGAACTACGATACCTTCAGGACGGCCAACACCGTTACGGTATGCGTATTTAGGGAAGTAAGATGTGTAATCTTCTTCGATTTTAGGTGCTTTTAAATTATTTTTACGAATATAATCATTAATTGATGAATTTACCTGAGGTTTATATTTAGGTAAAGACGTCTTTGGTGCTGCAGCAGCTGATCTTGGTTGTGCTGAAGCGCTAAAAGTAGTTACTTTAGGTGTCGCTTCAGTTTTAGCTTTAGGTGCTGATGTAGTTGCAGCTTTAGGTGCTGCGGCTTTATATTGCGTTTCAAGAGCTGCAGGTTTAGCAGCTGATTTAATTAATTCTGGATTAATTTGATTTTCTGAATTATCATCTTCATCATCAACTAAACTATAACCAGCATTTGTAACATTAGTGTTAGTTTTAGGTGCTGTAGTGCTTGTTGACTTTGTAACAGGCTGCGTATTATTTGTAGTCGCTGATTGATTAGCACGAGTGTCACCATTTACTTGTGCAGTATCAACTTTTTGACTTACTTGAGCATTGCCTGTTTTGTTATTTGCTGTTTTTGGTTGGACAATAGCAGGGTCTTGATATACTTGAGTGCCAGAAATGTTTTGCGTTGGATTTTTTACCTCAGCTTTTGCTTGTTCAGTAGTTGCTTTAACTTTATTACTATCTAAAACGTTTTTATTAGTAGTTTGATCTTGTGTCGTCTCAGCTGCTTGAACTTGATGTGCAGTGACTGCTGAACCTACAAGCGTTAATGCAACCATTGATGGTAGTTTGTAATTGAATTTTTTCGCCATTCTATTTATTACTCCTAACATTTATTAATTATTACTAACATTATAGTACCTGTTTTATATACCTGTGCGTATTTAACCAATTTGTAATATACTCTTAATTTACATTTTCACTGTAAAAAAATGAAAAAAATTTTGAATCTCAATGGTGACGTGACAAATCAAATAGAATTGATGTCAATTTAAGAATTGGTTTATTACAAATGTTTCTAAAATAGATACAACTTTTTTTAATTAAGCGAGGTTAACTTTTTTGTCATTTCAATATGCTCGATGCCTTCCTCAAGAAATATATTACCTCTCATTTTAAAGTTTAAACTTTCATAAAATGGGATAGCATGACATTGGGCATTCATAGTAGCTACGTAAAAACCTTCATCTTTAGCTAATGATTCTACAGCTTGCATAAGCATTCTACCCATTCCTTGTCCACGATGTGATTTCATCACAGCTACTCGTTCTATTTTGACAGTTGTTTCATTAATAGGGCGTATTCGAGCAGTGGCAACTGGCTGTCCATTATCATATCCAATGAGGTGAATAGATTCAGATTCATATTCATCAATTTCACTTTCCTCAGGGACGCCTTGTTCTTCTACAAACACTTTCTTTCTTATATAGAAGCAATCTTCTAACATCTTTTGATTGTTTACTTTTGAAAACATAAAATTCCTCCACATCCTAACAAAATCATTTACATTTAATTTACTAATAATAACATAGAATAACGATTGTTATTTTCCTCAAAAATAATTAGACATAAAAAAGCTATAAAGATGTTTGTTGTGAATCATCTTTATAGCTAATTAATTATTAATGTTATAGTGCTTCTTTTCTAATAATTGCTGTATATTGCCAAAAGATTCGCATTTGAGCAATATTCCAATTATTCATTCCCATTGTAAATCCTGAAGGCTTAAATATATTCACATCAGTTACTTCTAAAGCTGCTGCAACTAAATATTGTAATGGAATGCTAAGTGATTTCATTGTTTCGGTAATGCCATTTTCATCATATACCCATGAAAATGGTAACTCTGATTCGAAAACATCAACACTATTGAAAATTTCAGGTAGGGCTAAAATATAACATGCACCATCTACAATAGGATTGTCGATACTATTTTTGTAATAAATTAGGAGTGCTTCATAGTTTTCTCGATGCTCATGATTGACGTAAAAAAATTCACTTCTAAAATGAGCCATATCTTGGCTATGAATGATTTGTTGTTCTAACATATTAAACATGCCATTTATATTTGCAATCTTTTCGTATGTTTTTCTACTCATGTATGATGCTCCTTTCATAAATAGTAAATGTTAATCGTCATATAATATTAATTTACAACACCATTTTGGTTATTTGAAGCTTGTGGCGTTTGTTGAATATTACCTTGATCTTGGTTAGTGTTTTGACCCGTAGTAGGTTGTTGCTGATTATTGACACCATTGTTGTTATTACTATTATTACTGTCGTCAGTATTATTCGAAGATTTATCTTTATCTGTCGTATCATTTTGTTCTTTTCTCAATAAACTACTATCTAAAGGCGTTAACGGTATTAATGAACCATAATGATTAATGACACGTTGATCTAAGAAATCATTTTTATCATTAATAGGTGATAATTCTAAGTCTTTACGAAGTAAGTTTGCATATTTTTGAATGCTTTCAACACTTGGATGATAATAGTAAATACCATTTAACATATCATCTTTACCTTTTAATTGCGCAGTTTTAATTTCAACATCATTTGTTAAGTACATTTTTGCTAAAGCTTTAATTTCAGAGTTAGTTAAATTATGCTTTGCATTTTTACCTACAATTTGAATCACGTTATCAAGTTTATCAATAGAATCAACTTCCTGTGCTTTTTGGAATAAAATCTTAATTAATTCCATTTGACGTTGTCCACGTTTTAAGTCTGAATCATGATGTCTAGTTCTAGCAACTGCTAAAGCCTCATCACCATTTAATTTTTGGTACCCTTTTTTAATTTTAATCTTACCAGTATCATCTGTGTTAGGTTCATTTAAGTCGTATGGCACATCATAGTATATGCCACCAAGCTCATTTACAGCCTCGACAAATGCTTTCATATTGACTCTCACATAATAATCAACAGGTACATTCATGGTAGCTTCTACCGAATCCATTGCGGCAATTGGACCACCATATGCATGTGCGTGGGTAATCTTATCGTAATAGCCAACTTTAGGAATGTAGCTGATAGTATCACGTGGAATACTAAGCATTCTAATTTGATGTTTTGATTGATTAAAAGTAGTTAAAATCATAGCGTCTGATCTAGAGTGTTCAGCATCCTGTCCTTTTTTTCTTCTTCCATCGTTATCATCGATACCTAAGAAAAGAATAGAGATAGGTTGTTCTTCGGGATTGACTTTATTATCTCTTAAGTTGGATTGACGATTAGCATTTTTGCTGTCTTGAGAAGATTCGAATGCATCTTGGGACGTTTTAAAAAGTAACGTAGCGAAGACTATTGGAACAACAATGAGAACCAATGCTAGAAGGATCAAAAAGTATTTTAAAAATTTATTCATGATTGATGCTCCTATATTAAATTTTTGTTAAATCATAATCATAATTTTAAAATATAATTAGTTGAACGATATTTATACAACTTCATTACTAATACATTATAGCCTTAAATTGTAGTACTTTATAGTAAAAAATACAAATGTTATGTCAAAGTTCCTTGTAATTTGAATGTTTTGTTAAAATCAAAAAGCATTTTTAAAAATATAATGCGACTTTAGTATGATGTCTTAAAAAATTTAAAGGCGTAATATAAATTCGAGTGATTTATACAAAGTGATAAGGTATAATTAATTTTGTTGTATAGATAACATATTAGAAAAACTTATTACTATGTAGCGTAAAGCATAAATGAATGATAAGTTAATTTTTGTAAGTTGTATTATTAGGCATCTAGATTCAAATTTTTAACGATTTAAATATATAAAATGAATACATTGTGAGGCAATTATCAAATGAAATTTAATAAAGTAAAACTAGTTATACATGCGTGTGTACTATTATTTATCATTATTTCTATAGCGTTAATTTTTCATCGATTACAGACGAAGACACATTCTATAGACCCAATACATAAGGAAACAAAATTATCAGACAATGAAAAATATTTAGTGGATCGTAATAAGGAAAAGGTTGCGCCGTCTAAACTAAAAGAGGTATATAATAGCAAGGATCCTAAATATAAGAAAATTGACAAGTATTTACAAAGTTCATTATTTAACGGTTCAGTAGCTATATATGAAAATGGCAAATTGAAAATGAGTAAAGGTTATGGATATCAAGATTTTGAAAAAGGTATTAAAAACACACCGAATACGATGTTTTTAATAGGTTCAGCTCAAAAATTTTCAACAGGGTTACTGTTAAAACAGTTAGAAGAAGAACATAAAATAAATATCAATGATCCAGTAAGTAAATACCTTCCATGGTTTAAAACATCTAAGCCTATCCCATTGAAAGATTTAATGTTGCATCAAAGTGGATTATATAAATATAAATCCTCAAAAGATTATAAAAATTTAGATCAAGCAGTTAAAGCGATTCAAAAACGTGGTATTGATCCTAAGAAATACAAAAAGCATATGTATAACGATGGGAATTATTTAGTACTTGCGAAAGTAATTGAAGAAGTTACAGGTAAATCTTATGCTGAGAATTATTATACAAAAATAGGAGATCCTTTAAAACTTCAGCACACAGCATTTTATGATGAACAACCTTTTAAAAAATATCTAGCAAAAGGTTATGCTTATAATAGTACAGGACTTTCATTCTTAAGACCTAATATTTTGGACCAATACTATGGTGCAGGTAATTTATATATGACACCAACAGATATGGGTAAATTAATTACTCAAATACAACAATATAAATTATTCAGTCCTAAAATAACCAATCCATTATTACATGAGTTTGGTACGAAAAAGTATCCAGATGAATATCGATATGGTTTCTATGCTAAGCCAACATTGAATAGACTTAACGGGGGATTCTTTGGACAAGTCTTTACTGTTTACTATAATGATAAGTATGTAGTTGTACTTGCATTAAATGTAAAAGGAAACAATGAAGTTCGAATCAAACATATTTATAATGATATTTTAAAACAAAATAAACCTTACAATACGAAGGGTGTTATTGTTCAATAATTAATATAGAAGATATAACATGTATATGGCATTAAGGCATCGACCTTATCTGACCAGTATACGAGTTATATCTTCTTTTTTATAGTGGTAAAAAGTTTAAAGTATAAGGTTGAAGAAGGATGAGTTTAAAAATATGTGTTAACTGATAAAAGGGGAAATCATTTGGTGAGTTGGCATCAGACTAAAATGAATGAAGACGAATACGTTGGTCCATGCGTGGTGTGAATGTTTTCTAAATCTAACTGGAAATGATAATTTAATAATGTACACTTTTGATTGTTTAAACATGTACAATTTTTAAAAACCTAGGGATAATTTTATTGACGTGAACAACATTGAGATTATCTTTAGACATAAATATGGATTTTGAAGTTACTATATTTATTAGTTGTGGTTGTTAATGTATTAATTGAATTGATTATAATGATTGTCTTATAAGATATAGAAGGGGACTTAACCATTTAAAAATTGAAGGAAAATAAAAACCAGCTAACAAAAGTGTTAGCTGGTTAAACTTTACATTATTAAAATGTTGTTTATAAGTGTGAAGAGTGACCGCCTTGCATAACCCAATATGTTCCGACAACGAAACAAAGTGTAATTACAAGAGCAAAGATAACTTTGAATGTTTGTAAACGTCCATCTTTACCTTCAGTTAAATGCATGAACATTAATAATTGAAGTCCTGCTTGGACGAATGCAAAGCCAAAGATAATTGTCAACTTCGCGTGGAATGTTAATGACGTGTATAGTGTTACGTATACTGCTAAAAGCGTTAATACGATAGATGCGATAAATCCTACAGTATGTTTCATTATTGTACTCATCCGCTATACACCATCCCTATCATATATACGGCAGTAAAGATGAAAACCCAAACAACATCTAAGAAGTGCCAGTATAAACTTACTATAAATAATTTTGGCGCATTATATTTGTCTAATCCGCGTCGTTGGATTTGGATTAATAAACAAATGGCCCAAACGATACCTAGCGATACGTGACAACCATGCGTTCCTAATAGGATAAAGAAACTAGACCAGTAAGAACCAATTGTTGGGTTAACGCCTTCTGATGCATAGTGTGCGAATTCATAAATTTCGAATCCAACAAAGACTAAACCTAAAAGTAACGTAATGATCATCCAAAACATCATTAACTTTTGTTTTTCTTGGCGCATGTAGTAAATAGCAATACCACATGTGTAAGAACTGAATAATAATGCAAACGTCATTATTAAAACAAGAGGCAATTCAAATAACTCAGTAGTCATTTTACCTGCATAATCGCCACCATGTTGCAAAGTTAATAGTGTCGCAAATAGGGTACCGAATAACGCAAATTCGGCTGTAATGAAAATCCAAAAGCCAAGCTTATTTAATTCGCCTTCATGTGTGCGTGAATCAATAGTGTTTGTATCATGACTCATGACTTACAGCCTCCCTTTCTTTAATACGCGCTTCTCTTAATCTAGCTTCAGTTTCAGCAACTTCAGCAGCAGGGATATGATATCCGTGATCGATTTGGAAACTGCGATAAATCATAGTACCAAAAATACCGAATAAACAAATTAATGCTGGAATTACAGTTTCGAAAATTAAGAAGAAACCGCCGATAGTCATAAAGATACCAATCCAGAATCCAACAGGAGTATTGTTTGGCATATGAATGTCTTTGTAATTATGGTTGTCTAAGTAATGACGACCATGTTCTTTCATATCAACAAATGTGTCGTAGTCATTCCAATCTGGTGTAATGGCAAAGTTGTATTTAGGTGGAATTGCTGATGCAGTAGTCCACTCTAGAGTACGACCAAGGCCATCCCAGTTATCTCCAGTTGCTTCACGTGGAGATTTGAAGTGACTGTATACGATACTAACAACAAGGAATAAGAATCCGATTGCCATTAATAATGCACCGATAGTTGAAATTAAGTTTAATAAGAACCAACCATCTGATGGCATATAAGTGTATAAACGACGTGGCATACCATCTAATCCAAGAATGAATTGTGGTAAGAAACAAACGTTAAATCCGATCATGAAGAACCAGAAGCACCATTTGTTTAATGTTTCGTTTAATTTGTAACCCATCATCTTTGGATACCAGAAGATTAAACCAGCTAAGCAGGCAAATACAACACCAGTAACCAATGTATAGTGGAAGTGAGCTACTAAGAAGTACGTATTGTGATATTGATAGTCAGCTGATGCCATTGCTAACATTACACCCGTAACACCACCTAAAAGGAAGTTAGGGATAAATGCTAATGAGAATAGCATTGGTGACTCAAATGTAATACGTCCTTTATATAATGTTAATAACCAGTTAAACAATTTCACACCAGTTGGAATACCAATCAGCATTGTTGAAATTGAGAAGAATGAGTTGATTAACGCACCATTACCCATTGTGAAGAAATGGTGAACCCAAACTAAGAAACTAAGGAACGCGATACCGGCAGTTGCCCATACCATACTTTGATGTCCGAATAAACGCTTACGAGCGAATGTCGGGATAATTTCTGAGTAAATACCAAATGCTGGAAGGATAACGATATAAACTTCAGGGTGCCCCCATACCCAGAAGAAGTTAGCCCAAAGCATTGGCATACCGCCATGTGCAACTGTGAAGAATGCTGTGTCAAATATTCTATCAGTTGTCATTAATGCTAACGCTACTGTTAAAGGAGGGAAAGCAAGAATAACAATTAATGTAGTAATAAATGTTGTTACTGTAAACATTGGCATTTGCATAAACTTCATAGTTGGTGTTTTACATCTTAAAATTGTTACAAAGAAGTTGATACCTGTAGCTAAGGTACCAAGCCCTGAAATTTGTATAGCTATTAAGTAATAGTTAACACCCGGACCAGGACTGAATTCACCTGCTAGTGGCGCATAGTTTGTCCAACCAGCTGCTGGTGAACCACCAATAATAAATGACAGGTTGAATAAAATCATACCTGCAAAGAATAGCCAGAAACTTACGTTGTTTAATACTGGGAATGCAACATCACGTGCTCCAATTTGTAATGGAACAACGATATTCCATAAACCAAAGATAAATGGCATTGCCATGAAGATAATCATGATTACACCATGTGTACTAAAAATTTCGTTATAGTGGTTAGATTCTAAAAATTTGTTATCAGGTACTGTTAATTGCGCACGAATAAGTAACGCATCAATACCACCACGGACGAACATTAATACGGCACAGATTAAATACATAATACCGATTTTCTTATGGTCTACAGATGTGAACCATTCTTTGTAAAGATATTTCCATAATTTAAAGTAAGTAATTACTGCGATTAAACCAATAACTAAGAATGGGGCACCAATTTGTGCCATTGTAATCATCCAGTTACCTTTAACTAGTAATTGATCCCATGGAAAATTCATTAATGTCCACCTCCATGATCATCATTGTCTTGATCTTGCGCATCTTTTGAAATTTTCTTCATTTCTTTCGCATTTTTCGATTCATCTTTCTT